>CAZOAT010000010.1:0-49775 GCA_964577965.1 uncultured Gemmatimonadaceae bacterium | reverse complement strand
GGAGAGTACGACGCTCTGGTCGGCCGGAGTGCGACCCGAATTACCCCGGAGCTCCTCAGAGCCGGCCCTCGGCTGCGTGTTATCGGGCGGGCGGGAGTCGGAATCGACAACATCGCGCTGGACGTGGCCACCGAGCTGGGCGTGGCCGTGATAAACGCTCCGGCTGGGAACACCGTTGCGGTCGCAGAGCTGTTTTTCGGCGGGGTACTCGGCCTGCTGCGGTACATCCCGCAGGCGGACGGTGCCATGCACGCGGGCCGGTGGGACCGCTCACGGTTTCTGGGTCGTGAGCTGCGCGGCAGGCGGCTGGGGATAGTCGGACTCGGTCGCATAGGCAGCGAAGTCGCCCGACGCGCATCCGCGTTCGAGATGGAGGTCGCTGCCTACGACCCATACGTCGCCGACGCGCGCTTTCAGGGTCTGCGGGTGGGCCGGGCGGCGAGTCTCAACGATCTCCTGGCCGGATCTGACATCGTTACCCTGCACGTACCGCTCACGGAGCAGACGAAAGGGATGGTCGGACCCAGGGAGATCGCCCGGCTTCCACGGGGAGCGATCGTGGCGAATCTCGCACGCGGCGGGATAGTCGATGAGGACGCGCTGGCGGAGGCGCTTGCCGGCGGTCGTCTCGGGGGGGCAGTGATCGATGTCTTCGCGCGTGAACCCCTGGCCGAGGACCATCCGCTCCGCAGGGAAGAGAAGGTCGTGCTGACGCCCCACATAGGCGCGTCCACGCTGGAGGCACAGCGTAACGTGTCGGTCGAGGTGTGCGCCGCCGTGCGTGACGCCCTGCTGAGCGGAGAGCTGTCCCGCTCGGTGAACATTGCCGTACTGGAGGGAGTCACCTGGTCCGAGGTTGCGGGCCCGCTGCAGGTGGCGGAGCGGGCCGCGGCAGTCGCCCGTGCGCTGCTTGCAACACAGGGGGATCTGGCCGTACGACGAGTTTCCCTGCGAGTGGGACCGAAGCAGTCAGGCGCAGCAGCGGCGCTGCTGTCGGCGGCGGCTGCCGGCGTGTTGCGCGGAGTGGTCGCGACCGAGCGTCTCAACCTCATCAACGCACGTCCCCTCGCGGAGGCGCGCGGCATCGAGCTCGCCGTGACCACCGGATCCCCGCTGGAAGACGAGTGGTCGATGGAAGTCGCGGTGGGAGGGGAAATGCACGAGGTTGCCGTCGCCGGCTCCGCACCAGCGGGCGCGCCGCCGCGGCTCACCCGCATCGGCGCATTCCATGTTGACGTGCAGCCACGGGGAACGCTTCTCATTCTCACGAATCGTGACGTGCCGGGTGTGATAGGACGCGTCGGCACACTGCTCGGCGATGCGAGCGTGAACATCGCCGAGTACCACCAGGCAAGACTGGCGCAGGGCGGTGACGCACTCGCGGCTATCTCGGTGGACGGCGGAATCAGCGCGGAGCTGCGCGAACAGCTGCTGGCGCACCCCGACATCCGATCCGCGACCGTAGTCACGCTTGGTCCCGCGGGAGCGCGGCAGTGACGCCGCGGTTCGCGACGGTTGTGCTCGATGTGGACTCGACGGTTTCCGGAATGGAGGGGATCGACTGGCTCGCCTCGCTGCGTGATCCAGGGGTGGCGACCCGCATCGCCGAGCTCACCGCCGACGCGATGAGTGGGCGGCGGAAGCTTGGGGACGTGTATGCCGCCCGGCTCGACATGGTGCGTCCGACGCGCGGCGAAGTGGAGCACCTCGCCAACGCGTACCTCGACGCGATCGCGCCTGGGGCCACCGAGGTCGTACGGCACCTGATTGTCGCCGGAGTCCGCGTCCTGCTCGTGACCGGCGGGGTGCGTGAGGCCGTACTGCCGCTCGCGGCAAGGCTGGGCGTCCCCGACCACGACGTGCACGCCGTTCCGCTGGAATATGATCCGGAAGGTGCGTACGTCCGCTTCGATCAGACGGCGCTGACCGCAGCTGAGCAGGGAAAGCGGCTGCTGGTGGAGCGTCTCGCGCCCACTCCTCCGGTGCTGGCCGTCGGCGACGGAATAACGGACGCCGAGCTCAAGCCGGTTGTGGATGCGTTCGCGGCGTACGTCGGTTTCGTGCGGCGCGAGGAGATCGTGGAGCGGGCGGATTTCGTGCTGGAGAACTTTGCTGATCTCGAGGCCGTGGTGCTCTCCGCCACAGCGGATCGCGGCTGATGCCGCGTTTCGGCCGGTTCTTCCTTCCGGGGCCCACCGAAGTGCGGCCGGAAATCATGCGCGCAATGACGCGGCCGATGATCCCGCACAGGGGTCCGGAGTTCCACGAGCTGTTCGAGCGTGTGCAGTCGGGGCTGCGGTACGTGTTCCGCACCGCGAGGCCTGTGTTCATCAGCACCTCTTCTGCGACGGGACTGATGGAGGCGGGCGTGAGGTGCGCACCCGCGGGCCGGATGCTGGCGCTGGTGAACGGCGCATTCTCTGCACGCTTCGCCGGCATAGCTGAACTGACCGACCGTGAGTGTGATCGCTATGAGGTCCCGCCGGGCGAAGTGCACGACCCCGACGAGCTCCGGCGACGCCTCACCGCGCAGCGCTACGCTGTGATCACGATCGTGCACTGTGAGACGTCAACGGGCGCGCTGAACGACGTGCAGGCGCTGGCGGCGGCCGCGAGGGAGCACGACGTGCCGTGCGTGGTGGACAGCGTGAGCGGAATCGGCGGTGCCGAGTTCCAGTTCGACGAGTGGGGGATCGACTTCGCGCTGACCGGGTCACAGAAGGCGCTGGCTCTGCCGCCCGGGCTCGCGTTCGCTGCTGCGACTCCGGCGTTCGTGGCAGGAGCATCAGCTTCGGCGCAGCGCGGCATGTACTTCGATCTGCTGGAGCATGAGGCGATGGCTGCCCGCAGCGAGACGCCCAACACGCCGGCGATCCCGCTGCTGTTTGCGCTGGACGCTCAGCTCCAGGCGATCCGCCGGGAAGGATTGAAGGCACGCTGGGCGCGGCACGCGAAGATGCGGGAGTGTACTGAGGAGTGGGTGGACAACCTGCGATCTGAGCACGCGCTCGACGTCGCGATCTCTGTCAACCGGGCACACCGCTCGCCAACGGTCACGTCAGTGCGGCTGCCTGCGGGATCCTCAGGAAACGAGCTCGTTGCGGCGGTTGCTGCGCAGGGCTACGTGGTGGGCCCCGGCTACCGCGCACTCGGCGACGCCTCGTTCCGCATCGGCCACATGGGCGACCACACTGTGACCCGGTTGCGCGAGTGCCTTGCGGCCTGCGAGGACGCGCTGCGCGCGATGGTGCACGGCTGATGGAAGTGCAGGTGTTCGGCACGCGAAAGAGCTCCGATACGCGCAAGGCACTCCGGTTTTTTGCAGAGCGTCGCATCACGACGCACTTCGTCGATCTCGAGGAGCGCGCAGCGTCCCGCGGCGAGCTGATGCGATTCGTGCAGAAGTTCGGGATGCAGCGCCTTATCGACCGGGACTCCCGCCGGTATCAGGATCTGGGGCTGGCGCACACGCGGCTCACTGACGATCGCTGGCTCGAGAAGCTGCAGGACGAGCCGCTCCTGCTCGTGATGCCCCTCACGCGCTGGCAGCACAGGATTGCCATCGGAGAGGACCAGGCCGCATGGAAGGAGTGGATCGCCGCCGCTCAGAACTCCCCGATGAAGCCTACCTCGGGCTCGAGGCGATAGCCGAGCCGCTCCTCGACCGTGCGTTGTGCGATCTCGGTCAGCTCGCGCACGTCCCTGGCGGTGGCGTTGCCAAGGTTGACCATGATGTTCGCGTGAATGTGCGAGATCTGCGCACCGCCGTGACGGAACCCCTTCAGCCCGCACTGGTCCACCAGCCTTCCGGCGCCGATCCCCTCGATCTTCTTGAAGATGGACCCGGCGCTGGGATGGAACTCAAGCCAGGGATGACGGGAGCCGCGCCAGCTGAGGTTCTCCTGAATGATCCGGTGCATTGTCGCCGGCTCTTCAGCCGTCAGCTGAAAGGTGGCCGAGAGCACGACGTCACGGCGATGGTGGAAAACACTGTCGTCGTAGCCGAACTGCACGTAATCGGCGCCCACATCGCGCCGGTCGCCCTCCTCGCTCAGGATCTCACAGGAAGAGAACACCTCGGCTATGAACATCGTGCGCTCACGAGCCGGGGCGGGCGAGAGGAAGTGCAGGTTCTGCCACAGTGCGCCACCCACGGTGCTGGGGATGCCGATGTAGTGCTCCAGCCCCGACCAGCCGCGCTCGACCGCGAGAGGAATGAGATGGCCGACGACGGCGCCACTCTCCACCCACAGCCGCCCGTCGCCGTGGAACCTGAAGTGCTTTGCGGAGTTTCTAATAACCAGGCCGCGAAAGCCCCGGTCGCCGACGAGGACGTTGGCACCGAGCCCCAGGACGAACCAGGGGATCTCCAGCTCACGGGCCGCCGTGACCGCCGACGCGAGATCGTCCGCGGATTCGGCGGTGTAGAAGAGATCGGCTGGCCCGCCGATCCTGAAAGTCGTATAGGGTCCGAGTGGCTCGTCGCGACGCAGCTGTGCCGGCTCCAGTCGGCGCTCGAGGTGCGCGAGCCTGTCTTCCGTTATCATCGAGGACGTGATCACCAGAATGCGTTCTGTAAGAAACCGACGCGTCCTCCGTGGCGCCACTCTGACGTTCGCCGCCGCGGCGCTGGCATTTACCGCCGTCCCGGCCGGTGCGCAGCGTGCCGAGCTCGAGAAGATCATCCACCGACGGGTCCTGGCGAACGGCCTGGAAGTGATCGTCGTGGAGAACCACGGCGTGCCGATAGTCACGCTCGAGCTCGACGTGAAGAACGGTGCATTCACGCAGATCCCGGAGACCGCCGGGCTGGCGCACATGTACGAGCACATGTTCTTCCGCGCGAATCGCGATAATCCCCGTCCCGACCAGTATGTCGAGCGACTGAGCACGATGGGAGCGATCTACAATGCGACGACGCGGGAGGAGAACGTGAACTACTTCCTCAGCGTCTCGGCAGACAGCCTGGCCCCGGCGCTCGGCCTCCTGGCGGCTGGCTACAAGGCGCCGCTCTTTCGACGTGATGAGCTGGAGCGGGAGCGAGAAGTGGTGCTGGGCGAGTACGACCGGCAGGAATCCAACCCGTTCTTCCGCCTGACCAGAGAACTGGACCGCCTTCTATACCCCGGGAACTTCAGCCGCAAGAACACCATCGGCGACCGCGACGTTCTGCGGAATGTCACTCCCGAGCAGATGCAGTTCATCCAGAATACGTACTACGTGCCGAACAACACGGTGTTGATCATCTCCGGCAGCGTGCAGGTGGCCAGGGCCTTCGAGCTCGCTGAGCGCGAGTTCGGCAGTATTCCGCGGGGCGCTGATCCGTTCGTCGCTCATCCCATCCCGCCAATCCCGCCTCTCACCGGCAATTCCGCGGTGATCGTGGAGGAGGACGTGGGCGCTGTCACAGTGTTCGTGCAGTGGCAGGGGCCGAGCGTAGGGGTGGATCCTGGCGCCACTTACACCGCCGACGTGTTTTCTGACGTGCTCAACGACCCAGGCTCGGGGATGCAGCAGCGCCTGGTGGACAGCGGGCTATGGCACGGGGTGATCGTGAATTACTACACGTTGAACAACGTCGGACCGATAACGATCAGCGGCCAGACGACTCCGAGCCGGCTGCGCGAGGCGCTCGATGCGCTGTTCGCGGAGATCGCGCGATTCGACACTCCCGGGTACTTCGACCCTGAAGAGATAGAGGCTACGAAAGCACAGCGCGCCGTCTCGTCGGCGTTCGATCGGGAGCGCGCGTCAGGCTTCGCTCACACGCTCGGTTTCTGGTGGAGCGTCGCCAGCCTCGAGTACTACATGGGATATGTGGACAACATGGCAGCTCAGACAGTTGACGACCTGCGGTCGTACGCCCGCCGCTACATCGTGAACAAGCCGCATGTCGTCGGCGTGATGATCGCACCCGCTGCACGGCAGCAGCTCAATCTCACCGAGGCGGAGCTCATGCGCACCGGCGGCGTGGTACGCGGCAGCGGGGGTCGCTGATGCGCGTCGCGTCCCTGCTCGCAGCCATTCTCCCAGCGGCGATTTTCATGGCGCCTGCCCCGGCTTCACTGAACGATCAGTCCGATCCCGGTCCAACTGGGCGTCAGCCGCCGTCGCCGCAGGCAAACACTACCAGTTTCGACGCCGGTGGAGTGAAGGTCATCCATCGCCGCTCCGACGTCGCCGGAGTGGTGGCTGCGAATCTCTACCTGCTTGGCGGCACTCGTCAGGTCACGCAGGAGACTGCCGGTATCGAGCTGCTGCTTCTCGATGCATCGGAGCATGGCACCCGCAGCTATCCGCGCGATGTGCTGCGACGGAAGATGTCGCGGCTGGGCGGCGGGATCGTGGTCGAGCCGTCCACAGACTGGACCATGATCGGGCTGCGTACCACCACCGACAGGTTCGACTCCACCTGGGCGATTCTGGCGGAGCGGGTGATGTTCCCAACGCTGCCTGAGCGGGAAGTCGAGCTCGTGCGTCACCGGCTGCTTGCAGCGCTGGCTCAGAGGCGGGACAACCCCGACGCACTGGCGCACTACCTGGCGGACAGCATTGCGTTCGCAGGTCATCCGTACGGACTCCCGGTGGCGGGGACGGAGCAGTCGGTGAGCGCGATAACGGTTGCAGACCTGCGACGATATCACGAGACGCAGATGGTGAGCTCGCGGATGCTGCTCGTGGTCGTCGGCGACATCGATCGTGACCACCTGGAGGCGATGGTTCGTCGCACGCTCGGGACTCTTCCAAGGGGCGACTACCAGTGGACCCTGCCGCCGCCGCTGCCTCGCGCCGGCTCAGCGGTCGTGATGGAGCACCGCCGCCTCCCGACGAACTACATCCTGGGATACTTCCCCGGTCCGCTGGCCAACGACCGCGACGCGGTCGTGATGCGGATCGCGACAACTGCGCTGACGGGTCGCATGTTCGCCGAGATCCGCACTCGTCGCAATCTGACGTATGACGTCCACTCGCCGTACCTCGAAAAGGCCGCGACTGCCGCAGGGCTGTACGTGTCCACAGTCTCACCGACGGAAGTACTCCGGCTGATGCAGGCGGCGGTGCGCGAGCTGAAGATGGAGACGCTCGACCCGAATGGACTGAAGCGCATGGAGGCGCACTACATCACCGACTACTTCCTCGACAACGAGACGCACGCGGCGCAGGCAAACTTCCTGGCCCGTGCCGAGATCTACCGCGGCGACTGGCGCGCTGCCGAGCGTTTCGTTGACGAACTCAGGACCGTTACACCTGAGCAGGTCCAGCGAGCTGCCCGCCGGTACATCCGGGACGTCAGATTCGCATACGTCGGTGATACCACCCAGGTAGACAGGCGGCTACTGACTGGATTCTGATGGCACGAGCCTCGGCTGGTGGCGCCAGGCCGTCAGTAACTGAGTGCGTCAGTGGTCTGCCTCGTTGCGCCACCCGTGTGCTTGTGAATAAATTCACAAGGTCCGCGATTGCGGACCCAAACTTGTCATGCCTCTGGAGGTATTTCCGTAATGCGAGTTTTCAGCCTGGCCGCTGTGATCGGCCTCGCCGCAGCTGTGAGTGCCTGCGGTGGCACCGGCACGCAGGGTTCCGGCACGACACAGGACACTGCCACCGTAGCAATGAGCTCCTCCGCCCCCGCAGCGGGAACGGCCACCGCCGCGCCCATCACCGGGACCACGCACGAAGTGCGGATGGTTGGCGATGAAACCGGGTACCGGTACGAGCCGGCGAACCTCACGATCAAGGCCGGAGACGGCGTCCGCTTCATCAACGTGAACGGGTTCCCGCACGACGTGAGCTTCGATCCGAACACGATTCCGGCCGCCGGCCGCGCCCAGCTGACCGCGAACATGCCCGATCAGCGCTCCGAGCTGGCCAGCCAGCTCTTCCTCCAGCCGAACGAGACCTATACGATCTCGTTCGCCAATGTCGCTCCGGGCAACTACCCGTACTTCTGCACCCCGCACCTCGCCATGGGGATGCGCGGTCAGATCACCGTCCAGTAAGTCCCTCCGCTCCGCCGCGGCGCGGGCACGATGCTGGCACGAGGCGGAAGCGCATGATAGCGCTTCCGCTTTGTCTTTCCGCCTGTAGCGTTCCCTCCCCATGAGACGCGTAGCCGCAAGGGCGTTCTGGATGAGGGCGCGCGCCACAAACGCAATGCGACGCCCTGCTGCGATCATTGTGACAGGGGTGACCCTCGCCGCGCTCGCACTCATGCTGCTGCTCCTGGTGCCCGGCCGGGCCACACGCGCTTCGACCGCTGTGGCCGCCCGCATCCCCGACCGACCGGATTCCACGACTGCTCTCCAGGTCCGGCAGCAGGCGACGCGGCAGATCGTGACCGCTGACTCGCTGCTCCAGCTCGCCCGCAGCGATGCCATGGCTCCCGAGCCGGAGATCATCGACACCATTCCACCGCACCTCATACCGCGCAGAGAGGAGTTGATCGCTGCAGTCAACGGGCTCAGCGCCCTCATCAGCCGGGCCAACAGCGTTCCCCTGCCCTCCTCCTACCGGGCTCTGGGCGAATCTCCGTTAATGAACGGAGTCCCTGGAGTTCCGGAGTTGCTGGATTCGCTGGCACAGGTGGAGCGCGAGCGCGAAGTGCTCGGCGCGATGACCGGTGCGGACCCGATGTACATCTCGCTGACCGCGCGTGCCGGCGAAATCGGGCGATCGATCGCCGCTGCGGCCGTACGGCGTCGCGCGGCACTGCGCGCCGAGCTGGCACCGCTGCTGCCGGCCCGCCCGCCACCGCGTCCGGTGCTGGTGATCGATACGCTGCAGGTGCTCGCGCAGCGGGAGGAGGCGCGAGGGTACCTCCTCGGCGCCGACGAGGAGCTCACCCGCATACGCACACGCCACGCTGAGATCGATGAACTCGAACGGCGCGCTCGGGAACTGCGCGAGGTGGGTGCGCCGCTTTCGGCTACGCTCGCCGCAGCCATAGTGATCGGACTTGCCCTTGGCTTCGGGTTCGTGCTTCTGCTCGAGATGCGGGCTCCGCGTGTAGCTGACGCACGTGAGGCGGAGCTGACGGCAGGAGTGCGCGTGATGGCCATCGCCCGCCCGCGGATAGTGATACCGGAGCGTGACCGGCGCCGGAGCGATATCGCCGTCCCGGAGAACCTGGATCCGTTCGCCGGGCACTATCGGAGCATCTATCTGCACATCACCACACGCGAAGAGCCCCTGACGAATCTCGCGATCACCGGCGATGAACCGGAGGTGGCGGCACTCGTGGGCGTGAACGTAGCGGCCTTCGACGTGAGAGAGGCGCGCAGCGCCATCGTGGTCGATACCGACCCGCTCACAGCCGGCGTGGCGCGTGCGCTGGAGGTACCGAGTGAGCCGGGGCTGAGCGACGTTCTGTCTGGAACCACCAGCTGGACGGATGCAATCCAGTACGTAGCGATAGGACGGGATCAGGTTCTGGCAGTCATGCCCAGCGGACGCCGGAGCGGCCAGCCATCCCCCGAGCTTGCCGAGCGCGTCCGCGCCGATCTCACCAGGCTGGCGTCAAGGCACGATCTGATCGTGTTCGTCACTGCCGTGGATCAGACACGAGTCCATCCGACGACGGTCCTGCTGTCGCGGGACGTGGTTCTGTGCGCACGGCTCGGTCACACGCGCGTCACGCGGTTACGAGAGATGATGAAGCAGCTCCGTGAAGCAGAGATGACCGTGCACGGTGTTGTTCTCTGGGACGCCGAGCCGCCCGACCTGGAAAAGGCGCGGGGCACCGCGACTGGGCCGCGACGCGCAGCCGAGCCGGCAGCGGTCTAGGCGAGCCCCAGGCTGAGCTGAGTAGCGCGCGGCTCACCCGGAGGTGCAACGCCGGGCCCGGCCATCGCCGGTGCTGCCACTCCAGCACTGGCTGACGTATTACCGGGCACCAGGTGCTCGGCATCGTGGCCGAGGTATCTGAGGTGCGCGGCGAATCGCGCGCTGCCATGCACGGTGTAGATCTTCCGCGCTCCGCTTTCTGCCGCGGTCCGCTCGAGGTCAGTGAAGTCGGCGTGACCGGAGAATGGCAGCGCGAAATCCCGTCCGATGAACCTTCCCGGGTTCCGGCTGCATGCCCAGCCAGTGAGATGCACGCAGCGATAGCGCCGGCTGCTTCCCGGCAGCTCGTCGCGACCGCGTGCGGTCATCAGCAGCACCTGGGGCTGGGGGCCGGGCGCCGGCCACTCGCTCCAGCTTCCGGGCCCCGGAAAGCCGTAGCCGAGATCCACATGCGCCTGGCAGAGCGCCGCCCCGGGGGCGTGAACCCCGACAGTGTAGCCGTGCGCCGTGAGGTGATACAGGGCGTCCTGGGTCTTGCCGAAGGCATACGCCAGCACGACCGGGACGTCGCCGGCTGTGAGCGTAGCATCGATAAAAGCATAGAGCCGGTCGAGCACCTCCGCGTCCGGCGGGAATCGGTAGCGCGATTCACCGAACGTGCACTCCATGACCAGCGTATCGCAGCGCGGGATCGTAACGCCGGTGGAGAAAGGGCTCGGACGGAGCTTGTAGTCGCCGGTATAGGCCAGGACGCCGCTATCCGAGCGGACGATGGCCATCGCCGATCCGAGTGTGTGGCCAGCCGGCGTGAGCTCGAGGGTTGCGTTCTGCAGCGCGAGCTGCTCCCCGAACCCCAGCGTGACCACCTCCTTTACGCCACGGCGACGGCGGTGAAGCTCGGCGGTCTCCCGGGTGCATACGATCCGGGGTGCACTGGAGCAGTGGTCGGAGTGCGCGTGCGACACGAACGACAGCCCCGGTGCGCGGCGTGCATCGAGATGCAGGTCGGCGGCGGGTACATACAGGCCCCACCGGTCGCGCACTACAGCGGGCGGCGCGGTCATCAGACCCTGGTTCCGTTGCTTCGTCGCGGCTTCAACGGGTACGTCACGTGCAGGGTGGTGGGACGGCTTTCATAAACAGGGGACACACGTGAGCAAACTATTGCGCGGGCTCGCTGCCGGGTACGGTGCAAAAAAACTCGGTGGCGGCTGCTTCAGCACCGTCATCATCTTTCTGCTGCTATGGTGGTTACTGGGATACTTCGGAATCTTCCAATAGGTGGCTGAAGAGCTACTCGACCTTCGCGAGCTTCCGCGTGAGCAGGCCTACGACGAGCTCCGTGGCTTTGTGGCCACGGCACTCGCCGGGGTGAGGGATCGGACTGCGGCGATGGCGACGATCAGCTCTCTGGTGCACCACTCGTTCGGATTCCTCTGGACGGGATTCTACCGGGTGGTCGCGCCGCGCAAGCTGCTCGTGGGTCCGTACCAGGGGTCGCTCGGCTGCCTCGAGATCGACTTCGGCCGCGGTGTGTGCGGCACCGCCGCTGAGACCGGAGAGGCTGTGATCGTGGACGACGTGCTGCGGCACGAGAACCACATCACCTGCGATCCACGCGCGCGCTCGGAGATCGTGGTGCCCGTGTTCGACGCCTCCGGGGAACTGATCGCGGTGTTCGACGTCGACTCGGACCAGCCGGGGAGCTTCAGCGAGGTGGACAGAATCGGGCTGGAGCAGATTCTCACGTGGTTCACGACTGCCGAACGATCCACACGGGATTACGCCGCCTGAGCGCACGCGACTACATTCGAACAGCACGCAGTTTCCGGGAAACAATGACGCGCGGTTACTCAGACAGGATCAATCACGCCTTCGCGTTCGCCGCGAAGCACCACGACCAGCAGGTGCGGAAGGGCACTCGCCTCCCCTACCTGACTCACCCGGCGAACGTGGCCGTGATCCTCACCCGCTACGGCCGCGATGAGGACACAGTGCTCGCCGGTATTCTGCACGACGTGATCGAAGACTGCGTGCGGTCCTCCTACACGCGGCAGACTCTCGAGCAGCGCATCCGGGACAAGTTCGGCGACCCGGTCGTGGAGACGGTGCTGCAGGTATCGAAGCGCGATGTGGACGACAGCGGCACCCCGCTCTCGTCCGACGAGCAGAGGGAGGACTACATCCAGCGCCTCGGAGACGCGAGCGAGTCGGCGAGGTGGGTATGCGCTGCGGACAAGATCCACAACGCCGGGTCCATTCTCGCTGACCTGCGCCGAACCGGGGACGCCGAAGACCGGGAAACGATCTGGCGCAGATTCCGGCTGGGCAAGGCGGGCACCGCCGGGTACTACCGCGCGGTGTACGATCGGTTGCGGGAGGTCACGTTTGACGCTGCGATCATGGACGAGCTCGAGCGCTTCGTCCTCGATCTGGAGGAGTGGGCCGCCGAAGCGCCCGGCGCTTACGCCTCCGGCAGAACCGTTTCAGCTATGGACAGCGCGGCTTCGGTGCGCTCCCCCTCACCGTAGGTACGCTCGACGTAATCATCGAGCAGGCGCAGGAAATCCGCGACGATGCGCTCGCCGCGCAGTGTGACCGCCAACCGGCCGTCGACGTACACGGGCGCCCTTGGTGCCTCCGCTGTCCCGGGGAGTGAGATGCCGATGTTCGCATGCCTCGATTCTCCCGGGCCATTGACCACGCACCCCATCACGGCGACCCGCATTTCTTCCACACCGCGGTAACGCTCGCGCCACGCCGGCATCTGCTCGCGGATGTAGCTCTGAATGTCCTCCGCCATGCTCTGGAAGAAGGTGGAGGTTGTGCGGCCGCACCCCGGGCAGGCGGTAACCTGCGGTGCGAAGCTGCGCATGCCGAGCGACTGCAGGATCTGCTGCGCCACGCGCACTTCCTCGGTACGGTCGCCGTTCGGACGCGGAGTGAGCGACACACGGATCGTGTCGCCGATCCCTTCCGCGAGCAGTATGGAGAGGCCGGCTGTGCTCGCGACCACACCCTTGGTGCCCATCCCGGCTTCCGTGAGACCCAGATGCAGCGGAAAGTCGCAACGCCTGGCAACGCGGCGGTAAACCTCCACCAGATCGCCGACGGTCGAGACCTTCGTGGAGATGACGATCTGGTCGTGAGGCAGCCCGGTCTCTTCGGCGAGCTCTGCGGATCGCAGCGCGCTTTCCACCATGGCGTCGAGGTAAACGTCGTGCGAGTCGCGCGGCGAGTCGCTTGCGGCGTTGGCGTCCATCATCGCGGTGAGCAGGTCCTGATCGAGCGAGCCCCAGTTCACTCCAATGCGCACCGGCTTCCCTTCCTCGATCGCGATCTGGACGATCGCCCGGAAGTTCTCGTCCCGGCGCTTGCTGCCAACGTTGCCGGGATTGATCCGGTACTTCGCCAGCGCGTGTGCGCACTCCTTGTGGCGTGCGAGGAGCAGGTGGCCGTTGTAGTGAAAATCACCGACGATCGGCACCTCAGCACCCTGATCGCGGACCCGTGCAGCGATCCCGGGGACCGCAGCAGCCGCGGCATCGTTGTTAACCGTGACGCGCACGAGCTCTGAGCCGGCTTCAGCGAGGGCCACGATCTGCGCGGCAGTCGCGGCCGCATCCGCCGTGTCCGTGTTCGTCATGGACTGTACGACTACGGGGTGCGCCGAGCCGATCGGGACCCCGCCCACGATCGTGGTTACCGTCTGGCGACGGGGCTGAAGCTCGGAGTTGTCGGGGGTCTGCGAGGGCACTGCGACACCAGAAAGGGTTGGGTGCAAGTTAACGGCGCCCGGTGCACGACGCCCCTTTGCCGTCCAGGGAGTACCCCGGCAAACGCGTGTCGCGAGCGCGCGGCAGTGTGATGACGGTTGCGCGTTACGTTCTTGTCGCCTGCGGCGGGGACGCGTATTTTCCGCGCGGCAGTTCAGACATCAACTATTGAAGGAGCAGGGATGCGTACTACCGGAAAAGTGAAGTGGTTCAACGATGCGAAGGGATTCGGATTCATCACCCCTGACGACGGCAGCAAGGACTGCTTCGTCCATTACAGCGCGATACAGGGGTCGGGCTTCAAGTCGCTCGGCGAGGGCGACGCTGTGGAGTTCGATCTCGTGCA
The DNA here is from genome assembly GCA_964577965.1 of uncultured Gemmatimonadaceae bacterium. Classification (GTDB taxonomy): domain Bacteria; phylum Gemmatimonadota; class Gemmatimonadetes; order Gemmatimonadales; family Gemmatimonadaceae; genus DASUUI01. The sequence continues at coordinate 35,870 of CAZOAT010000010.1, read as the reverse complement.
GGGCGAGAAGGGCCCGGCCGCGGAGAATGTGACGAAGGCTGCTACGGCCGCAGCTCACTGAGCCGACAGGCAGTAAACGCAGGCCAAAAAGAGGCACCGCACGGTGCCTCTTTTTCTTACCCCCCGTGCTGACGCGCTGTGCCGTAGGGTCGGCCTCGGCGCGGGCGGGGGCTCATCTCGATCGCCTCAGCGAGCGCCTGTGCGAGCTCGCGCTCGAGCTCGGGAACGTCCACCAGCAGCAGAAAGGGGCCGTGACGGAGCGCGGCTCCGCCCCCAGGGACACGGACTGCCTGAGGCCCGTTGTCCTCAGCCTCACGGGCAGTGAAGAGCGCGCCGGGTAAGGTGCCCGCGTTGCCTCGCGGGTGGGAGAGGAGCCCGTCCGCCAGAAGCTCCGCACCCCTGGAGGCTGGGATGCCGAGCGTGCGCTGGAGGCGGAGCACTGCCGCCACTGCCAGGAGGGTGTTCCTGGAGAGCCGACGCGCGCGCCCTTGCCGGCCGCGGGTGGTTCCAGGGATCCGACAGCGACCGAGCAGGTTTTCCAGCTGCTTCCGGTCAACGCCTAAGGCGAGCGCCGCCGTTGTGGTCGAATAGAGGGCCATAATGGAAATATCCTAATCAATTAGGATATTAATTGCACGCTATTTTCGGAAACCTCATGAGAGCCTGGCGGTACTCATGGGTGCACTTTCTGGCGTGGCCGACGGGCCCGCCTTTTCAGCAGGTATCGAGAACTCGGAGGGTAACTCAGGTGATCAATAGAATTCTTCCCGGCCTCGCTCTGGCGGGTGCCCTGATGGTTTCGGCAACGAGTGCGGAAGCGCAGCGCCCGGTGAGCGTCGGCCTGGCAGCTGGCCTGTCCGCCCCGATCAGCGACTTCGCCGATGAGTACAAGATGGGATGGAACGCCACGGGCAGTCTTGGCTTCAACTTCCCGGCAAGCGCAGTGGGCGTCCGCTTCGAGGGTTTCTACAACAGCTTCGAGGGAGAAAACGACAACCCGACCGCCAGGATTGCCGGGGCGACGGCGAACCTGCTCTATCATCTCGGTGGCCAGACGGTTCGCCCGTATGTGATAGGCGGAGTGGGAGCGTACAACACTAAAGTTTCCGGCTTCGACGGTGAAACTGATTTCGGCATCAACGCCGGCCTTGGTTTCAAGTTCGCTCTTGGAACGTTGACGACGTTCGCCGAGGCACGGCTGCACACCGTCGCGATTGACCCGGACGACATTCAGTTCATTCCGATCACGTTCGGAATCGAGTTCTAAGACAGCACTGGCTGGCAGCAGAAAGCAAAGACCCGTGGCTTCGGAGCCACGGGTCTTTCTTATGTCAACTGCGAACTGAGAACTGCAAAGCTGCCAGCTGATAGCTGTCAGCCATCAGCTGGCGGCTTTGCAGCTCTCAGTTCCGCAGCTGGTCGCTGGGCCTCCAGCGCTTTTGCCGCCGCTTCCATCTGCGCGCGAACCGCTCCAGGGCCCGTCCCTCCTGCCGCTTCGCGTCTGCCCACCGAGCGTTCGGGCTTCAGCCATTCCTGAACGTCGTCGGCAAATGATGCGTGAGCGGTGCTGAAATCCTCTGCCGAGAGCGCATCGAGTTCGCATTTGCGCTCGTCTGCGAGCTGCACCAGCGAGCCGACAACGAGATGCGCTTCCCGGAATGACGTTCCCTTCAGCACGAGGTAATCGGCCAGATCTGTGGCCATCATCGTGCTGCTGATCGCCGCGCGCATCCGCGACGCGTCGAATTCCAGCTCGGCCACCGCGCCCGTGAATGCGGGGAGCACGAGCGACATGCTGTCCGCGGCATCGAACAGCACCCTCTTGTCGTCCTGCAGATCCTTGTTGTAACCGCTCGGCAGGCCCTTGAGGACAGTCATCAACGTGGTGAGGTCACCCAGCATGCGTGCGGCGTTGCCGCGCGTGATCTCGAGTGCATCGGGATTGCGCTTCTGCGGCATCATGCTCGAGCCGGTGGTGAAGCTCTCGCCGAAGCGAACGAAGCCGAACTCGCTGGAGCCGTAGATGATCAGGTCTTCCGCGAACCGCGACAGGTGCGTGCCCAGGAGTGTGAGGGCAAACAGCATTTCAGCAACGAAGTCGCGATCGGACACCGCGTCCATGCTGTTCGGCGTCAGGGAAGAAAAGCCGAGCGAGCCCTGAAGAAGGAGCCGCGAGACGGGGAAGGCGCAGCCCGCAACAGCGCCGGAGCCGAGTGGCAGTACGGAGGCGGAGCGGGATACCTGTGCGAGGCGGGTCCTGTCCCGCTCGAGTGGCCAGAAGTGCGACAGCAGCCAGTGCGGGGCCGACACAGGCTGGGCACGCTGCATGTGTGTGTATGCCGGCATCAGGACGTCTTCGACGCGGCGTGCCTGCTCGAGCACTACCTGCTGCAGCGCTTGCACCTGCGTGTCGAGCTCCGTGCACGCATCTATCGTCCACAGGCGGGTCGCTGTGGCGACCTGGTCGTTTCTGCTTCGCCCGGTGTGCAGCTTCGACGCGACATCGCCGGCCTCTTCGTGCAGCAGCCGGTCGATCAGGGTGTGGATGTCCTCGTCGGCAGGGTCGGGCGCTTCGCCCGCGGCAAGACGTTCGGCTACCGCGTCAAGCCCAGCCTCGAGCTTGTCGCTCTCCTCGCGAGTGAGCACACCGGCGTTCCACAACGCCACCGCCCACGCTTTCGACAGACGAATGTCGAAGGGCCAGAGGCGGATGTCAGTGCCGATGGAACTGTTGAGCGCATGCAGCGTCTGAGCCGTTGCCGAAGCGAACCGGCCACCCCACAGCCGGTGCGGGGCAGGGGTCACGCCACAGCCAGCTTCGCGGCCGCTGCGCGCTCCTCGTTCGCTGCGCGCTCACGATCGCGCAGCGCCTGCACCCGTGTCGAGAGGCCGTAGAGGCGAATGAACCCCTCGGCGTCCGCCTGCTTGTACACGTCGTCGGCGCCGAACGTCACGAACCGTTCGTCGTACAGTGCATAGGCGCTGCTCCGCGATGCTATCGTCACGGTTCCCTTGAAGAGGCGCAGCGTCACGCTCCCCGTCACGCGCTGCTGCGTTACGTCCACGAATGCGTCGTACGCATCACGCTCCGCCGTCCACCAGCGGCCCTCGTACACGAGATCGGCGTATCGCGGTGCGATCATGTCCTTGGCCGCCAGCGTACGACGATCCAGCACGAGCTGTTCCAGTTCGCTGTGCGCGGCGTACAGCACAGTACCGCCCGGCGTCTCGTACACGCCGCGCGATTTCATTCCGATCAGCCGATCCTCGACCAGATCGATCCGGCCAACTCCGTGCCGCCCCGCCACTTCGTTCAGAAGCGTGAGCAGCTCCAGAGCGCCGAGTAGCTCGCCGTCAACCGCGACCGGCCGACCGCAATCGAATCCGATGGTGATGTCCTCGGGCGTCTCCGGCGCCTCAGTCGGATCCGTCGTGAGCATGTACAGCCCCGCGGGGGCGGCGTTCGCCGGATCCTCCAGCGCGCCTCCTTCATGCGACATGTGCCAGATGTTTCGGTCGCGGGAGTAGATCTTGTCACGCGTTGCGGGCACCGGAATGTTCCGCGACTCCGCGTATGTGATGGCGTCCTCGCGGCTCCGGATGTCCCACTCACGCCATGGCGCGATCACTGGAAGCTCCGGCGCGAAAGCGAGGTAGGTGAGCTCGAACCGTACCTGATCGTTCCCCTTGCCGGTGCAGCCGTGGGCCAGGGCGTCCGCGCCGACGCGGTGGGCGATCTCCACCTGGCGTCGCGCGATCAGCGGGCGCCCCATCGCTGTGCCGAGGAGATACTTCCGGTTGTAGATGGCACCCGCGCGCAGCGTCGGCCATACGAAGTCCTCGACAAACTCCTGGCGGAGATCCTCGATGTAGCACTCGTCCGCGCCGGAGGCGATCGCCTTCTGCCGGACTCCTTCGAGCTCGGCGCCCTGCCCGATGTCTGCAGCTATGCAGATGATGCGGGCGCCGTACTTCTCCTTCAGCCACGGCACTATAATCGAGGTATCCAGCCCACCGGAGTAGGCGAGCGCTATTGTCTTGGGCATGGGGGTGTCCGTAGATTTATGCATCAGTCGTGCATAAATAAGCGTATATCAGCCCTCCGAGTCAACCTCCGGGTGCCGGGCGGTGCAGCGGGGGGTGTACATGGCAAAGAAGAGGGAGCGTCAGGCTACAATTCTCGACCTCGTGAGGTCGAGGGAAGTCTCCAGCCAGGAGGAACTCCGGCGGCTCCTGCTCCAGCGAGGGTGGGATGTCACCCAGGCCACGCTGTCGCGGGACCTGCGTGAACTCCGGATTGGACGGGTGCCGACCCCGTCCGGGGCGCGGTATGCGCCGGCCAATGGGTCGGGCGAGGAGTCGCGGGCGGCGCTCCCGGGGCTGATGCCTCAGTTGTTCGCGGATGTGGACGGGGTCCGTGAGCTCGCCGTGCTTCGAACCGTCCGCGGTGGCGCGCAGCCGATAGCCGAGGCGCTCGACTCGGAGCAGTGGCCGGAGGTCCTCGGCACCATCGCCGGCGACGATGCCATACTCGTGGTGTGCCGATCCTCGGCCGCCCGGGGAAAGGTGATGCGCCGGCTCCGGGCGCTGGCCGAAGGCCGCGGCTGACCTTCGGCGTCGTTCCGCGCGGCGCCCACCCTGATCGCCCGGTCGACCGCTGCCTGCCCACTGCAGGGGCAGCAGCTCACAACATTGACCGTCATCCACTGTAATGTTATGCATTAACAGTGCATAAAATTGCTGTAGGAGTTCTCGGCGCCAGCGGCTATGCCGGCCGGGAGTTGTGTGCGCTCGTGGCGCGACACCCGGAGATGGAGCTCGCATTCGCGGCCGCGAACGAGCAGCGGGGTGAGACTGCCTGTCTCGGCGGCCACGACGTCAGGTTCGTCGCGACCGACGATGCGCCGCTGCGAATGGCGAAGCTCGTGTTCAGCGCCCTGCCGCACGGGGCGTCGGCGGAATGGGTGGCGCGCGCCCGCGAAGCGGGCGCGCGCGTGGTGGATCTCTCATCGGACCTGAGGCCCGGGAACGGGGCAGCGCCCGCGAACGCCGCGGAGATCCCGTACGGGCTCACCGAGCTGAGCCGGAGCACGCTGCGCGACGCCGCAATCGTCGCGAACCCCGGCTGCTATCCCACTGCGGTGCTCATCGCACTGGCGCCGCTCCTGACCAGGGGGCTGGTGGTCCCGGGCGCAACGATCACCGTGAACGCCGCGAGCGGAGTGACGGGTGCGGGATTCACCCCCCGACCCGACCTGATGTTCGCGCAGGTGGCGGAGGACTTTCGGGCCTACTCCGTGGGCAACACCCACCGGCACCTCGCAGAAATGAAATCGGTGGCGGCGGGGCTCGGCGGTGACGCTGACATTCTCTTCACGCCGCACCTGCTGCCGGTGTCGCGCGGAATCCTCGCGACCATCGCGGTCCCGGTGGTGAGCGTCCTGGACGATGTTCTCTCGCCGTGGCGCGAGACGTACGCTGGCGAGCCGTTCATTGAGGTCGTTGCGGAGCCGCCGATGCTGAAGGACGTGGTGCATCGCAACGTCGTGCGCATCAGTGCAGTGCTGGCTGCAGGCGTCAGGCAGCCGACACTGATGGTCTTCTCGGCGATCGACAACCTCATGAAAGGCGCAGCAGGGCAGGCGGTGCAGAACGCCAACGCCGTGTTCGGCTTCCCCGAACCGCTCGGACTCCCCGCGTGAGGTGTCTCACGTTCGGCCCCCTCGAGCAGGCAGGGGTGCACGCGTGACGCGCGTTCTCAAGCTGGGAGGACGTGCACAGGGATCCACGGAGCTACTCGACGCTCTTGTGGCCGCATGGTCCGTCCGTCACTCGGATATCTGCCTCGTGCACGGTGGCGGCGAAGAGATCTCTGTGCTGCAGCGAGCACTCGGCATCGAGCCGGTGTTTGTCGGTGGACGGCGCGCGACGACGCCGCGCGATCTGGAGCTCGTGCGCATGGCGCTCTCGGGCGCCGCGAACAAGCGTCTGGTAACTGCGCTGGTGGATCGCGGTGTCGCAGCCTGGGGGATCTCGGGTGAGGACGCCGCGCTGCTGCAGGCGATGCCCCTGCCCGAGGGGCTCGGGCTCGCCGGGACGCCTACCAGGGTGAACGCCGCACCTCTCCGGCTTGTGCTCGAGCGCGGCTATCTGCCTGTTATCTCGCCGCTCGCGCGCAACGCAGCGGGCACGGGCGCGCTCAACGTCAACGGCGACGACGCGGCAGCCGCGATTGCCGCGGCTCTGGAAGCGGAGGAGCTGGTGTTCATTTCCGATGTGGCTGGCGTCGCTGGTGCGACCGGCGACATTCACCCGCATCTGAGTATCGCCGACGCGCGTGAGCTGATCACCGCGGGCGTCGCCACCGGTGGGATGGCCGCGAAGCTGGAAGCCGCCGAGCGTGCGCTGGGCGGTGGTGTGCGGCGCGTGCGCATTGCCGGCGTCGCAGCGATAAACGATCCCGGCACCGGGACCGTCATAGCGGTTGTGGCGCCCCGGGCTCTCGTCTAGATGGCTACTCTGGCGATCCCGCTGCCGGTAGCGCAGCAGTTTCCCCCGCCATCGACTGTGGAGCAGCAGCCTGCGCCGCCGCCGACTCCCGAGCTTCCGACCGGTCTGCTCTTTCCGGTCGAGCTGCAGTCAGCGCCGCCTTCGCTCCCGCCGGTGCTCGGCACCTATGTGCGTGCACCGATGGAGTTCGTAACCGGCGATGGAGTCGAGCTGGAAGATGCACAGGGGAGGCGATACCTGGATTTCACGAGTGGAATCGGCGTGAACGCCCTCGGATACGGCGATCCCGGGTTCCAGCAGGTGGTTTCGTCCGCGCTCGCGACCGGGCTGGTGCACGTGTCCAACCTGTTCCGCACCCGGCCCGGCGAGGAGCTCGCCGAGCTGCTCGTCGCGCGATCGTTTGCCTCGTCGGTGTTCTTCTGCAACTCCGGGGCGGAGGCGAACGAGGGAGCGTTCAAGTTCGCCCGGCGGTGGGGTCGCTCTGTGCACGGTCCGGCGAAGTCGGAGATCGTCGCGCTGCGTGGGAGCTTTCACGGTCGGCTGTTCGCGACGCTCGCCGCGACCGACAGGCCGCAGTACCGAACGCCGTTCAAGCCCGTAGCTCCCGGCGTCTCGATCGCCGAGCGCGACCTGGAGAGCCTGGCGCTGGCGCTGAGTCCCGACACAACTGCCGCCCTCGTGCTCGAGCCGGTCCAGGGGGAGGGCGGAGTGCGCGTCCTGGACCCGGGCTTCCTTCGCGAGCTGCGGGCTCTCACGATCGAGCGCGGAATTGCACTGATTCTCGACGAAGTGCAGTGCGGGCTAGGCAGAACCGGGCGCCTGTTCGCCTACGAGCACTCCGGAACAACTCCGGACATGGTGACGCTGGCCAAGCCGCTCGCGGGCGGACTCCCGATGGGAGCGATCCTGGTGGCTGAACACATCGGCCATACCGTCAGGCCGGGCGATCACGCGACGACGTTCGGCGGTGGGCCGCTTGTGGCTGCGGCCGGGCGGTATGTATTCGAGCGCGTGTCCGATCCGGCGCTGCTCGAGTCGGTGCGTGAGAATGGTGAATGGCTCGGGTGCCGGCTCAGTGAGATCGCCCGGGTCAGCGGCCGAGCGCGCGGGGTCCGCGGCCAGGGCTACATGTGGGGGGTGGACGTGGTGGAGCCAGCGGCGGCGGTTGTGCGGCGGGGCTGGGATGCGGGGATTCTCCTGCTGACCGCAGGCGAACACACGCTACGGTTGTTGCCGCCGCTGATAATGTCACGTGATCAGCTTCAGGCTGGGCTTCATCTCATAGAGGAGATCCTCTAGAGGTATTCTGCTGACTGCGGATCCGGCAGCCTGGCGGTGGCGAAGTGATTCGCGGGCAAGCTACCCACCCTCTCAGCCTTGCGGACCTCCTTCGGGTGGCACAGTCGGGGCGCGCCGTCTACAATCCCTCCGTGCGCCTGCCTCAATTCCTCGTCCTGGTCCTGCTGCTGTGTGGGGCATGCGCCCCCGCCGTCGTTCAGACAACGTTTGATCCGGGTGCCTCAGGCGACAGCGTTGCCGCGTTCTCCCTCTTTCGGGAGAATATCGCTGCCATCCACAACCGCGACTCGGAGCGCTACCTCGCGACCTACCTGCAGTCCCCCAGGCTCGTCCGCAACGGACCGCAGGGCCCTGACTTCGGGTACGATGACTGGGCAGCCAGGCGCAGCTCGACCTGGCCCGATACACTGATCGCCACCGATCTCACCGTCGTTCCAATCGCATCCGGAGTGGTGTACGGCACCTACCGCTACGACGTGCGGTACGGCGACTCCACCAGCACAGGGATCTCCGAGCGCGTGTTCGTGCGAACGCCCGCTGGCTGGCGGATCGCGGTGACGACTGCCTTTGGAACCGACCTTCGCTACTCTCCCCGCACCGATAGATGACGAAACTTCATTCCTTCTCGGCCGCGGCGCTGCTCGCCTGCGCACCGGCGGTATCGACTCCGCCCGCTGGAACCGCCAACGATCCCGCCCTGGTGGTGCTGATCACCGTCGATCAGCTGCGCGGTGACTACATAGACCGGTGGGGCCCGCAGCTCACCGGCGGCCTGGCGCGGCTGGCGCGGGAAGGAGCGTACTATCCAAACGCGGTTCACGATCACGCGATCACAGAGACCGCTCCGGGACACGCGAGCATTGGCTCGGGCCGCTTCCCGGTGAACACGGGGATCGCAGCGAACTCAGTCGGCGTGTACGATCCGACCGTGCAGCTGCTGGAGCATGGCGGCGCGGGAGCCTCGCCCCGGCGGTTCCAGGGCACGACGATCGCGGACTGGATTGCGGCTCGGCATCGCTCGTCAAGGATGGTGTCGGTATCGGGCAAGGATCGTGGCGCTATCCTGCCGATCGGACAGCGCGTGGCCGACGTGTACTGGTACATGCCCAGCGGCCGGTTCACTACCAGCACCTACTATCGAAACGAGCTCCCCGAGTGGGTGCGCGAGTTCAACGCCCGGCAGCTGCCGCAGTCATGGGCGGGTCGCGCGTGGACCCTCCTCCTGGAGGAGCGGGAGTACCCGGAGCCGGACAGCGTGCCTGCGGAGAGCGGCGGGCAGGCTTTCATGTTCCCGCACATCACGCCTCCGGACCCCGCTACGGCTGCCCAGGTGCTGCCGACGTTCCCCTGGCTCGATGAGGCAACGCTCGCTTTCGCGCTGGAGTCCGTTCGCGCGATGGAGCTCGGGCGCGACGGGCGCACGGACCTGCTGGCCGTGGGTCTATCTGCGACGGACTACATCGGTCACAGATTCGGCCCTGATTCGCGCGAGCTGCACGACCAGATTCTCCGGCTCGACCGTTCGCTTGGTGCGTTCCTCGATACACTGTTTACGCTGGTCGATCACCGGCGTGTGCTGATCGCGCTCAGCTCGGACCACGGTGTGGCCCCGTTGCCGGAGCTTGCCGGGAGGCATGGGGCACCGAATGCACGGCGCGTCACGCTGGCCCCCCTGGTGTCAGAGATGCGCAGGGGCCTCGCGGCGGCGGGAGCAGACTCCTTTGACGTCTTCTTCGGAAGCGGAGCACTGTCGGTCAACCGCGCGGAGCTCGCTGCAGCCGGCGTGAACGTGGATTCAATGGTGACCGCCTTTGGAATCGCGGCGGCGGGAACGGCTGGTGTCGCCTCGGTCAACACAATCGAGGAGCTGGCCGCGCGCGACACGTCCACCGACGTCCATGCGCGGAGATGGCTGAACATGTTCAGCCCCGGCGGCGAGACTCCACTCGTCGTCACTCTCGAGCCGTACAGCATCTGGAACAACATCCCGACGACACACGGCAGCCCGCACGAATACGATGCGCACGTGCCGGTGATCTTCTGGGGTGAGCCGTTCAGCGCGGGAAGGCACGACGCCCGCGTGCGGGTAGTGGATCTTGCGCCGACTCTGGCACGGGCGGCAGGCGTGCAGCCTCTGGAAAGGCTGGACGGTCGCGTCCTGAGTGAAGCCCTTCGCTGATCTCCGGCGTGCGGCACGTGCGGTGACCAACGTCTGGCGCGCCTTCGACGAGGCGAGCTTTGGACGGGCCCGGACGCTCAACCTGCGGAGCTCGCTCCCAACCGCCCGTGAGGCGGTGGAGCGCGTCGAGCAGTGGCTTCGCGAGCAGCAGGTGGCGCAGGCCGGGAGCGTACTGGTCATAACCGGCCGCGGGAACAACAGCCCGGACGGTGTTTCGGCTGTGAGGGAGGCGGTCATGAAGCACCTGCACTCGCTCAGACGTCGAGGCGTCGTCAAGTCCTGGCGCGAGCACACGGCGGGCTCCGTCGTGATCGAGCTCTCACCCGTGAGCGCGCTCTTCGAGCAGCTGCCCCGCAAGCGCGAGCCACGCGCTACGCCCGTTTCGGATCCGGAGTCACTGCAGGCGCTTTCGCCTGAGGCCCGCACGATGCTTCGCCGTCTCGCGCTCCGCTCACTCGAGACGCTGGGCGTGAGAGATCCGGCAAAGTACGTGGAGGCGGAGATGGTCAAGCAGTTCGCTGCGCTCTCGGCCTCCTTGCCGCTCGAGGGTGACAGGGAGGCTGCGCTCCGCGTAGCCGTACTGCACGCCCTCGAGGAGCTTGACGGTTGAGCGCATCTGTGATTTTCAGGAAGGGATCCGACCGGCGGCCCGGACATTGCGACCACATAGCGCGGGAGCCGCGAGGATCAGGTATCGATGGCAGTTCGAGGAAACAATCAACGGTTGGATGCAGATGCGCTCGCCGCGATAGCGGCTTACGGCGCGAAGGCGCACTGGCCGGAAGGTTTTTCGATCTACGAGAAGGGCTCGGCGGCGGACGGGATGTTCGTCGTTCTATCAGGCAGCATCGTGCTGCGAACAGCGAAGGGGAAGCGGAAGTTCGTACCCGCAATCGCGTTCGCGGGCGAGACGTTCGGCCTGGAGGGACTCACTCCGGGATCGTCGTACGTCACGGACGCGCAATCGACGGAACCATCCGACACGCTGCACATCAACGGCAGCAGGTTTCGCGCGCTGCTGCGCGAGCAGCCGACTCACGCACTCGCGGTCATTGCGCAGGCGTTCGCGGAACGTGCCGCGCTGCTCGAGCGGATGCACGAATTCAGCGCGTCGTCAGTGGACGAGCGCTTGACTTCGGCGCTGCTGCGACTGTTCGAGGGCCGGACGCGCGCGCGGGACGAGAACCTCGTGCTGCGATCCGTCGATCACCGACTGCTGTGCGAGATGGTCGGGGCGACCCGCGAATCGATCACGCATGCACTCGCAAGGCTGATCGCGTCGGGTGTGGCCGAACGGGACGGGTCGGCTTTCGTCCTTTCGCGCGCCGGGCTGCTGAATGAGCGACGGGCTGAGCCAGTCAGGCTCGACCGGCACGTCGCGCGGCAGACGGTGGTGGAGGCGCGCGCGGGCTGAGTCAGTGACGGGCACGTCACCCGGGGTGGTGCGACCCGGATGCGAGGAGATAAGGCTCGAGGCACCCGGCGACCGCGCGATCCTGCTCCTTCACGGATTCGGCGACACGCCACAGACGCTCTCCTATCTCGCTCCCGGGCTGCACCGTGCCGGCTTCACTGTGCACGCGCCGCTGCTGCCCGGTCACGGCCGCTCAATGGTGGACTTCAGCCGCTCGTCAGCAGACGGGTGGCTCGATGCAGCGCGCACGGCGTTGCGCGAGCTGTCCGATTCCCACGCGCGTGTGGGCCTCGGCGGCCTGTCGATGGGTGGTGCGCTGGCGATCCTGCTGGCGGCCGGGCATGCCGAGCTTCGCGCGCTGGCGCTCATCGCACCCTATGTCGCGATGCCTGCACGGCTCGTGCTTGCGGCAGCATCCCACCGCTTGTGGGGCTCCATGGCAGGGGTCGTTGGAGCGAGCGATGAAAGGTCGATTCGCGACCCGGTTGAGCGCGAGCGGAACCTTGGCTACGCGGAGACGACCGGCCGGCTGCTCAACGAGCTGTGGCGGCTCGGTCGTCGCGCGCGCCGCGCCGTGCCTGATGTGAAGGTGCCTACGCTCGTGATTCAGTCACAGGAGGACAACCGGATACGTCCGCGCACCGCCGAGCGTCTGGTTAGCCGGCTGGGTGCGACGGAAAAACGGCTCGTCTTTACTGAGGGCGCCGGGCACATCATCACTGTGGACCACGGCCGGGATGCCGTGATATCCGAGGTGCGCGACTGGTTTGCCGCGCACCTCGGGGGCGCTAGAAGCGGGACGTGATGGCTCCAACCCCTCCGGCTACTTTCTCGCCAACAGTCTCACCCAGGTGCGCAGCCTGTCGGGCGGTCGTCTTCGCCACCCGCTGGACGCGCTTCACGAGCTTCCGCGCCGTTCCAGTCTTGCGGCGGGAAGCGGTCTTCTTGCGCGCGGAGGATTTGCGCCGCGTGCTCTTCGCGCGCGACGCGCTCTTCCGGGCCGTGGTCGAGCGCTTTCTGGTCGAAGACTTGCGAGCGCTTCTCTTGCGGGCGGTCGTCTTCCGGGTGCTTTTCCGTGCCCGGCTGGATGATCCGGAACGTTTGCGCGTCGCACTGCCGCTCTTGCGGCGGGAGGAGCGCTTGGTGCCGGACGATTTTCTTGCTGCCATGGTTCTCAGCTCCTGTTTCGGAGGGTCGCCGTGCTGCGCTCGCAAGAATCGCGCACAGCCATGGCGGCCCGTTGCCGGGCAGCCATGGCGCTATCATCAACCACTTACCAAAACGGCGAGGAAGGGCAATGCGAGTACGCTTGATTATCGGACTGATCGCCCTGGTGGGCGTGGGGCTGACGGCCTGCGCTCCCGGAACCGCGAATCAGGGAGCAGGTGCAACGACGGATGCCACAACAGCGGAAGGGACGACCCCCGCAATGGGGAGCGATCCGGACATGCGACCCGCCGGTGCGGCGGGGCTGCCCAGTGGTTACGTAGGACGTGTGGATCGAGCCGATGCTCAACTGAGTGATGCCAGATACATGGTCGAAGGCAACAGCTGGGAGATCACTACCGGTCCGGCTCACATCGTGTACTCCCCAGCCACTACAGCGACCGGGTCCTACAACGTGAGCGCGACCTTCGAGCAGCTCGAGCGTCCGCAGCATCCGGAGGCGTTCGGGATCTTCATCGGCGGAAGGAACCTGCAGGCCGACGACCAGACGTATACGTACTTCCTGGTCCGCGGTACCGGCCAGGCGTTCGCGCAGCGACGCGACGGTGCGAACCTCACGCGTCTCGCTGCATGGGCGCCGAACGAGGCCGTGCCCGCGGCTGACGACGCAGGGCGGCAGACCTACAGACTTCAGGTCCGTGTTCGCCCGGACTCAGTACGGTTCCTGGTGAACGATGCGGTCGCGCTGGCAATGCCGAGGGGTGACATGCCGACCGACGGAATCGTGGGACTGCGCGTGAATCACAATCTGCGACTGCGTGTCACGCCGGTGCAGGTCACGCAGCAGTAGCTGCTTGCTCGCCGCGGTCGCTCAGCCCTTTACTGTGACCGCGGCGAGCTGCTCCTCGAGGTGCGCCACGCTCTTCATGCCGATCAGCGCGGTGGTCACGGCTGGGAGGTCGCGGACGAATGCGGCCGCGCGCTGCGCATCGGTCGTCAGCTCAGGGAATGCCTCCTGAACCTTGGCAGGGAGGCCCCGTGTGAGCTGCCCCTGCATCAGCGACGCGCTCGCGATCACTGTCATGCCCAGTTCGGCCGCGGCCTGAAGCAGTGGGACGTTCGCAGTTCCCACCCGCTGTGTCGGCACGCGTACAGCTTCAGGCATGGCGAGATTGATCGGAAGCTGCAGCACGCGGAAATGATGATCGGGCCCACCTGCGTCGCGCGCGATCGCGACCAGATCCGCCAGATCCAGATGTGGTCGACTGCCGGCGTCAACCCTGAAGCCACTCCACGTCGCGCACCCGTAGCATGCGATCAGCTCGTCCGCGACGGCCTGCTCGAGCGCCACGAAGGCTTCGCGCATCCGTGAACGGAAGGCGTCACGCGTGATGGCGTCGAGCTGCTGCTCCGGGTTGTGCAGGTAGTAGATGTCTATCGTCTTCACACCGAGGTTCCGCCCGCTGCGGCGGATCTGGTCGGTGATGTACGACGGGGCGATACAGTGTCCGCCCGCGACCACGTCCGATGGAGTCATTACGCCGCGATCGTAGTACTGGGCTCGCAGGAACTCCTCGTACTCGCGACGCGTTTCCGGCGGACGGCCGTCGAGCGGGATGTAGCCGCCTTTGGTGCAGACCACTACCTCGTCCCGCTTCACTACTCCGTCGGCAATCGCTCCCGTCAGCGCGGTCCCGACGCACCGCTCGGAGCGCTGGCAGCGATAGTTGATCGCGCTGTCAACGAGATTCACGCCGCTCTTGAATGCCGCAGTGAGCGTCGTGACGTAGTCCCTGTCGGTCGCATCGTCGCACTCGCCCAGGTACGTACCGATGCCGAGCGACGAGACGTGCACCGTATCCCGTAGGGAGCGGTAGAAATAGGGCTCCAGCCTGCGGGCGAAGCGGCGGCGGAAGCGTTCGGTTCCGCGGGTGGTGGCGTACCCCTGCGCTGGCCGTGCGGCGGTCATCGTTCTCGTCATCTGACCGGACGGTAAGAGCGCCCCGGATTGGCCGCAAGAGAACGGGCCCCCGCATGTCGGGCTCTACCTGACTGGCGCAGGGTATCTGGGTCTGTAGATTGCATTGAAGTACGCTCCGGATCCGCTCCCGGTTCCCGGAGCGCCTTTTTTAGACCACGACTTTTTTGCCGGCTGCGCGACATGCGCGACTCGACTGGAGCCCGTTAGACAATGCCCGATTTCGGAAGCTGGGGCACCGATTGGTGGAAGCCCCTTGTGTTCATCGTCGTTGCCGGTCACCTGACCAACGCCTGCGTCACTCTGTTCCTGCATCGCGCGCAGACCCATCGCGGTGTGAAACTCCACTGGCTGGCTGCGACCCCGATGCGTGTGTGGCTGTGGCTCTCGACATCAATCGTCACCAAGGAATGGGTGGCCTGCCACCGGAAGCATCATGCCTTCGCCGACCGTGAAGGCGATCCGCACAGCCCGCTGCTCGAGGGGCTGCGCAACATCGTCCTGAAGGGCGCATTCTACTACCGGAAGGCGATCCGCCAGCCGGGGCTGCTGGAGAAATACGGCAAGGGAACCCCGAACGACTGGCTCGAGCGCTGGCTTCTTGCCCGTCTCAACTGGCTCGGCGTCGTGGTGATGTTCGCTGTGGACGTTTACCTGTTCGGGTTCGTGATCGGACCGGTTGTCTGGGCGGTACAGATGGCGTGGATCCCGTTCTGGGCCGCGGGCATCGTGAACGGCGTCGGCCACGCCGTGGGATACCGCAACTTCAACGTCAAGGACGCGAGCCGTAACATCTCGCCGATCGCCATCTGGCTTGCCGGTGAGGAGCTGCACAACAACCATCACGCCGACCCGCGCTCGGCCAAGTTCAAGGCGCGCTGGTGGGAGTTCGATATGGGCTGGGTTTACCTCCGACTGCTTTCCTTCTTCGGGCTCGCCAAGATCGAGTACGCGCGGAGCTGATGCCGGCAACGGTCACCTGCGCGCGGTGCGGCCAGACGCGCGAAGGGTTTGAGAAGCCTCCATTCCCCGGCCCGATCGGGGGGCGGATCGTGGAGAGCATCTGCCAGCAGTGCTGGGCCGAATGGGTCCGGCAGCAGATGATGCTCATCAACCACTACGGCCTCAATCTGATGGACCCGCAGGCGCGCGGGTTTCTCACGAAGCAGATGAAGGCTTTCCTGTTCGGAGCCGGTGAGCAGGAAGAGATCGATACCTCGAAGAAGGGTACGATCTCTCACTAAAAGCAGCCTCCCTGCAGCAGGCGAGTGACGCCCTGCTGTCGCCAGCCGTCATTGTTGGAACAGCGGCCCGCCTTTTGACATATAAAGACGGAAGGAACCGGCTCGTTGGTGTCGCCAGGGCGGCGCTATCCTCTTGCCGATGATCCCGTCAGGTCGCAGTATGGGGTGGTCGGGTACACAACGTCCCGGAGGTGTCATGCTGGCATACGTTGACTCACTTTGCGCTGCGCTGCTCGCGCGGAACCAGAGCGAGATTCGCCGCCTGCTGTCGCTGCCCCAGGCCGGCCGCCTGCCAGTGCAGGTTCGTGAGGAGGCCAGTGCGATGGCGCGCGGCCGGACGACCAGCTTCATGGCTCCCGTCCACGCCCTCCACTTCTATTACAAGCTGACGCACCTCATAGACGAGACGGCTGAGATGCCCGACATCAGCCCGCAGGGCGAGCGCCAGATGGAGCTCCCGCTGAGGGCAGTGAACGGCTAGCAGCATCCCCGGCCGGCCGAGCCTCGGGGCCGGCGGCAGTGGGCACATCAGGTGGCGTCGAGCAGCTTGAGAGAGGAACGCGCATCCCGCTCGACCTGATCCATTCGGCACTGCTGTGGTGCCTTGTCCGGACGCCATCGCAGGAACTTCGTCCCGTGCCGGAATCGACCGCCTGAGAAGTGGTCGTACTGCACCTCCACCACGAGCTTCGCTGCGAGCGGCTGCCACTCGCCTGACCGCTCCGTGCTCCAGCGGCTCGGCCCGCCCGGTGCCCGGCCGGTGAACCCGGGTGGCTGTACCAGCGGTTCCACGACCTTCCGCAGCTCCGCCTTCTGCGCCGCATTGAACGAGGAGCTGAACCCAACGTGGTGCAGCAGGTGATCCTCGTCGTACAGCCCGAGCAGCAGCGAGCCGATGACCTTTCCCTTCGTTGCGTACCGGAAGCCACCCACGACGCAGTCGGCCGTTCGCTGCCGCTTGACCTTCTTCATCGCGGTACGCTCGCCGGAGGCGTAGGCTGCATCTCCGCGCTTGGCCATGACACCGTCGAGGCCGCTGCGACCTGTGAGCCAGGCGCGAGCGGTGCGCGCGCTCCGCGTCATCGGCGAGAGCCGGACCCGCTCCGCCTTCGTGAAGTAGCGGCGCGCAAATGCCTCCAGTGCCTTGCGGCGGTCATCCAGCGGCCGGCTCACGTGCGCCCTGCTCCGCTCGTCCACCAGGATGTCGAAGACGAGGAACAGCGCCGGCGTTTCCTTCGCCAGCCGCTGAACGCGCGACTCGGCCGGATGAAGGCGCAGCAGGAGATCGTCGAAGGAGAGCGACTTGCCCGACGGTATCACCAGTTCGCCGTCGAGCACGAACCTCTTCGCGCCGAGCGCGAGCAGCGCTTCGACTATCTCCGGGAAGTAGCGGGCGAGCGGCTGGCCCGACTTGGAGCGGAGGTCGACCTTGTCACCGTCGCGGAACGCCAGACAGCGGAAGCCGTCCCACTTGGGCTCGTATCGCCACTCGGGACCGACCGCAAGCGTATCGTCCGACCGCGCCTCCATCGGCGCGAAGTCGGTCCTGATCGGGAGCGGCACCCGGCTGGCTCAGCGACCCAGCAGCTTCGCGAGCGAGTTCCGCTTCTTCATCGCCGGGTTCCACAGATCGCCGACTTCGGTGAACCGCTCCGGCGCGGAGACGATCGTGAAATCGCGCGGATCGAGCGAGGAGTCGAGCTCGTCCCAGCTGAGCGGAGTAGAGACTGTCGCGCCCTCCTTCGCACGCGCGCAGTACACGCCGGCGAGCGTCTTCCCCTTGATGTTCTGCAGGTAGTCCACGTATACGGTGGATGCGCCGCGCTGCTTCACCCAGCGCACGATCGTCGCTTCCTTCGGGTGCTCCTCGGCGACTCGCGTCGCGATCATCTGTGACACCAGAGTCGCGGCATCGTTGGGCGTGCGCAGCGGGAGCGGGATGTACACGTGCAGTCCGGTCGCGCCCGACGTCTTGATCGCGGCATGCAGATCGAACTCGTCGAGAACTTCCTTCACCCACAGCGCGACATCCACTACGCGCGAGAACTTCGCGCGCGGGCCGGGGTCGAGATCCACCACCGCGTAGTCGGCGAAGTCGAGGTTCTGCGCGCGCGAGTGCCACGGATCAACCGATATCGCGCCGAGCTGGATCGTGTACAGCAGCGTGAGCAGGTCGCCGCCGATCATCCGCTCCTGTTTCTCGCCTGCATCGTTCACGACTGTCTCGACGCGCACGTCCGCTGGCGTCTCCGCCTGCGCCTTCTGCTGGTAGAAGGCGGGACCCTTGATGCCGTTGGGGAATCTGCGCAGTACCAGTGGACGGTCCTTGACCGCCGGCAGGATGAGCCCGGAGACGATTGTGTAATAGCGGAGCAGGTCGCCCTTGGTGTAGCGCTCGGCGGGGAAGAAGACCTTGTCCAGGTTGGTGACGCTGAGCTTCCTGCCGCCAGGAAACTGCAGCGTGCCGCGGCGCTCACTGGCGCACAGTTCGTCGAGCTGCGCGAGCACGCGCTTCGCTTCCGCCGACTTCACCAGGGCGTTGACTGCAGCGTCGGGGACCGCAGCCTTCGATGCCCGGGTTCGCGCTGATTTCGCTGCCGTCTTCCGTGGTGCTGCTTTCGGTGCAGACTTGCGTGCTGCCTTCGTCGTTCCGGAGCTCTTCCGGCGGACGGTGCCGCCGCGAGCAGCCCCCGGCAGGACGCTCTCCGGCTCACGGCGAACCTCGCTGGCGGGCTTGTCGGTGCGCACCCCCAGGAAGATCGGCTGGCGCAGCTTCCCGTCTGCGGTCCACTCGTTGAACCGCACCTCGACGACCACCTTCGGCTTCGCCCAGTGCGGACGCTCGTTCGTCTTCGGCGTGGTGCGGAACGGCGAATCGCTCCGCTCCAGCGGCTCGAGCAGCCGGTACATCTCCGCCAGCGACTTCTGGCTGAAGCCGCCGCCGGTATGTCCCGCATATGCGAGCTCGCCGTCGTCGTTGTAATAGCCGAGGAGGATGGCGCCGATATGCTGCCGGCTGTTGCGCGGCTCGGTCCAGCCGCCAACCACGAATTCCTGCTGCCTGTCGGTCTTGAGCTTGAGCCAGGAGCGTGAGCGCGTTCCCGGCTCGTAGCGCGCGTCGGTGCGCTTGGCGATGATCCCTTCCCAGCCTTCCTCGCGTGCGCGGGCGAGCAGCTTCGCGCCCTCACCACGCTGCGACTCGACCAGACGTACGACGGAAGACACGCGTTTCGCCAGCCGCTTCTCGAGGCGCTTGCGGCGTTCCTCCCAGGGATCGTGCACCAGCGGGTCGTCGCCATCCATGAGGATGTCGAACACGAAGATCGCCGCGGGGCTCGACTTCCGGTGCTGGGCGATGGCGAGGTCGCTGGTCACGTGCATGCGGCCCTGCAGCCCCTGAAAGCGTCCAGGCTCGTCGCCAACAAGCGCGACGATCTCGCCGTCGAGGACGAGCGACCGCCGAGCGGACGACGCGACTTTGCGGAGCGCCTCGGTGATCTCCGGGAACTGGTGCGACTTGTCGAGGCTGTTGCGGGTGATCAGCAGGACTTCGTCCTTCGTGCAGTACGCCAGCACTCGGATCCCGTCGTACTTGGGCTCGAACGTCCACTCGCCTTCCGGCACGTCGGAACCGATGCTGGCGAGCATCGGCCGCAGTGTGGGCAGTGCCGGGGCACTGCGGCGACCGCGTGAGGCGGAAGTCTCCGCGCTGTCTCTGGCGCTGGCGTTCGCCTTCACCGGGTCTTCTCCGTCGCGGTTGCTGTGCCACACGTCGCTGTCTGCATCAGAGGCGATCTCGTCCATGGTGCGGTCGGTCACGACTGAAGTCATGAACTCCGTGGCGATGTCGCCGCGTCCGGCGTGTTCGTCGCGGTGCTTGATCAACAGCCATGCAGGCTTCGTGTCCTCATCGCGCGGCTTCATGCGGACGAGCGCGTACGAGCCCTTCATCCGCTGTCCATTGAAGGTGACCTTCACGTCGCCCTTCCGAAAGCGATCACGCATCGCGCTCTCGTCGTCGCTTTCCGCACCTTCGACAGCGTAGGTGCCGACGTCCCACAGCATGACGGTGCCCCCGCCGTACTCGCCTTTCGGGATCGTGCCCTCGAAGTCGTTGTAGCTGATCGGGTGATCCTCCACCTGCATCGCGAGCCGCTTGGCGCCCGGATCGCTGCTGGGTCCTTTCGGTACGGCCCAGCTCTTCATCACCCCATCGAGCTCCAGCCGGAGATCGAAGTGCAGGTGGCTGGCTGCGTGTTTCTGCACGACGAAGCGGAGCCGTCCCTCGTCGGGGGCAGGCTCCGAGTTGTCGCCCTGCGGCTCAGCGGTGCGGCTGAAGTCGCGCTTGCGCCTGTACTCCGCGAGCTGCGCCGCAGCCGAACCGCGTGCCACAGCCGGCCTCAGGCGGTCTTACGCTTCCGTGGCCGCGCCGCTGTCCGCGCGGCTGTCTTGCGCGTGCCGCGTCTCTTCGCTGCGCCGCTCGCGGCTTTCTTCTTCGTTGTCCGCTTCGTACCACCGTCACGACCCTGCTCGAGGCTCTCGCGCAGTCGTGACATGAGGTCGATGACGCCCGCTTCCTCGGGCTCGCGCTGCGGTCCTTCGAGCTTCGGCGTCCTGCCTTTCACTTTCGCCTTGATGATGCGGAGCAGGTTCTCCCGATACTCGTCGGTGTACTTCGAGGGGTCGAACGTCGCCTCGAGATTGCCGATGAGCTGCTGGGCCATCTCGAGCTCCTGCGGGCGCACTCCTTCTGCAGCCGGGAAGTCGAACTCCTCGGGGTTCACCAGCTCGTGCGCGAAGCGCATCAGCTCCAGGACGAGGGCGTCTCCGACAACCTTGACGCTTGCCAGGTGCTGTTTCTGCCGGATGATGATCTTGCCGACCCCGATGGAGCCTGTGGCGCGCATCGCCTCGCGGAGCAGCGAGTACGCCTTGTCGCCGCCCTTCCCGGAGACGAGGAAGTACGGCTTCTCGAAGAAGCGGGGATCGATCTCCTCCTCGCTCACGAAGTCGAGTATGTCGATCGTGTTGGACTGCTCCAGCGACGCCGTCTCGAAATCGTCGTCGGTCATGACGACGAACTTCCCCTTCTCGTACTCGTAACCCTTCACGATCTCTTCCCAGGGGACTGTCTCGCCGTCCTCCTGGCAGACGCGCTCGTATTTCACGGGGGAGAGATCCTCACCGTGCAGTAACCGGAAGCTGATGTTGTCGGAGCGGACGGCGCTCTGCAGCTCCACGGGAATGTTCACCAGTCCGAACGTGATGTTGCCCTTCCAGATAGCGGCCATGCGGCCTCCGCTGACGGGTTTCTGGTGGGCAGAGGGAGCAAGAGGGGTGCCCTCAAAAGCCAGGCGCTCCGCGTTTGATCGCGGAGCGCTGTCAGTCGTCAATCGATCCTGATTGGTGCCGGCCTACTCGCCTCCGTCGGCTGCCTCGTCTCCGGCGACTGCCTCGCCTCCGGCCACCTTCCGAACGTTCGCCGCCTGTGGCCCCTTGTCGCCCTGAATGATCTCGAACTCGACCTGATCGCCCTCGGCGAGGGACTTGAAGCCGGAGCCTTCTATTCCTGAGTAATGAACGAAGACATCCGGTCCACCTTCACGCGAAATGAAACCAAAGCCCTTCGCGTCATTGAACCACTTCACCGTACCAGTCATCTGCGCCATCGCTTGCTCCTCCTTTCTCCCGCGTGTGTAGACCTCGGGCGATGGGGATAGGGGCAAATTCCGTGCGCGTTTCCGGTCAGGCGGCTCCGGCCACGTACTTGGCAATCCGCCCGCAGGCTGTGCACGTCAGGGTCACGTGGGCACGAGGTGCGGGCGGGAAACTGTTCGGGTCTCGCTCGATGTTACCGGAGCAGGACGGGCAGCTGAGTGGGGCGCCAGTGCGATCGCTGCTGATGAGCGTGAGCGCCTGGGCGGGGTTGTAGGTTAGCGGACGCGGCTTGCGCATTCATTCCTCCGAGCGGCACCGTGGGATGGTGCCACCGCTGGGTTCTTTGTGAAACATAAGCAGGATAACGACTTGGACGCTACCGAACCGAGGTCATGGCTCTACTGGAGCGTACCGAACGTTCCTGCACCTCCGCTGGACGGGCGGCTCGCCACCCCCGGATCCTGGAGAAACGCGCGCATCCCGGCGGGAGAATGATACCTGTAAACAGATGGAAGGTTCCGGGGGGGCTGTTTTCCCGGGCGTCAGGTAACCTATCCTTTTCCGGTGCGCTTCGGGAAGAGGGGTCCGGTGGTCACATCTGTTGTGTACAGAGATCCCGGCCGCTTTACCGGACCCAGCGCTGGTTCGTGCGGTCGATGTCGGGGAAGAAGCGGCCCGGATCGATCTCCAGCGACCGAACCGTATCACCATCGCGCACCCGCGCGACATAGGACTTCCGTCCCGTCAGCCACACCTCCACCGGAATGTCCAGCCGCTCGATCATCCCGTTGGTACGTGTGATGCCGAGCCACACGGGCATCGGCACCAGCCCACGGTCCTCTATGGTTACCACGAGGTCGCGGCCGTCTGGCGCGACCGACGCTATGGCCTGATCAAGCCTCCAGTTCTCATAGAACCAGCTCCGCCAGAACCAGTCCAGCCGCCGGCCGCCCACGGTGTTGAATGTGTTGAACAGGTCCCACGGCTGCGGATGTCTGTTGCTCCACCGCTGCCCGTACTCACGCAGCGCGCCCCTGAACTGCTCTTCACCCATCATCGCGCGCAATGCGCGGAAAACGACAGAAGGTTTGTCATAGCCAGCCACGCTGCGCGCACGTTCGCTGTCGTACAGGTCACCGTGGCGCATCAGATCGACGTCGTTGCCGGTGCGCGCGAGCGGGATGTACCTGTCCACCCGCAGGCTGTCGCGCGGTAGATCGGGGAAGAAGCTGGCCATCGCGTCACCCTGCACGAAAGTCGCGAGCCCTTCATCCATCCACATGAAATGCCGCTCGTTCGAGCCAACCGCCATCGGGAACCACATGTGCGCGATCTCGTGCGCGGTCACGCTGTACAGCGAGCGCGGGGTGCGCGGTGTCCTGCCCGCGCCGATGAGCGTGAGCATCGGGTATTCCATCCCGCCGCTGATGATCCCCTCCACCAGCGTCATCTGCGGGTACGGATACGGCCACAGCGCCTGCGAGAGGAACTCGAGTGAATGACGGGCAAATTCCGCAGCTCGCTCCCACGACCTCGTGCCCGGGCGGTACAGAGCGTTGATCAGCACCGTATCCACCGCGTCCCTGTCGGTACCGCTGGGGACGATCGCGTGGGTAGCGTCCCACACGTAGCGGTTGCTTGCGTTCCATGCGAAGTCGCGCACGTTGCGCGCAGTGAACCGCCAGGTGAGCCGGTTGCCGCGCAGCGTGGATGTACCCGCCCGACGCTCACCCGCCGTCACGACGTTCACGACTTCATCGTTCTGTCGCGCACGCGCGAGCCGCTGCCGGATCGCATTGGGGAGAACCTGCGGCGCGTTAGTCAGCTCGCCGGTCGCGCTCACCAGCCATCCCGAAGGCAGGGTGAGTGCGACGTCGTAGTCGGCGTACCCCATGTAGAACTCGGCGCGCCCGAGATACTGATCGCGGTCCCAGCCGTTGACGTCGTCGTACACGGCGACCTGCGGGTACCAGTACGCCAGGTGGAATACCTCGCGGTCCTGACCCGTGCGCGGATTGGGCACTGGTTGCACCGGGTACGACCAGGTGAACTCGAGCGTAGTGCTGTCGCCGCTCTGCACGGCGCGGCGCGGGCGCAACGTCACGACCGTCCCGTCCACGCTGTACCCGATGGTCGTCGTGTCCGTGGTCTCGATTGCGCGGAGCACGATGCCGTTCAACGCCACGCGGCTGAGGTGCACGGCCTCGGTAACCGGCACCCGGCGATTACGTACCGCGTCGGGTGCGTTGAGGTTCGGGTACAGCCGCACCACGATCGTGGGGAGGGAGTCGGGCGAGCGATTGTAGTACGTGATGTTTGCGTTGCCGCGGAGCAGTCCGGTGCCGGGAGTGAGATCTGCGCGCAGCGTGTACTTCGCGAACTGCTGCCAGTAGCGCGGACCCGGTTCACCCGTGCGGGTGCGGGTGCCGCGCGCCACGGCGCGGACGAAGCCGGGTGACTCGACGACCGGATACGGGATCGGCCGCTCGATCGCGCTGACCACGTCGGCGGCTGCCTGCGTGCTGGCTACAGGTGCAACACAGCCGCTGGCGGCAAAGGCGAGAAGCAGGAGCGGAAGCACTGACGGCCGGAGTCGCGCGCGCGCGCTTCGCGACAGCACGCAGTGCAATTGAACCATCGTCATCCCTCGTAGACTATCTCGCCCTCCGCATCGAGCCCCAGCTCCTGACGCGTGTGGCATACTCCGCACACACGTACCGCGTGCCAGTGGACGTTCAGCTCCTTCCTGTGCGTCTCGCTGGCGCGCTTGACGGTCACCTTCTTGAAGCTGTACTCCCCACAGCGGATGCACGCGTGGCTGCGCGCGATGTGCTGCGCTCGCGCCAGGGTGATCGGACGCGCCGCCACTTATTCGCGGCGCGACGTGCCGCTGCCGCCGGGTTCCGGACCGGAGCCGCCAGCTCCGACCTTGCTGACGAGCTCCCGCAGTCCGCCGAGCGCACCCATCACTCCACTCGCTTCGGCCGGAAGGAAAATCGTGGAACCTTTCCCCTCGGTGAGGCGCGGCAGTGCCTCGAGGTACTTCATCCCCAGCAGGTACATCGCGGCCTGGCTCTCGGGGAGCGATTCGGAGAGCCGCTTGAGCGTCTCCGCTTCGGCGTTCGCCATCGCGAGCCGCGCTTCTGCCAGACCCTGCGCCCGGAGCACCGACGCTTCCTTCTCACCTTCGGCGCGGCGGATCTGTGACTCGCGCACGCCTTCCGCCTCCAGGATCGCCGCGCGCTTGCCTGCTTCGGCTGTCGTCACTGCAGCACGCCTCTCGCGCTCGGCCCGCATCTGCAGTTCCATCGACTGCTGGATATCGCGCGGGGGCTCAATCGCCTGCAGCTCGACGCGCGTGACATCCACACCCCAGCCGATCGAAGCGTCCTCGATCACCTCGCGCATCCGCCGGTTGATCACATCGCGGCTGGCAAGAGTGGAGTCGAGCTCCATGTCGCCCACGATATTGCGCAGCGTGGTGCGCGTGAGCGTCTCGAGCGCGTACGGGAGGTTCTGGATCGAGTACGTCGCCTTCTGCGGGTCGGCGACGCGGTAGTACAGCACCGCGTCGATGTCGATCGTGACGTTGTCCTTGGTGATGACCGGCTGGCTGGGGAAGTTGAGCACCTGCTCGCGCAGGTCTATGCGGCTGGTAGAGCCCGAGCTGATCTTCTTGAGCCCGGTGACATCGGCCTCGAAGTAGCGGACGTCGATCGACTTGGGGCGCTCCACGAACGGGATCAGGATGTTCAATCCCGAGCGGGCGACCCGGTGGAACCGACCGAGCCGTTCGATGACCATCACCTCGGCCTGGCCGATGATCTTCAGGGATTTGGCCAGCGCGACGAGGCCGAGTGCCACCAGTGCGCCGGTGAGGATCAGTCCAATCATTTTGGGTGGTTGCTGGAGACGGCGTTCATTCTAACAAAAAAACGCCCCCGCTGCGTCTGGCGCGGCGGGGGCGGGTGCCTCGAGGGTACTCGGTCTACTACCGGTTCGGCTGTGCAATGGCGAGCCGCTGCGCTATCGCGAACAGGTCAGCCTGCGACTGCCCCTGCTGGACAAGCTCCAGCGCGCGTACCAGTTGCTTGTCCTCGCCCAGCGCCATGCGCTTGGCAGTGGAGTCGCCGAAAGCCATGGTCGCGATCCGGTTCCGGAGCATACGCTCCATCTCCTGCGCACCGGCGTCGTAAAGCTGCTGGTCGATTGTCACACCAGCGGCGTTAATGCGGCGGAAGAACTCTTCGCGCCATTCCGGCTGCACGGTGAACCCGGGCTGAACCTGCGGGCGGAGCTCACGGGCGTAGTCGGCCAGGGCGCCGGCGAATGCCTGCGACTTGGGAGCGATCGCCTGGAAAAGCCGCTGCTCCGCGGCCGTCAGCGTGTCGGGCTGTACGATCACGTCAGGGGTGATGGCCCCGCCGCCGTACACGATGCGTCCAGCGTTGGAACGGAACTGGGGACGATCGCGCTTGTCCAGGTCGGTCTCGAGCGAGTCGGGCGGCGCTTCCTCGTCTGCGAACTGGCCGTTGGGGAGCACGGTGCGCGGCTTCTGGATTGAGCGACCACTCGGTGTGTACCACTTGGCCGTCGTCATCTTGAGCGCGTAGCCGCCGGAGAGCTGGAAGACGGTCTGTACCAGGCCCTTGCCGAATGACGTCGTGCCGACGACCAGTGCGCGATCATGATCCTGCAGCGCGCCGGCAACGATCTCGGACGCCGAAGCGGATCGGCCATCGATCAGCACGACAAGCGGGAGCTCGGACGTGAGCGGGGCTTCCTCGGCGAGGTACAGCTGGTCCTCGATGCTCCTGCCGCGGACGCTCGCGATCTCCTGACCGCGGTCGAGGAACATGTTGCTGATGCTGAGCGACTGGTCGAGGATTCCGCCCGGGTTGCCGCGCAGGTCTATGATGAGCGCCTTCGCCCCCTCGTTCATCAACCGGCTGGCAGACTGGGCGAGCTCGCGGGTGGCGGTCTCATTGAACTGAATGAGCGGCACGTAACCCACGTTCCCGTCGAGCATCATCGCGTAAGGAACCGCCGGGATGTGAATGATCGCCCGCGTGAACGTCACCGGAATGGGCTCGGCAACGCCGGGGCGGGAGAAGCGGACGTTGACCCGCGTTCCCGACTGACCGCGCAATGCCTCTGACACCTGCGTGACGTTCCAGCCGCGGACGTTCGTGGTGTCGATCACGATGATCCGATCGCCTTCCTGTACGCCGCCCTGCTCCGCAGGAGTGTTGGGGAAGACCTTCTGCACCGTGACGTAGCCCTGGACTTCGGCGATCTCCATACCGATACCGCCGTAGCGTCCGGTGCTGGAGGTGTTGAACGCCAGGAATTCCTTCGGGCTCAGGAGGGTGGTGTACGGATCGTTCAGCTCGTGCACGAGGCCGCGCGCGGCCTTCTCGTACAGCTGGGCTGCGCCGAGCGTGTCCACGTACCGGCCGGAGACGAGCTGCATCACCTGGTCGAGCAACCGGGCGGTGTCGCGCGTGTCGCGCTGCTGGTACACAAAGGCGCCCGCGGCCATCGGGGCCGCGAGAACTGCGATAGCTACAAGCTTCCGGAAACGCATTTTGGGAGTCCCGCCAGTCCGTGGTCTTCTATGGTAGTCTATGCTGTACCGCGAATGCCTGCCCTGTGTTCCGATTCCCGCCGCTGGCCCTCTAGTGAGTTGTCCGGGAGGCGAGAACGTAATCCACGTACCAGGCCCGGTTCAGCTGCCTGAAGTTCACATCACGCACAAGTCCTGCCGCTATGAGCATCTGGTGGGCTGGTTGTAACACGCGCTGCAGGTGTGAAGGGTAACGCTGGGTGAGGGGAAGCTGCTCCGCCAGAGCCGGCAGCTCAACCCGCCAGGTGACCGTCCCTTCCTCGCGGGCGACTTCCAGGAGCCGGTAGAGCCGTCTGGCGACGGGGCTCGTCAGCGCCTGGTAGTGGGGTGATGATAGTGTGACGGTGTGTCCGGCCGCGATGTTAGCGCGGATCAGCGGGCAGATGGTTACCCGCGCCTCCCCCGGCTCGGAGATCTGGAGGGCGGGGAAGAAGCTGAGCTGTTCGCGGTCGGCGAACCGGCGCCTGTCCACCGCGACCGCCGTCAGCACGGTGAACTGGCCTTCCAGCGGCTCCTTCTCGGTAGCCACTTTATAGACGCCGGTGGATTCGGCGGTCGTCCGCTCCAGCCTCGTGAGGGCTGAGCGCAGCTGCTCGTAGGTGCGGCCGTCAACCCGCCGTCCGATAGAGCGGAGGAAGGCATGGAGAGTGAAAGAAACGGCGCCGTCGGCCGGGGCTCCGGCCTCGTTGTACCGGCGGAGGATCTCGATGTATACGTCCTGGTCGAACGTGCCGGGGAGGCGGTCGCCGGGTGCGGGAAGGACACGCCAGCGGGCACCCTCTGCCGGCGACCAGGAGATGACGGAGTCGTCCGCCGAATCGCTCAGCCGGAAGTAGGGAAGTGCTTCCAGCGAGCGGTCGAGCACGATCCGGCGGCTGGCGGGACGCCGGCGTGCGGCGAGATTCATGCGAGTGAAACTGACCACTCCTGCCTCATGGTGCAAGCAAGCATGACCCCGAAACTGCTGTTACTACCCCCAGCGGCATGACCGTACTGCGCTATGCAGGCATAGTCCTGCTCGTGCTGATCGCCGGGATCATGGCGTTGATCGGCATCCTGACGGTGACGCGTGCCAGCCAGATCAAACAGGTGATTGCGGAAGGGGACAGCGACGGCCCGCCGTACGTGACCGATCCGCTGTTCGCCCGGAGCATAGAGCTGTACGCCGGGACTCACATAGATGATGGGAACGAGGTCGAGATCCTGTCCAACGGCGAGGGCACCTACCCGCCGATGTGGCGTGACATCGCCAGCGCACAGCGCACGCTCACGGTGCAGATGTACTACTCGCAACCGGGTGCGGTGGCGGACACGCTGGCGAAGTACCTGATCGAGCGCAGACGTGCGGGTGTGCGCGTACTGCTGCTGATGGATGCGTTCGGATCCGGTCCGCTCAAGGGCAAATGGGCGGACAACCTGGTGGAGCAGGGCGTGGAGGTGGCGTGGCTGCGGCCGATCCGGTGGTACACGCTGCACAAGGCGGCGAACCGCTCGCACGTGCGGCTGGTGGTGGTCGACGGCGTCATAGCCTACACCGGTGGATGGGGGATAGCCGACTACTGGCTGGGCGACGGCCGTACGGACGGCCAGTGGCGCGAAGCGAACGTGCGATTCAGAGGCCCGACCGTGTCGGCGGTGCAGGCGACGTTCGCCGCCGGGTGGGCGGAAGTGACCGGCGAGCTGCTGACTGGAGAGATGTTCTTCCCGCGCGAGCCGGAGGAGCCGACCGGCGGCGTGCGCGCGGGTTTCATGCACACGCTGCCGGTGGTTGGGAGCACGCCCGCCGCGCGCTTCTTTGCGCTGTCGATCGTCGGCGCGCAGCAGACACTGTACATCACGAACTCGTACTTCGTGCCCGACGAGAACATGCGTGATCTGCTCAAGGGCGCCGTGAGGCGCGGGGTGGACGTGCGCATCCTCACGACCTCCGACAAAAGCGACATCAGGACGACGCTGTACGCGGGGCGCGCGTTGTACGAGGATCTGCTCGAGGGCGGCGTCAGGATCTACGAGTACAGCCCGTCAATGATGCACGCCAAGACGTTCGTAGTGGACGGGATGTGGTCCACGATCGGTTCGCTCAACTTCGACAACCGTTCGATCTCCCACAACAACGAGTCGAACATCGTGGTGCTGGACGCGGGCATCGGGGCGCAGATGGATTCGCTGTTTCTCGAGGACCTGCGCTACTCGGAGGAGATCATCCTGGAGGAGTATCGGCGCCGCCCGTGGCACCGGAAGGTGCTGGAGTGGGGCGCATCGCGCATGTGGCGGATCCTGTAGGGCGGTAACAAGGGGGTCAGAGTCGATGGTCCTGAACCATGTGCGAAACTGTTCGGTTACGGCGGCGTAAGGGAAGAATGTTCGTGCCGTTCGCTGGTCACAGTGCTCCAATAGTCCAGTCCACCTGTCTGGAGCTCTCGGAGTCCACGTATTCAGGCGGTCTCGAGCAGCCGCTGCATGGCCACAGCCCTGCGTATTTCACCTTCGTCCTGTCCGGTGAGTACGACGAACGCGCGGGACGTGTAAGGCGTACAGTGACGGCCGGCATGCTGCTCTTCCACCCGTCCGGTGAGGAGCACGCGGTTCGCTTCAGAGCGCGTAACACCCGCGTTTTTCGAATCCTGCCGCTCGAGCCGATGCTCGAGGCGGAGCGTCTGGCACGGTTAAACTTTGCGGCGGCGCTCACAGCTGCGGGCGGCGACGTCCACGGCATTGTGGGCCGGATCCGCGACCAGTACCTGACCGGCGATCCGCTCACCCCTTTGATTATCGATGGACTGGCGTGCGAGCTCGTGGCCTGCGGTGCCAGTGTGAGGGCCGATGCCGCCTGGAACCGCGCGGGAGCTTTGCGCGCACGCGATGCCGTGGAGGCGAGCCTGAGCCAGCCGCCATCGTTGCAGACGCTCGCCGAGGCAGCAGGCTGTCACCCGATCACGCTGGCGCGCGGGTTTCGTCGCCAGTTCGGCTGCTCGATCGGCAGCTATCTCCGGCGGCGACGGCTCGAACAAGCGAGCGCGATGCTGCGCACCACCGATCTGCCGATCGCAGTGGTCGCCGCCCGCTCTGGATTTGCCGATCAGGCTCACCTCACCAGAGCTCTGCGCCGGGCTACCGGATTCACGCCGGCCGCGCTTCGCAGGTTCAAGACGCACTGACCGCTCCCGCCCAGATTACCTGCCTGGATTCGGCTTCAGTGGAGGCAGGATGAGAGTTCTGGGGGCGCTCGCCCTTGTTGTCATATGCGCTGCGCACGCGGGCGCGCAGTCGCCGAAGCGCGTGTACGGCGACGTCACTGTCAGCCGCGATCGCATCGCTTTCGTCTTCGCAGGACAGATCTGGGAGGTTCCGCGCGCGGGCGGTACGGCACGGCGCATCTCCACGTCAGACGGCAACCATGCGCATCCGATCTACTCGCCCGACGGGTCGCAGCTGGCGTTCGCACACGCGAACGCGATATGGGTGATGCCCGCTGGCGGAGGGGAAGCACGGCGTCTCACATGGTACCCGAGGAATCCTTTTCCGCGGGCGTGGACTCCGGATGGCAGAAATATCCTTTTCGTCTCGGCGCGGGACGGCGACGGTAATCAGCGCGCGCTCACAGTTCCGGTCGTCGGCGGCCCGGAGACGACACTTTCGCTGAATCCGGTTCGGTTCGCGTCGTATTCGCCCGATGGCCGCCGCATGGCAGTCGTGGGCTACAGCATGTTCCTCGGCGGGGTCGATCGGCGCCACGCGCGCGGGGGCATGCGCGATCCGATCTCGCTGGTCGATCCGGCCACGGGAATCGGTCCCAGCATTCCAGCCGGGGACGTGAACGCGATCTTTCCGATGTGGCTCGGCGACCGGGTTTACTTCGCCAGCGACACGCTCGGCTCTTTCAACCTCGCCGTGTACGACACGGCGTCGAAAGCAGTGCGGCTGATCACGCACTGGAGGAGCCACGGCATCACCTCCGCCGCGGCCGGCGGAGGCGCGATCGCGTTCGTGCGCGATGGCCGCATCCACCTGGTCGACGTGGCCAGCGAGCAGATCACGACTCCGGAGATCGCGATACCGGCAGACACGTCAGCGCTCACGTCGCGCTCGGCACCGGCCGCGGCGTTCGTGCAGTGGGTGAATGCCGGCCCGGGCGGCAGGCAGGTCACGATCGAGGCTCGCGGCGATGTACTGCTGCTGGAGCCGGCCAGCGGATCAAACCGTAATCTCACAGCGTCTTCCGGCGTGGCAGAGCGCCTCCCGGTGATCTCCCCCGACGGCCGATCGCTGGCGTACTTCAGCGATGCGGGCGGCGAGTATGCGCTGCACGTTCGTTCGACCGATGGAGGCGGCAACGTCAGCATCATACCGCTGGGGAACTCGCCGACTTATTTCCGCGGGCTTTCGTGGAGCCCGGACTCGCGGCGCGTCGCGTTCTCCGATCAGCGTCTCGTGCTGTGGATTGCGGACGTGGCGCGATCACGTGCAACGGCGGTCGATTCCTCGCGCTGGATCGCGCAGGGGTTGTGGCAGACGAGCTGGTCTCCCGACGGGCGCCTGCTGGCCTACGCGAAGGCGGACCGGAAGGGAACGCGCGCGGTCTGGCTGCGGGACGTCCAGTCGAACCAGGCGTGGCAGATCTCGAGCGGCGGATCCGACGACGTGTGGCCGGTCATCGATCCTGCAGGGCGGTGGCTGTACTTCGCGTCGAGCAGCAACTCCGGCGAAGCGCCCGCGCGCGACGTATGGTCGCTGCTCTCGGACATTTACGCGCGGCCACTGGTGACCTACAGGCTGATGGCGACCGCGTTGCGTGCGGGCGACGGCCTGCCGCTGCTGCCGTTCAATGCCGGCCCGAACCCTCAGGCTGCGAACCCACCAGCCGGGCCGATCGATCCCGCCGGCGCGGCCGCGCGCACTGGTCCCCTCCAATTTCCGCAGCGGATGATCGAGCAGATCTGGATGACTCCGACCGGATCGTTGCTCATCCAGGCGACGGCCTGGCCTGCGACACCGGGGGCGGAGAGCTCCAGCAGCGAAGTGCTGTTGTTCAATCCGCTCACCGGTGAGCGGCCGAACGTGATCGCGCCCGACGTGCGCAGCGCCGAGGTGTCGAGCGACGGATCGACGCTCGTGGTGGGCCGCGGCAACGACTGGAGCGTACACGTGATCGGCGGTGACTCGGCGAAGATCGATCTGTCCGCGGTGACGGTACCTGTCTCGCCGCGAGAAGAATGGGCGCAGATATATCGCGAAGCGTTCCGGATGATGCGCGACTACTTCTATGACCCCGGCCATCACGGTGTCGACATGAACGCGCTGGAGCGGCACTACGCTGCGTATCTCCCGCAGATCACGCGGCGCTCGGAGCTGAACGAGTTGCTGTATCTCGCGTTCGGCGAGGTCTCCATCTCGCATCTCGGGATCGGTGGCGGCGACAATCCATCGGCGTCTGGACCGCCGGAGCGCACGGGAGTACTCGGTGCTGACTACGCCGTCGAGAATGGCAGGTACCGCTTCGCGCGGATCATGCGCAGCGGCCCGTACCAGCTGCTGAATACGCTGACCCGTGCGCCGCTCGATCAGCCGGGAGTCGATGTGAGTGAGGGCGACTATCTCCTTGCGGTCGATGGCGTCGAGGTAACCGTGGACCGGCCTGTGGACTTCTTCTTCGTCGGAAAAGCAGGGCGTGCCACGACGATTCGCGTCGGCCGGTTGCCCGATGGGAGGAATGCGAGGGAGGTCGTCGTGGTGCCCACGATCGGGGAGAACGGGCTGCGCCGCGCGAACTGGGCGGAGGGAAACCGTCGCGAGGTCGAGCGCCGCTCCAGCGGCCGGCTCGCGTATGTGTACATCGATGCGTGGGACCGGGGCGGAGTGTCGGAGCTGTCGCGCGCGATCAACGGCAATTCGAACGCGGAAGGGTTGATCATCGACGAGCGGTTCAATGGTGGCGGGATCACCGCCGATGCGGCCGTTGAGGCGCTGAGCCGTGAGCCGTGGTATGCCTATATGTACCGGTATGGCGACGGATTCACGGTACCGCACCATCTCATCGAAGGCCCGAAGGTGCTCCTGATCAACGAAGCCAACGGTTCGGCGGCCGAGACGTTCGCGCTGATGTTCAAGGAGCGGCGCGTCGGCACGATCGTCGGACGTCGCACGGGCGGTGGCGGAATTGGTGGCGCGCTGTTCTATCAGCGTCTGGTGGACGGCGGCCGCATCGTCATCCCGAACAGAGCCTCGTACAATTCACGGCTCGGCAGCTGGGACATCGAGAACAACGGAGTGGAGCCGGACATCGACGTGCAGCTCACGCAGGCCGACGCGGTCGCGGGTCGGGATCCGCAGCTGAGCGCGGCGATCGACGTTGCGTTGCGCGAGCTTGCGGCGCGGGCTCCGCAGCCGCGCAGGAAGCCTGCGATGCCAGTGCATCCGCCGCGCGAAGACCGGTAGCTCGTCCCGGATCGGCATTCGTCGGGAACCGGCGAGGAATGTGGTAGCACAGAAAGGTATCGTCGCGCTGAGTCCCGACTCCTGGGTCGCGCACCGCGGCATGAAGAGCTACATCCCGGCTTGCCTGCGCAGTTCCTCGAACCAGTTGAGGACGACCACCAGCTGTGACGGCGTGCCGGGAAGCGTGCGCACGAAGTAGAAGGACCGGCCGTCGGAGCTCACCGCATAGTTCCGGTGTCTGTTATCTGTCAGGTAGTCGCGTGCGGAGAAGAGGGGGCGTTCCGCGGTCACACGGAACGTCGGCTCAGTCACAAATTCCGCGGCAACCAGATCGCCGCGGCCGTTGCGGTAGAACAGCTCACGTCCGGTCGGTGACCAGAGCGGCTCGGTGCCGCCATCGCGCGAGATCTGCAGCCGGCCGCGTCCTGCGTCGGTAAATGACCGCACGTAAATCTCCGCGCGCCGCGATTGATCTGAGCCGTAAGCGATCCAGCGACCGTCGGGCGACACTGTGGGCGAGAACTCCTCGAACTCGGCGGTGACCACGGGTCGCAACGTGGTGTCTCCAGTAGCGCGACGCGCATAGATGTCGCGAGCGCCGCCGGACCCGATCCTCACCACGACCCACTGGCCATCCTGCGAGATCACCCCTTCATCCACGCCGCGCGCATGCTCGAGCAGCGGAGTCGCGGGCGAACCGCCGTCGGCATCCATCTGATACAGCGTCGACCGCCCAGATCGATCGGATATGAACAGAACCGAGCGACCGTCCGGCGTCCACGCGGGACGGTAGCTGTAGGTGCCCTCAGACGACAGTTGAGTGAGCGGGCCGTCGTCGAGCACTTTCACCCACACTTCTGTCTTGCCTTCCCGCGCAATCGCCACGGCGAGCCGTGTTCCATCGGGGGAGACGGCGACGTGCTGGAGGGTACCGGTCCACCCCGCATCGATCGGCCGTGCAGTCCCGTTACGATCCACACGCACGACCTGCAGTCTGGGCTGATAGGTCTCATACAGGAGCGTTCCCTCACGCGACAGCGCTATGGGCGAGCCCGCACTCGCGCTGAGCCGGACGCCGGTTATCACCTCGATCGGTCGTCCGGTCATCGTTGCGCGCTTCGGATCGAAGCGAACCGCCTGGACCGAGCCGTCGCCCTGAAGCACAATCAGGTGTCCGGACGCAGCGTACAGCGCCCGCAGCCCGTGTATCAGCACGCGGACTGCGCCGGAGGACACGTCCACAGCGGCAATATCAGATGACCCTTTACGACGCCGGATCGTCGCCAGGATGTGGCTGCCGCCCGGAAGGGCCGCGGGTGTGAAGAAGAAAAGCTCGTCGCGGGTCGTGTCGGGGCGCGCGATCACCTGCGGTGCGCCACCCCCGGCGCGTACGCGCATCAGCGCGTGTGTTCCTCCTTCCATCCCGGTGAAGTAGATCCAGCCGTCATCGCTCCAGGAGCCGCCGTTCCCCAGCGTCGAGTCCGGCACAAGCGTGACGAGCTGGCCTCCGTCTATCGGGATTGTCCGCAGTGCGCCCGGGAAACCGGTGAAGAAACCGAGCGTTGTGCCATCCGGAGAGAAGAAGGGACCCCAGGCGTTCTCCGTCCCCGCGATTGGCGCGGCGCGAAGCTGGCTGCGGTCGCGGAGCACCAGTTGCGCATCGTCGTTGCTGTACACGAAACGGGATCCGTCGGGCGAGATCGCCGGCCCATCTGAACTGATGCTGATACCACTTTGCTCCAGGAGAACGCTGAACCGGCTCACACCCTGATCCGGCGATCCACGTGTCCAACCGGCGACGGCCACAGCTGCGAGTAGCAGTGCCAGCGCGGACGCAGCGAACGCGACCAAGCGCCACGGAATCGCCCGGGACTTTGATACAGGCTGCGGCCGCGCGTCATGCGCAGCTGGAGCGTGTGCCGATTCGAAACTGCGATCCGCGAGCGCTCGTGCGAACTCCGCCGCGCTCTCGAATCGGTCGGCAGGCAGCTTCTCCAGCGCGGTCAGTACGGCGTGCTGAACGTGCGGCGGGATCGTGTGCCGCTTCGGGATGAGCGGACGCGGCTCTTCGGTTACCACCTTCGCCACGATTGCCTGAGCCGTGGGGCCGGTGAACGGCGGCTCGCCCGTGAGCATCTCGTAGGTGATTGCGCCGAGCGCGTACACGTCGCTCCGCTCGGAGATCTCGCGCTCGCCCATCGCCTGCTCGGGGCTCATGTAGTGTGGCGTGCCCAGCGACATTCCAGTCTCGGTCATCCGGGTCGCGCCCGCGTTGCTCACGGCGAGGGCGATCCCGAAGTCGGCCACCAGCGCCTGGCCGTCGTGCAGCAGGATGTTCTCCGGCTTGATGTCGCGGTGGA
>CAZOAT010000009.1:0-52506 GCA_964577965.1 uncultured Gemmatimonadaceae bacterium | reverse complement strand
CTGCAGCACGTCTTTCACAAGTTCTACCAGGCGGATAACCAGGCATCGACCCCAACGGCTGGCACGGGTTTGGGCCTGGCGATTGCAAAGCAGATAGTCGAAGCCCACCGGGGAACCATCGACGTGGAAAGCAGACAGAACGCCGGCACAACATTTACGATCGTCGTCCCCGTCAGAATGGAGAAGGCGCGGCACTCACGCAGCCGGTCCTCTGACCTCGGGCTGCTCAGATGAGGCGTAAACTCCCGCTCCTCGGCCTGGCGCTCGTGCTGAGCGGCTGCGCCAATGTTATGCGCAGTACGGACAGCTGTCTGTGCACGACGCCGCCGGCGTCGTGGACGACGGTGCTCCGCGAGGCTGATCAGCTGGCCGAGGAAGGCCGTTTCGCGGCGGCGGACAGCACGCTTGTCGCCTTCGCGCGGTCCAACGAGAGCAATCACTTCTCGCGAGAGATCGTCTTCTGGCGGGCACTCTACCAGCTGGATCCCCGCAACCAGTCAGCCCAGAGGGGCGAAGCGGTTCGAATGCTCGATGGCTATCTGCAATCGGACTCGGTGTACTGGTATCGGGCCGAAGCCCGGGTACTTCGCCAGCTCGCCGCGATGCCGGCTACCACGGTTGCGAGTACGCCACCGCCAGCCGGCGGCCTTCCTGCGCCAACGACCGTCCCCATCACCCGGGCCGCGGACGCTACACTCACGGAGAAGGACGTCGAGATCCAGGCGCTACGGGAGCGCGTCGCGCGGCTCAATGAAGAGCTCGAGCGCATCAAGCGGCGGCTGTCGACGCCGTAGGCCGCCCTCAGCCCACCCGGAACAGTTCCAAAGCTCTCGGAAAGCGCTCACTGAGCGCCCTGCGCAGCGGGGCATGTGCAGGGTCATTGAGCTCGGGGTCCTCCTTCAGCAGCCCCTCGGCAGCCTCTCTCGCCGGCAGCAGCAGCCGCTCGTCCCGGACCATGTCGGCGATACGAAACGCCGCCTCGCCGCTCTGCTGTTGACCGAAGAGATCGCCCATCCCCCTGAGCCTCAGATCTGCGCCCGCAATCTCGAACCCGTCGTCGGTCGAGGCGAAAAGCTCCAGCCGCTCACGCGACTCGTGCCCATAGCTGCCGAGCAGGATGCACCACGACTGCTCGGCGCCGCGGCCGACCCGTCCCCGCAGCTGGTGGAGCTGTGACAGGCCGAAACGCTCCGGATGCTCGACCAGCATCACGGTCGCATTGGCAACATCTATCCCCACCTCAATAACCGTCGTGGCCACCAGAGCAGCGATCTCTCCGTCGCGAAAGCTACGCATCGTCGTATCCCGCTCATCCGAGCTCATCCGACCATGGAGCAAAGCAAGCCTGTGGGCTGCAAGTGGACCTGACGACAGGCTCTCGTACATCGTGGTGGCGGCCTTCAAGTCGGTCTTCTCGGACTCGTCGATCACCGGGTACACGATGTAGGCCTGCCGGCCCTTCCGCAGCTCGGCGTCCACAAAACCAAGTACCCGTTCGCGGGCGCTCTCCGGCCGCAGAACGGTAGTTACGGGCTGTCTGCCCGGCGGGCGCTCGTCGAGTGTGCTCACGTCCAAATCTCCATACATCGTGAGCGCCAGTGATCGCGGGATCGGCGTCGCGCTGAGCAGCAGCACGTCGGGCGCCTCACCTTTGGCACTGAGCGCGGCGCGCTGCTCGACGCCGAAGCGGTGCTGCTCGTCAATTATCGCCAGTCCAAGTCTGGCGAAAGCCGTCGCCTCCTGGACGAGCGCGTGAGTGCCAATCACGAGCAACGCCTCCTCTGCGGCCATTCGTTGAGTGGCCGCAGCACGGTCACGCGCATTGAGCCCGCCGGTCACCAGCAGCGGCTTCATGCCGAGCGGCGCCAGCAGCCGTGACGCGGTCACCTGATGCTGCTCGGCGAGCAGCTCAGTGGGTGCCATCAGCGCAGCCTGAAAGCCGTTCTCCAGCGCGAGCATGGCGGAGAAGAGCGCCACGATTGTCTTACCGCTGCCCACATCCCCCTGCAGCAGGCGGTGCATCCGGCGAGGGCTCGTCATGTCTGCCACGATCTCGCGGATGACGCGCGTCTGTGCTCCCGTGAGCTCGAAGGGGAGCTCGCCCCTCAGCTGGGACGTCAGCTGCCTGCGGTTTTCGAAGGTGATACCGCGCCGCTTTCTGCGTGCTATTGCATGCGCTCGGCGGCGGAGGATCTGCATGAACAGCAATTCCTCATAAGCGAGACGTGCCCTGCCGCTCTTCGCCTCCGTCAGCGATGCAGGCGCGTGAACCATTCGCAGCGCATCGGGCAGCGACGGAACGTCCGCGACCCGCAGCAGCTCCGGCGGCAACGGTTCGCTCACCGAAGCGAGGAGCGGAGCGAGATTGGTCTTTACGATCGACCGGATCGTCTTGAAGGTGAGCCCCTCCGTCGCCGGGTATACGGCGAGCACACGCCCGCTCTCGAATCCATCGTCCGCCGCGTCCCCGAGATCCACGAACTCACGGGGCTGAATCTGGCGGCCGTGAAAGAAGCGAACAGGACCGGCGAGCAGCAGGACGGCGTCCTTGTGAATCACGCGGTCCAGAAATGGCTGCCCGGGCCATGCGGCCTCGATCATCCCCGTCTCATCGCGGATGACGGCCTGGAAGATCCGCAGTCCCTTTCTCGTGGAAAGCACTCCCTTCGATATCACTCTTCCGACGATCGTCACATCCATCCCCACGTCGAGCGATGCGATCGGCGTGACGGTGCTCGCATCCTCATATCGGTGCGGCACGAGGTACAGGAGGTCCCGCGCAGTGAGTACGCCCACCCGGCGGAAGGCCTCGGCGCGCATGGGACCTACCCCTTTGAGGTAGGTGATCGGTGTGTCAGGGGTTACCCGCCCCGCCACGTGTCGCCGGTCAGCCGGCCAGCGCCATCGCGGCGAAGCGCGACGCGTCGAACGGCTCGATGTCCTGTATCCGCTCCCCCGTTCCTATGAACTTTACGGGCACATCCAGCGCTTCGTGTACCGCTACGACGATGCCTCCGCGAGCCGTACCGTCCAGCTTGGTCACCGCAAGTCCTGTGACCGGCACCGCCGCCGAGAACGTGCGAGCCTGCTGCACAGCGTTCTGCCCTATGGTGCCGTCGAGCACCAGAAGAGTCTCGTGTGGAGCGCCGGGAAGCCGGCGCGCGATCACACGATGAATCTTGCGCAGCTCCTCGATCAGCGAATCGCTCGTATGCAGGCGGCCAGCCGTGTCCACCAGCACGATGTCCATGCCCCTGCTGATGCCGGCGTCGACGGCGTCGAACGCGACCGCCGCCGGGTCGGCACCGGGCCGACTCCCCACGAACTCCGCTCCGGCACGCTGCGACCACTCGCGAAGCTGGTCTATCGCTCCGGCGCGAAACGTGTCTGCGGCGCCCACCAGCACGCGCTCACCACGTGCGGTGAGCAGACCCGCAAGCTTCGCCACTAGTGTGGTCTTCCCCGCGCCGTTGACACCTATGACGAGAACGACCGTAGGCGACCCGGCAGCTCGCGTCAGCGCGGGTTCGCTGTTGCCGGAACGAAGCGCCTGCTCGACTTCGCGCTCCAACGCGGCTCTGAATTCGTCCTCGCTGCGGATCACGCCCCGCTGAGCCAGCCGCTCGATCCCAGCGACGAGGCGAAGGGTGATCGGCACGCCGAAGTCCGCCTCGAGCAGGATTTCCTCCAGCTGCTCGAGTGAGCCTGGTGCGACGCCGCCGCGGGCCAGAACACCGACGTCCGCGAGCGCGATGTCGCGAATTCGTTCCCAGAGTGTCCTGCCTGGTAGATCGCCGCGTTTTGCGGTGAGACGAGCCATTGAAATTCGTGTCTTTGCTGACGGAGCATGCAGAGTTAACCGACAGTACTGATTTAACGTAGCCCGGCGCGCCGCCGCAGCACCCATTCAGCGCAGAGCAGAAGTACTATCAGCGCGTAGGGCCACAACACGCTTCGCAGGGGCGCGCGGTGCAGCGGGGACGTGCCATCTTCCGCAGCCCACGACTCGGGCAGCGGCTGCCGCGGGTGGAGCTCAGGGAGCGGGACCTCGGCCGCCCCGGTCCGGATGCCGGCCCCCGGCCGTTCGGCAAGCGCCGCGATGATTGAGCCCCAGAACGTTGCTAATGCATCCCGGACGGCTCCACCCCGGAGAGACCATCGTGCCGTGCCCCTGACCGGCACGACGATCACACGACGATCGCCGTCCTCCAGTGTCGCCGCCACACGCCTGCGCTCGGCCGTTGCACGCACCTCGATGAGAGGTGTGCCGGAGCGGGGCGCCGGACCCACTGCGACCGGTGGGAGCGAGTCGAAGGGGAGCGCGCCCAGTGTCGCGGCAAGCGGAGAGGGCGGCGCAGCCGACACGTACCACTCGCTGTCGTCCGCCGGAGAGGGAATCAATGCCAGGGCGCCACGTACCGCTCCCCGCGGTTCGCCGAAGTACGCAGTGTCGCCGTGCAGCACGACCACATGCGCCCGCGCGAGCTCGACTCTCACCTGCGCCTCGCCGATCGCGTGTCCCGCGTCATCGATCCACCTGTCGGGGGCGACGCGGAAGCGTGCGGGTGCAGGCACCGACAGCGCCCCGCGCATAGCCTGTACGATCTCTCTGAAGTCGAAGTCCGGAGTCGTGGAGACCGCAAGCGCTGTAATGCGGAGCCCGCGGTGGATCACGCGGGAAGCCGAATCGTTCCGGGGCTCGCCATCACCCGGAGCAGCCAGGGCTATGGACAGCCGGGCCTCTTCGGGCCCTGCGGGGAGTCGAACCGTGATGACTTCCATCCGTGATTCCCAAGCAGCGATGGAGTCCAGCGGGCGCCGCGCGAGGATTTGTCCGTCGGCACTCGCGACCAGCTCGACGTTCGCTGGCGCCGCATTCGCAGCGGCGATCCGCACACGCACAGCAACGGTGTCGCCGGCCAGAGCCGCAGGTGGCGTTTCCAGCGCGGTGATCGCAACGTCCGGAAGACGCACTGGCGCGATCACCTCCGTGCGGGAACCGGCCGGGAGACGAGCACGGAGGCGCGAAGCGTCCTCCCTCACCTCGCCATCGGTGATAAGGATGAGGGGTCGCCCAGCAAGCTGGGCGCGCTCCGCAGCGTCGAACAGCCGAGCGGCAGTGTCCCGTGGAACGGCAGGCGGGACGCCGAATCGCAGAGTGCTGCCGACGAGCAGCACAGAGTCGCCACCCAACTCGGTGGCGAGCCGTCGCGCCTCCGCCCACGCGGCTGAGTCCGTCGCGCGAAGCCAGCTGAGCGACACGTCGAGCGCGACGAGCGGCCTGGAAGGACGGAACGCGCCCCAGGCGGGATTCAGCAGGAGAGCGATCAGGAGCACCAGCGCGCCTGCCCGCAGCGCGCCGGTCAGTACTGCCGTCCTAGTCGCCCGCGGCAGCTCTGGAGAACGACCGCAGCACCTCGAGCGTGCGCTCGCGCGTCGTCATGAAATCCCCGCGCTCAGATCCCGGAATCGGATCACCGCTGCGCATGCTGAGTGCTACTCGCGGATTACGCTGTACTCCGCCAACGAGAACCTCGAAGTGCAGATGCGGGCCCGTCGCAAGCCCTGTCATTCCGACGTATCCGATAGTCTCGCCAATGACGACACGACGGCCACGGGTGACGCCCGAGGCGAAATTGCGCAGGTGCCCGTACCTGGTGACGAATCCGTTGCGGTGACGAACGTCGATGACGTTGCCGTAACCACCTTTGCGGCCGGCGAAGATGATCACACCGTCTCCGACGCTGCGGACCGGCGTGCCTGCGGGCGCGGCGTAATCCGTACCGGCGTGCTGCCGCCACTGCTTGAGCACGGGATGACGACGCATTCCGAAGTTGCTGGAGATTCGGCGGAAGCTGAGCGGTGCACGGAGGAACGCGGCACGAAGCGATTTGCCGTCCGCGTCGAAGTACTCACCAGTCGCCTGCCGGCTGTCGAAGCGAATAGCCTCCAGCTCCTGACCGGAGAGCGCGAGGTTCGCTGCGATGATCTTGCGAAGCGACACACGACCATTCGGTTCCTCGACTCTCTCCACGAGGGCGCCAAAACGATCTCCAACCTTCAGATCGCGGCTCATGTCCACGCGATACTCGAAGATGTCAGCGATGGCCCAGGCCAGTTGCAGTCGCGCCGAGCGGGGGAGGCCGGCGGCATCCGCGTGATCGAGGGCCGCGTACAGGCTCGAACGTATGGTGCCGCCGATCGCAACAGTGTCGATACTGGGGCCGGTGCGCGCCATCACGATCACCGGGTCGTGCGACGCAGCGCCACCCGTGAGATCGAGCGGCTTAAGCGCCGGCCCCTTCGTGAAAGCGACGGAGTTGCCGAGACCGGAGACGCCAACGCCGGGTTGCGCACCCGGCGAAGGAAGTCGCGGCGTAAGAAGAATGGCCGCGGAACCAACGATGGCCGTCACTGCATAACTGACGGCGCGAGCGACTGAGACCCTCAATCCATCTGTCTCCTTATGAACGTTGGGATCTCCATGTCACTGAGATCCTCGGTCTTACCACCAGAGGACGAAATTCCCCCCGGTGGCGTCACGCGCCTGGCAGGGTTTTCGTCGGGCACCAACTTAGGTGCGGGACGCTGGGGCGCCACCCTTTGCGCGGGAAACGGAAGAACAGGCGATCCGCCGGTGGCGCGGTGCATCGATCCACCGCCGGCAACGGCGACGTTCGGCATCGATGGCTGCGCATGCGCTTGTGCCTGTGCCTGTGCCTGGCGGTCGAACCCTGTCGCGATGACCGTGACGCGAATCTCGCCCTGCATCGCCGGCTCGGTAACGGCGCCGAATATTATCTCGGCGTCCTCGCCCGCAGCGTCATTGATGATCTCGCTGATCTGGGTGACTTCGCCGAGAGTGAGATCGGGTCCACCCGTGATGTTGAGGAGCACGCCCGTCGCGCCCGCAATCGAGAGGTTGTCCAGCAATGGACTGGCAATAGCCTGCTGCGCCGCCTCGATCTGTCTATTCTCGCCGCGACCGATACCCGTACCCATCAGAGCAGATCCGCCATCCTTCATCACCGTTTTCACATCGGCGAAGTCAACGTTCACGAGGCCCGTGACACTGATGAGAGACGAAATGCCCTGGGTTGCGTGCAACAGGACCTCATCGGCCTTCTTCAGCGCATCCTGAAACGGAATTCCCTTCCCGACGACCGCAAGCAGTCGCTCGTTCGGGACGACGATCATCGTGTCAACGTGCTTGCGCATCTCGGCGATGCCGAGCTCTGCCTGCCGCATCCGCTTCTTACCCTCGAAAACGAAAGGCTTGGTCACGATGCCAACGGTGAGTGCGCCCGCGGCCCGCGCGAGCTCGCAGATGACCGGTGCGGCGCCCGTGCCCGTACCGCCACCCATTCCGCAGGTGACGAACACCAGGTCCGAGCCAGAGATCATCCGGGCAACTTCTTCCTTGTTCTCCTCTATCGCCTGCCGACCGACCTCAGGGCGCGCGCCGGCACCCAGTCCCCGGGTCAGCTTCTTTCCGATCTGGACCTTCACGTCCGACTTCGAGTTCTCGAGCGCCTGCGCATCCGTATTGATCGAGATGAACTCCACGCCCTGGAGGTGTTCGTCGATCATGCGGTTGACGGCGTTCCCGCCGCCGCCCCCCACACCGACGACCTTCATCCTGGCGCTGTTTGACGCGCCCTCCTCGAACTCGAAAATCATCGAGCCTTGCTCCGCGGCTGGTGGCCTGCCGGACTGTCCACTCCGGCTAGTGGAGTGGGGAAAAGTTCGGCCGAATATAAGGCGGGCGGCAGGATTCAACCATATGCAATTTCTTGCGATCCGATCCCTGGGCTCGACCCCTCCGGGGGACGCAGGTTTTCCACATTACAGGGCATGTGGATAAGACGACTGGGAGTCCGGAACGTACCAGAGCGTAGCGAATCGGGGGACTCGCGACCAGCGGAAGGAAACCGCGGGTCTGAGAGCCGGCAGCTCCCGGAGCCGCGACTCCTCTCCGCGAGTGGCTCGCAGCTAACCGATGGTTTCTAGAAGAATTCGCTGAACCACGTCGCCACGCGATCAGCCATCCGCTTGACCCCGCGGGCTCTGAGCCGCGTGTAATCGGGCGAGATGGCGCCCGCAGCGAGACGGTTCGACGCGTAAAGGGCGAGACCCACGACAGTCGCGAACCGCGGCGCCTCGACGGAATCGCTCAGCCCGGTGATCAATCCCTCCGTCTGCTCGCCAGGCGTGCCGCGACGAACGCCGGTCCCGAAGACATCCGAAGCCAGCTCGACTACGCCCGCCATCTGGGACGCCCCGCCAGTGACGATCACGCCGCCACTGAGCTTCTTCGCGAAGCCGGCGGCGGCGATCTCCCGCTGCACGAGATCGAATATCTCGTCCATACGCTGGTGGATTATGTGCGACAGCAGCTCACGCGGGATCTGCCGCTCGCCCTGCGCCACGGTGCTGGGAAGCGAGATCACGTCATCGGGATCGACCATCGGCTCGTAGGCACAGCCGTACCTCTCTTTCAGTTTCTCCGCGTCCGCCTGCGTGACGCCTAGACCCTGTACGATGTCGTTCGTGACATTGCTCCCACCGTAGGACACTGTACCAAGGTGGCGGATCTTCCCCTCGTGGAATACGGCGACGTCGGTCGTACCCGCACCCATCTCCACGAGGCCCACACCGAGCTCACGCTCGTCGTCGGTAAGGACACTGAGCGCGCTCGCCAGCGGCTCCAGCACCAGCTCACGAACCCGGTAGCCTGCCCGCTCGACCGACTTCCGAAGATTCGTCGCAGGTGAACTGCCGATGGTGACCAGATACATCTCGGTCTCGAGCCTGGTGCCGATCATCCCCACCGGATCGCGCACCCCCTGATTGCGATCGACCGTGTATTCCTGCGGGATCGCGTGCAGCAGCTCGCGCTCGGCGGGAATCTCCTGTGCCCGGGCAACGGCGTGAGCGCGGTCCACGTCTGCGCGCGAGATCTCGTCGCCGGTGATCGCGACGATTCCCTTGCTGGTCATCGCGCGAACGTGCTCGCCTGCTATCCCCGCGAAGACCGACTTCACCTCCGCACCTGCCATGCGCTCCGCATCCTGCATTGCCTTCTTGATCGAGCGGGTCGTCTC
This sequence comes from uncultured Gemmatimonadaceae bacterium, assembly GCA_964577965.1. Classification (GTDB taxonomy): domain Bacteria; phylum Gemmatimonadota; class Gemmatimonadetes; order Gemmatimonadales; family Gemmatimonadaceae; genus DASUUI01. Next base: position 43,402 of record CAZOAT010000009.1, on the reverse strand, counting down.
CTCGATGTCCGAGACTATCCCGCGACGCAATCCGGTGGTTCGCGCCTGACCTACGCCGAGAACGCGTATGGACGGGCGACGATCACCAGTGGCTTCGGCAATAATTGCGGTGGTCTTCGCCGACCCGATGTCCAGCCCGGCGATGACGCGGTCGAGGTTCATTGGAGTCGAACTATTACCTGATCGCGGTAGCGGAGGTCGAGCTCGGCGGCGTTTGCACCACGGCGCGCGAGGTCGGATTCGACGGGAAAGATATCGGACAGCCGAGTGCCCGACACCCCTGGTCTTGCGCGCACTCGAATGGAGTCGAGCTCGAGGGTCATTGCGTCCGGCCCGTCCCGCGTTACCGCGTTGATGCGCTCGTACAACGCAGGCTGCTCGACAGCTATGCGCGCCAGGAAGCCCAGGAGCTCCGGATCCGCTGCGTAGAGTACCGGAAGATCGAGCGCGATTCGCGCAGGATCGATTGGCAGAGCGCGACCGGCGGAGTCGAACGGCTGCATTCCCTGTCGAGTAGCCACGAGTGCAACCGGGAGGTTCTCCTCGATCGTCACCACGACCGTGCCCGGCAGCCTGCGGCTGATTCGTGCATCAGCAATCTGTGGATGGCCCATGACCCTGGACCGGAGCGGCTCAAGCTCGTCCCAGACCGAGAGCATGGTATCCACTCGCAGCCGGGCCGCGACCTCCTGTGGATCGAGGTACCTCGTGCCCCGTACTTCCACGTGACGAGCGCGGAAGAAATCGAGCTTCGCGAGCGTGGCGGTGCCCCAGCGCGGGGCTGTCACGATCACAGCGAGAACGAGCAGAGCCCCCAGTATCTTCCACCCCGGGCGTCGCAGCCGCTCACGCGCCCGCGCGCGCAGCGGAAGACGACCGCGCCGCGGCGTGGCCGATGGCGCCCCCTCGTCGATCAGACAGACCTCTGGGAAGCAAGCAGATCGCGCAACTCGTAGGCGCTCAGGGTGACGTCGCCGGCGCCCATTGTCAGGATCACATCACCGGGTCGAGCATGCTGCGCGAGGGCTTCAGCCAAATCAGGGCGAACTCCCATCCAGTGTGGCGGGCAACCGAGACGCTCCAGCGCCCCGGCGACGATTCCGGACGTGACTCCGGGAATCGGAGCTTCCCTGGCCGCATAGATCTCAGCGAGGAACACCACGTCCGCGCGGGAGAGCGCAGCGGCGAAGTCGTCGACAAAGTCGCGCGTACGGCTGTACAGGTGCGGTTGGAATGCGGCGACTATTCGCGCACCTGGAAACGCGCTCCGCGCCGCCTGCAGCGTGGCCGCGATCTCTGTAGGATGGTGCGCATAGTCGTCGATGACCGTCACGCCGGACGCCGTCCCAATCCTCTGGAAGCGCCTGTCGACTCCGACGAATCCCTCCAGCCCGGGGCGCATCTGCTCCAGCTCCGCCCCCAGCGCGAGCCCGCAGCCGACCGCGGCCAGCGCGTTCAGCACATTGTGTGTACCGGGAACGCCGAGGCGAACCATGCCGAGAGTTTTGCGGTCGTACTTCACGGCGAACTCCTGGGCCACGCCGTCGCTCCGCAGCTCTGACGCGACCAGGCGGGCATCGGAGGAACCGATGCCATAGCGGATTATCTCGCTGGTGCTCGGCATCCGCAGCCGGCACGCAGAGCGGTCGTCGCCACATGTCACGATGATACGCGCGGAAGCAACGAACTGCTCGAACGTGCGCGTGATGTCGGCGAGATCGCTATAGATGTCGAGATGATCCGCCTCTACGTTGGTCACGACTGCAATCGCCGGCTCGAGTGCGAGGAAGGACCGGTCGTATTCGTCCGCCTCGACTACGATGATCTCGTCCCCTCCCCGCCATAGATGCCCCCCCCACGACGTAACCCGACCACCGGCTACGCCGGTGGGATCGAGCCCCGCGGCAACGAGGGCGTCGGTCACCATCGCGGTCGTCGTCGTCTTCCCGTGAGTGCCGGCAACTCCTATGACCTTTGCCGCACGCACCGTTGCCGCGAGCGCGTCTGCGCGCCGGATGACGGGGATCCCGAGGGACCGCGCGCGCTCCAGCTCCGGATGGCTGCGCGGGACGGCCGCGGTGACGACGACGGCGCGAACCGCGTCCACGTGCAGCGGATCGTGACCAGCCGTGAACTCCACGCCAATGCGGAGCATCTCCGCCGCAGCAGCCGGGTTCGCGTCACACCCAGTAATCCTCACGCCACGGCGGGCGAGCAGCTCAGCAAGGGCGCTCATCCCTGCGCCCGCCGCGCCCATAAAGTGAACAGGCCGTGGATCGTCCGCCGCGAGAAGCTGCCACAGAGAGTCAGGTTCCATCGGGTATGATCAGCGTGCCGACGTCCCGGGCGATTCGAGCGGCTGCGTCAGGGCGGGCCCTTACGCGCGCGGCGGCCGCCATGCCTCCCAGCCTGTCCTCATCCTGCAGCAGACGCTCCAGTGTATGCCGAAGTCTGGAGGGCGTCAGCTCGCTCTGAAGGATCACTACCGCAGCGCCGGCGGACTCGAGTGCCTGCGCGTTCGTCGTCTGATGGTCCGCCGCGGCAGTCGGCAGCGGGACGAGCACGGCAGGAATACCCCACGCGCACAGCTCGGCAGTGGACATCGCGCCGGCGCGCGCGAGCGCGAGGTCTGCCGCTGCGTATGCATCGCTCATCGGAGTGAGAAAAGAGAGCACCCGCGATGTCTCGCCGTCGAGAGTAGCGTATTGCTCGTACTCCCCCTTGCCGGTTATCCAGAGCAGACGGGTGTTCGCGGGCAGCCCTTCGCGCACCAGTTCCGCGACCACCGAGTTGATGGCCCGCGCTCCCTGGCTGCCGCCGAACACCAGCAGGACGCGAACACCGGGGTCGGTGAATCCCCACCGCAGTTTCGCGCCGTGCAGCGCCTGCTCGTCAATGGGTGGCGGCGGCTCGATAGGATTTCCTGAGGCGGCAACGCTCGCACCGCGTGGCGGGTGCAGCGCCTTCTCCGCTTCCGGGAAGCCAAGATGAATCTGCCGTGCGAACCTGCTGAAGAAGCGTGTGGTGAGGCCGGGAACGCTGTTCTGCTCCTGAAGGATGATCGGAATCCGATGGGCAACGGCATACAGAAGAGCGAGTCCGGCTCCGTATCCCCCCGTGGCGACGACAGCTGCGGGGCGCTCCGACCGGGCGAGCCGCCGCAGCGAGAGCCATGAACGCCACGCGCTGGTCAGCGTGATCCAGTTGCGCCACACACCGGAGCGATACAAGGGATGCAGCTCCAGGAGCGTGTGCTCGAACTCCGTCGTTGGAAGGACGTCGCGCTCGATGCCGCGGAGCGCTCCGATGAACAGCGGTCTGACATCAGGGTGGAGCCTTACCAGCGCACGTGCGATTCCCAGCGCGGGGTACAGGTGACCGCCGGTTCCGCCGCCGGCGAACCAGACCCTCACGCCGGGCTCAGCGCCAGCGGATCCGTTGCGTCTTCGCCCATGACCTTTTCCCGTGTGCTGCCGATGTTCACGAGTATCCCGGTCATCAGCATGCTCAGCACGAGGTTCGAACGTCCATAGGAGATGAACGGCAGGGTAAGGCCCGTGGTCGGGAGCAGGCCTACCGCGACGCCCAGGTGGAGGTACGCCGTGACCACGACGGTGAAAGTGATACCGAGAGCGACGATCCGGAGAAACTGAGAACGCGCAGCCCGCGCGATCCGGATGCCGAGAACCGCATAAGCGGCGAACGCCAGTATAACGACCGACATCCCCAGGAAACCCCACTCCTCACCTATCGTGCTGGCGATGAAGTCGTCGTACGCATATGGCAGAAAACCGTACTGCTGTCTTCCCTGACCGAAGCCCACACCGAACGACCCGCCCGATCCGATCGCTATCAATGACTGCCGCAGCTGGTAATCGATCTGCTGGGGAGCGGCGCCTGGATCGAAGAAGGATGTCATCCGCAGGAAGACGTAATTCATCTCCTGCATGCGGTTCCAGATCAGCGGAATCGAGATGATACCGAGCGCGACGAAGTGGCCGATGCGCACTCCCGCCGCGAACAACATCACACCGAACATGAGCACGTACATCATCACGACCGACAGGTCGGGCTCGAGGTAAACGAGCAGGCACATCGCCGCCAGCACGACGAGGAAAGGCAGCAGTCCCTTTCTCAAACGACGCATCGTGTCACCCTTCTTCACCAGCAGCATGGCCGTCCACATGATCAGCGCAAGCTTGCCGAGCTCTGACGGCTGAACCGAGCCTCCCCAGAGGAAGCGGCGGGAGCCGTTTATCCGTGGCGCGATCGACTCGGTGCCCGGAAGGATGACTATGGTCAGGAGGATGAGCGTGAGCACCATCAGCGGCCATGCCAGGCGCGACCACCTGTCCGCGTCGAACCGGGATGCCAGCCAGTAGATCAGCGCGCCGAAGAGAACTCCGGTGAGCTGATTGATGACAAACGAGGCGTGCCCGCGCCCCATCTGCTCGGCCACTATCGCGCTGGCGCTGTATACCGTTCCCAGGCCAAAGGCGATCAGCACCGCGGCGATTATCGTGAGCAGTCGTGCTTCCACGCTTACGGACCACCGCCGACCAACGCCGCTCATGACTGCAGCCTCGCTCACTGCGCGACCGCCAGCTCGCGGAATCTTGCTCCGCGCTCCTCATAATCGCGGAACATGTCGAAGCTGGAGCAGGCCGGGGCCAGCAGCACGGCGTCACCGGGGCGCGCAACGGCCGCAGCGCGGGAGACGACTTCCTCCAGCCCGCCGGCAGTGGTCTCAATGGGGATACCGGTACTCTGGAGGTCAGCCGCGATGAGGCCGGCGGCCTCACCGAACGCGATTACCTGCCGCACGTGATCCTTCACGGCGTCGTTCAAAGTCAGGTACGGCTCGCCCTTGTGACGACCCCCCATGAGCAGCACAGTCGGTCGGTCCATAGCCTCCACCGCGACACGCGCGGATTCGACGTTTGTGGCCTTCGAATCGTTCACCCAGAGCACACCATTGATCTCTCCCACAATCTCGAGCCGGTGCTCCAGCCCCGCGAAGCTTCGAAGCCCTTCCGCCAGCCGCCGGGCCAGCTCAGCGTCCCGCGGATCACTGCCGCAGGCCGCAACGGCCAGGGCTGACGCAAGGGCATTGGCGACGTTGTGGTCGCCGAGCAGGGCGAGCTCGCGCCGCGAGCAGAGGCGGGTACCAAAAAGATGCAACGACTGGTCAGGTGCGCCATACCATGCATCTGCGCGGCCCCTGAGTGAGAATCGGTAATGGGTGCCCAATACGCCGCCCGTCATGCGCTGAACAGCGGCATCGTCCGCGTTCGTCACCCAGCGCGATGCGCTCGTGGCCGCGCTGAACATGCGCTGCTTGTCCGCGTAGTAATCCGCTACTCCCGCATACCTGTCGAGATGATCGGGTGCAAGGTTGGTCAGCACGCCGACCGCCGGCGAGAAGCCGGGTGTGTCGTGCAGCTGGAACGACGACATCTCCAGAGCGACCCACTCCGGTGGGCCATCCGCGAGAGCCAGCTCGGACAACGCACGGCCAATATTTCCGGCGGCGCAGGCGCGGTGGCCCGTCGCCAGGAGGAGATGTGCGATGAGCGCCGTCGTAGTGCTCTTGCCGTTCGTGCCGGTCACTGCGACGATCTGCGTCTGCGTCAGCGCATCGAGCGCGACCCGTACCTCGCTGACCACGGGCACCCCGGCCGCGTTCGCAGCACCGAGTGGCGGCGCATCAGGCGGGACGCCCGGACTCACCACGACGAGCGAGGACCGCGCGATGCGCTCCACGTCGTGTCCGCCGAGCTGCACGTCCACACCCGCCTGTCGCAGACGCTCGGCGGCCTGCCGCAACTCCGGGGTGTCCTCCGCATCAGACGCGTACACCCGTCGTCCGCACTGTGCGAGCAGTGCCGCAGCGGCACGGCCGCTGCGCGCGAGCCCAATCACAGCCACAGGGGCAGCTGATCCTTCCTCGCTCACCGGAGCTTGAGCGTGCTCAGAGCCACGAACGCGCACAGCACGCCGAGAATCCAGAAGCGCACGACGACCTGTGGCTCCGACCACCCACCCTCCTCAAAGTGGTGGTGGAGCGGCGCCCGTCGCAGGATCCGGTGCGTTCGCGCGTACTCCAGCCCGTGTCGCCGTCGCCGGTACTTGAAGACGAACCGCTGCAGGATCACACTCAGCACCTCAGCCACGAATACGCCACCGATGAGAAGGAGCAGAAACTCCGACTTGAGCAGCACCGCCACCGCTCCGATCGCCCCGCCGAGAGCGAGCGACCCGGTGTCACCCATGAAGACCTGGGCAGGATGCGTGTTGAACCAGAGAAACCCGATACACGCTCCCATGACCGCCGCGCAGAACACCGTGAGCTCACCGGCGCCGCGCAGGTAGAAGATCTGAAGGTAGGCGCTGGCGTCGATCCGGCCGATGACATAAGCGAAGAGTGCGAGGCTCGCGATCGCTATGGCGCAGAGTCCCGCGGCAAGCCCATCGAGCCCGTCGCTGATGTTGACACCGTTGCTGACTCCCGCGATGACGAAGGTCACGAACGCCACATACAGCCATCCCAGAGCGACTGTCGATGGGACAATCAGGATGTACTTGTAGAACGGCAGCGTCGTGGATGCTCCGGGGAGGGTGGAGAGCGGGAACTTCCAGAGGTACCAGCCGAGAGCGAGTCCGATCGCGATCTGCCCGAGGAGCTTCTGCCCCTCCACCAGACCCTTGTTCTCCCTCCCGGCGCGCTTCTGCCGCAGCTTCAGCAGATCGTCGAGGAACCCGATGGTTCCCATCCACAACATCGTTATCACAGCGAGAATCACGTACCGGTTGTTGAGGCGCGCCCACAGCAGCGTCGGGATGAGCGTGGCCGACACGATGATCAGCCCGCCCATCGTCGGCGTTCGGTATTTGCCCGCGTGCGTATCGGGCGTTCCCTCGCGTACCACCTGATGGAGACGCATCAGGCGCAGGCGGCGGATGATCAGAGGCCCGAGCACGAAAGACAGGAGCAGTGCCGTGACAGCAGCACCCGCGGCACGGAAGCTGATGTAGTTGAAGACCCGCAGCCAGCTGATGTCCGGCGTGAACTGTGTCAGCAGTAGTGGAAGCACGGAACCCCAGGTTGATGGTCAGGCGGCACGAGCAGCCCACTCCTCGAGACGCGGCACCAGCCGCTCGAGCCGCATGCCCCGCGAGGCCTTGAGCAGAATCAGCGCATCAGCGGCCAGATGCGGCTCCAGGACCTCCCACAGCTCATCCACATCGGTCGCGGTGACGACCGCCGCGTTCCCGGGGGGCATCTGCCGCAGGGCCGTCGCGAAGTCTCCAACGCCCGCGACGACGTCCGCGCAGTCCAGCGCAAGGCGCGCCATCTCGTCGTGGTACTCCGCCGAGCGTGGGCCGAGCTCACGCATCGTTCCCAGCACCGCCACACGCTGCCGCCCGCCGGGCACGCTGCGCAGCAGCTCGATCGCAGCTCGGGTGGACCCGGGGTTCGCGTTGTATGCGTCGTTTATCAGCACGGCCCGCCCCAGCTCATGCCAGGCGCTGCGCATCTTCGGCAGCTGCATCGACCCGATGCCGCGCGCGGCGTCCTCCATCGACACGCCGCACGCGCGTGCCGCGGCGAGCGCCAACATCGTATTGCGAAGGTTGTGCACTCCGCGCAGCGGAGGGTTCACGGTAATCCCCTCTACCACGAGTGATCCGGTGCCATCGTCGTTGAGCTGCCACGAGCTCGCGCGCACATCCCCGTCCTCGATCCCTGCGGTAACCGTTTGACGAGCCTGCATGCGGCCGGCGGTCGCGATCTCCGGCTGGTCGGCCGGCGCGATCGCAACGTCAGCTCCCCGGTATGCAGCCGTCTCCTCCCTGAGAACACCCGCGATATCGCCGAGCCCTTCCAGGTGCTCCTCCGCGACGCAGGTCACGACGACTATATCGGGGAGTGCGACGTCCCTGAGGATCGCGACCTCTCCGGGAAGACTCGTGCCCAGCTCGATCACCGCGAGTTCGGCCCCCGGCGGAACGGCCAGCAGCGTCGCGGGAACACCGATGCGGTTGTTGAGATTCGCTGTTGTGGCGTGCACAGCGAAGCGGGTGGAGAGTGCGGCGGCAATCAGATCCTTCGTGCTCGTCTTGCCGTTGCTTCCCGCGACTGCAACGACTGTCCGACCCCAGACCGAACGCCAGTGGTGCGCAAGCTGGCCGAGGGCGACAAGGGTGTCTGGTACCTCGTAGATGGGCACCCCAAGGCGGGCTTCACGCCGCAGTGCCGAGACAACAACCGCACCTGCTCCGCGCGCGACAACCTCCGGGAGGAAATCGTGGCCGTCGAAATTCTCACCCCTGAGCGCAACGAAGACGTCTCCCGGTTCAAGCGTTCTGCTGTCACTGACAATGCGCCGAAGTCGTCGTGGGCCTTCCGGCCCGAACCCGAGCGCCTTTGCAACCATATCGAGCGTCCAGAATCCTTCGCTCATCTGCCAGCCGCCAGCAGCTCGTCTACTACCTGCTTCTCATCGAACGGATAGGATACGGTGCCACGGATCTGGTAAGTCTCATGTCCCTTCCCCGCGATCAGCACGACGTCGTCGGGCGACGCGATCTCCAGTGCACGATGAATCGCAACACGACGATCCTCGTGCCGCTCGCACGAGTTCGGTGGCATGCCGACGAGAATGTCGTCGATGATCGTGTCGGGGTCCTCGGTGCGTGGATTGTCGCTTGTGACTATGACGACATCGGCCAGTCGGGCTGCGACAGCGCCCATCTCAGGGCGCTTGCCGCGGTCCCGATCCCCCCCGCAGCCGAAAACGAGTACCAGCCGCTGACCCGCGAGGCGGCGGGTCGCCATGAGCGAGCGCTCCAGGGCATCCGGCGTGTGCGCGTAGTCCCTGAGAACGAGCGGTGAGTCAGCAAGCACCTCCAGCCTTCCTGGAACCTGGGGCGCACTTGTGAGCGCAGTCGCGATCTGCCCGACGCCAGCACCCATCACGTGCGCGATAGCTGCTGCGGCGAGCGCGTTGCCCACGTTGAAGTCCCCCACGAGAGGCAGGCGAACGGCAGCGGATTCACCCCCTATTGTCAGACTGAAAGAGGTTCCCCGCGGCTCCCCCCGCACCCCCTGTGCCCTGACTTCCGCTACACCCCCAATTCCATATGTCACAACCCGCCGAACAGCCGGCAGCCGACGCCACGCCGGATCGTCGTCGTTCACGACCACCGAGCCATTCGGGTTCACGTGCTCCAGCAGTCGCGCCTTCGCATTGAAGTAATCATCCATGCTGCCGTGATAATCGAGATGATCGCGGCTGAACGTCGTGAACGCCGCCACGGGGAAGGTAAGCCCTTCCACGCGACCCTGAGCCAGGCTGTGGGAGGAGACCTCCATCGCTGCGCAGCACACTCCGGAGTCGAGCAGCAGCCGCCCCACACGTCGGAGTTCAATCGCGCCGGGCGTTGTGAGTCCCGCGCCTCCCGGCAGCGGACTGCCCTCGCGGCCATGCAGCACGCCGAGGGTTCCGATCGATGCGGCGGCGCCAACCGCTGCGTCGAGCACCACTCGCGCCAGATGCACAGTGGTGCTCTTTCCATTAGTCCCTGTCACGGCAACAAGCCGCAGCGATTCCAGCGGGCTGCCATAGACAGCGTCCGCGAGCACAATGCCGGCACGACTCGCGTCGGTCACGACTATCGTCGGCAGCGGCCACTCCGCCTCGCGCTCGACCACGGCGACGCACGCACCTCGCACGGCAGCCGCCGGGATGAAGCTGTGACCATCGGTCGCGGCGCCTTGCACTGCAACGAACATGTCCCGCTCTGCAATCGCGCGGCTGTCGTCGGAAATTCCGGCAACTCTTGCCGGCAATGATCCCGTCACCGTGCGGAGCAGACCCTGCCGCTCAAGCAGGAGGACGAGCTCGGCCGTGGAAGTCGTGGTCAGGGGACACCCACGCGCACAAACTTTCCGGGCTCCAACATCGTTCCGGGCGCGGGGGTGACCCGTCCCGCAGCACCGCGCTCGATCAGCACCCGGAAACCGGCGTCATGGAGCATGCGGACGGCATCGCGAACCGGAGCGCCTGTCACCTCCGGCACCGGACGCGGCCTCGGGCCCTCCCGAACGACGGAGGCCTCCACCACCGCGACGGGGACGTCGAACGTGCTCGTTGTCTCCGGGGGAAGTGCGCGGGGAGGCCGCACGGCAGGAACGACGGCCATCAGCGTTTCCGCGCGTACCGGCGTGAGGAGTGCAGGTCGTCCCGTCGGCGACCTGCCCGAATCGACCGCGCGGGCAGGAGTTCGACGCACCGAGACGAAGGAGTCCAGCGACCCCCGGTTCGCGGCCGCCAGCGATGACCGGTCGAGCGCGGCATCACGTGCAGCGAGCGCAGCCTCCAGGACGACCCTCGTCAAAGGAGCGGCCGTCTGCCCACCGTAGATTGCCCCCTGCGGATCGTCGAGTTTCACGAGTACCACATACTGCGGAGCATCGACTGGGAAGATGCCAACGAACGACGCGGTGTAGAGGCCCGGCGCATAGCGGCCGCCCACGACGCGGCGTGCGGTGCCGCTCTTTCCGCCCACCTGGTAGTTGGCCAGATCCGCCTTCATCGCTGTGCCGCTGTCCACTACGCTCAGCAGCATAGCGCGCACCGCATCCGCGGCTTCGGGCGTGAAGATGCGTCTGACGGCCCGCGGACGGGCGCGGTACAGCACGCCGCCTTCGGGCGAACGGACCTCCTTGATCAGCTGTGGTTCGATCAGTACGCCACCATTTGCCAGCGTCGAGTACGCCGCCGCCAGCTGCAGCGGCGTCACAGCGATTTCGTAGCCCATCATCAGCGAGGCCGGTGTCTGCCGCGACCAGTACCGCGGCTCGCGCAGTGTACCGGATGCCTCAGCTGGCAGCGGTATCCCGGTAGATGTGCCAAACCCGAGATCTCTCAGCAGCTCGTATTTCTCGCCCTGATTGAGCCGATCGCCGAACCGCACTATGCCGATGTTGCTGGAATGGCGGATCACGTCGGCGAGGGTCATCTCCGGTGCCTTATGCACGTCCCGAATGATCCGTCGCTCGAGCTGCATCACGCCGTTGTAGGTGGCAATGACTTCATCCGGACGCGCCTTCCTGCGGGCCAGCAGCGCCGCGGCTATGAAGGGCTTGAGCGTCGAGCCGGGTTCGAATGGCTCGCTGATGGCGGTGTTTGCGGTCGCGCGCGGGTCGGTGCGCCTGCTCGCCATTGCCAGGATCTCACCCGTATGCGGGTTCAGCACCACGATGTCCCCGCCTGAGGCGCCGAGCGTGTCCACCGCGAGCGCGAGCGCCCGCTCGCAGATGTCCTGCAGCGCTCGATTGAGCGTCAGGGTAACGGTGGCGCCCGGGCGCGGGAGCGTCGCGATGCCCGCCGGGCCCGGCATCGGTCGTCCGAAACGGTCGCGTGGCAGCCGCATGCGCGCGCTATCGCCCCGGAGCAGGCTGTCAAGCGCCAGTTCCAGGCCGTCCAGCGGACGTCCGTCGGCATCCAGTCGTCCGACTATGCGCCGGACCCCTCCGGATGGCGCATAGACGCGGTCCACAACTGGCCTCGGGTACACACCGCGCGTGCCACTCAGGGCGGCGACGTCAACAGGTGGAAAGGCGCCCGGAAGATCGACCCACTTCCGTTTGGGATCACGGAGTCGCGCGAGCGCCGACTGTGGCACGCCTGCCTTTCGCAGCGCACCAATCACGGCGTCGAGGTTCTTTACCTCGTGCGGCGCTACACTGAGACGAGTGAGCTCGCGCGTCTCAACGAGCATGGTGCCCGCGGCATCGAGGATCGGTCCGCGCACGGCCGGAAGCGCAGACGGGCTGAAGTGTTGTCGGCTGGCCTGGGCAGCCCACTGATCCTTCTCGACGAGCTGGAGCTTCGCTGTCTTCCAGAGGATTGCGCCGGCAAAGACCAGCAGCCCGGCGTGAACCAGCGTCAGGCGATCAAGGCGCATCGGCTGCCGGGCGTCGCAGTATCACAACCTGCCGGTCCGATGGAACGTGCATCCCGAGCCGGCGCTCCGCAATCGGACCGAGGCGCGCGCGACTGGTGGCCTCCTGCAGGTCCCTGGAAAGTCGCGCCCTCTCCCCCTCGAGCTGCAGGCGGACTCGGTCCAGCTCGAGCACTGAGTGCGACTGGTTGATGCCGACACTCCGCCTCCACACGACCGATCCGGTCACGACGACGAACCCCGCGAGAACGAAGGCGAAGATCGTGCGCCCCCGTTTTCGCCTTACTCGGCGCTTCGCCACGCGCGCAGGCGTGCGCTTCGCGCACGGGAATTCTGTGTCACCTCCAGGGGTGATGCGGTGATCGGTCTGCGGGTCACTACCTCACCAAGCGCCACTCCCCCGCACACACAGCGCGGCAGCTTCGGCGGGCACGTGCACGCTGTGCTCCATTCCCGGAAGGTCTGCTTCACGAGGCGGTCCTCGCCGGAATGGTAAGCGATGACCGCGAAGACGCCCCCGGGCTTCAGGCGGTCTCGCAACACAGGGAGTGCGCGAGCGAGCCCCGGGAGCTCCTCGTTGACCTCGATCCGCACCGCCTGAAACAGTCGAGCGAAATCCGCCGGCCCCGAGCGCGCACCAAGCACCGCGCGAATAGCGCCGACCAGATCATCGCTTGTGACGAACGGTCGTGTCGCCCGTCGCCGCAGGACCTCGCGTGCCAGCCGGGCCGCGCGCGGCTCGTCCGCGTACTCCCGGAAAATCCGGATCAACTGCCGCTCGTCGGCTTCATTCAGGAGTTCGGCGGCGGTAGTCTCGGTGTCCTCGCCCATGCGCATGTCGAGTGGAGCTCCCGGCCGGAACGAAAAGCCACGATGCGGATCATCCAGCTGATGCGACGACACTCCAAGATCCAGCAGGACACCGGAGAACCGTTCGCCGTCGAGCGACCGAACGCTGTCGACATCTGCGTAGTTCGCGACGAACGCGCGGAATCGGCCAGCGCGCTGCTCCGGCGCCAGCCGTTCGCACGCGATCCTGACGGCCTCCGGATCACGGTCCAGCGCAGCTACCCTACAACCCGCATCCAGCAACGCCGCGCTGTGTCCGCCGCCTCCGAGCGTGCCATCCAGGATCGATTCACCGGCGCCCAGCAGCCGGAGCACCTCTCCCACCAGGACAGGCGCATGGTATCCACTGGCCCACCGGCCGGGTTGGTCCGCACTGTCGGACATTGTCTCGGCCGTGGTCATTCGCATCGGACGCACAGTATAAGGAGCAAAGAGCGCCGCGGAAATGCGCATTTCACGTTACCGCGCGCGGCTGGAGGCGAGGCGGCTGGAGGCAGGCTGAATCAGGCGCGTTCCCTCAATGAAGACCGCCCGCCGTCGCAGAAAGCGACGACGGGCGGGACCGGATTGATGGAGTCGGCCAGCGCTGCTCAGCGGCAGTAGGCGCGCACCATCTGCTGAAGTGGCGTCGTGAACTGACCGATCGCATCCAGCAGCTGCGCTGCTGGTTCAGGGTACTGGGATTGGCCCGCCACGAGATTCGTGCGAGCGGTCGCGAACGCCTCCTGGGCCCCGCGAGCGGAGCTGCAGTCACGGTTCTCCTGCGCCTGCCGCGTGAGAAGGTCACCCAGCGAGAACGAGGACGCCCCCAGGAGAAACTGCGCATCAAGGTTGGTGCTGAGCTCGTTCGACAGCCGGAGGAAGCGGATGGCGTTCTCATAATCGGAGCGTGCACGCGAAGCCTGTCCGGCGCGATACGCCGTGTTGCCAACGCTGAGTGCGAGCTGCGACAGGAGGTTGGTATCCACGCCCGCGCTGGCTGCATCACGGATCGCGGTAGCCGCAACATCCAGCATCCCCGCCGCAACGGCCGACTGGACGAGCTGAACACGAGCGTCGTTGTTGTTGGGGTCCATCGCGAGCGCCCTTCGCGCCACGTCAACAGCCTGCTGCGCCTGACCAGCCTCGCGAAGCGCCTGAGCATAGAATGTCAGGAGCGTGGCGTCTTGAGGGAACCTGGCGGTCGCGCGCTGGAAGACTTCCACGCCGCGCTGCCGGTAACCGAGCGCCGCCTGCGTGTCTGCCGGTGTTGCCGCGGTACGCATCCTGGTCTGAGCCAGACTCACATACGCTGCCCCCAACCGTCTGAAGTAGTCAGCGGTAGCTGCAGCAGTGTCCACGCGTACCATCTCCTCGCCTACCCCCACAGCCCCTTCGAAGTCCTGAGCCGCGAGCAGCACGAGCCAGGCGGTGCGCATCATTCGCGGATCGCCTGGATTGTTCGCAAGCGCGTCTCTGATGATCGGCACCGCAACGGACGCACGCCCGCTCGCAGCCAGCTCGTTGACAACCTGCTCCTGGAGCCGCAGATCGCTTGGATCGGCTGCCACGAGAGACGTCAGTGTCTCGACATACTTGTCCTCGTCCTCTGCAGCCCGGTACCCGAGCGCCGCCAGACGCAACGCCGTGATGTTGCGCGGATCGGATTCCAGAACCTGCTGAACCACCGCGAGCGTTGCGGGCGCAACCACTGCCGTCGCCGTGGTATCGTCGCCCGTGTCGCGGCGGACGTAGGCCTGCGCGAGGCAGACTCGTACCATGTTGTTGTAGCGCGCATGCTGCTGGAGGCCCTGCTCGCCGTCGCGGATGGCCGCTGCGACGTCACCTCTTCCCAAAGCAGCACTGCAGGAGCGCTCGTGCTCGACTTGCCGACGCGCCTCGAGATAATCGCGCGCGACCTGAGCCACAGCGGCATCTGCGCGTCCCGCTTCTGCCGGGGGCAGCACCTGCGTGATCGTGTTGTCGCGGGTCAGCACGAGCTTGGAGTCGATTCGTACGCCACCCGGCGTGCGGGTCACAACGGCGTCGATGTACTCATCGGCCCTGAGCAGATTCGCGAGCTGACGCGCATCGCTCGGTGCCAGCGCCTCGGTCACAGAGTAGCCAGATGCCGTCAGCGTACCCACGATGTCGGACCGCGGCAGAACGTACAGGTTGCGGGACTGGTCACGGGTTAGCCGGCTGCGCAGCGCTTCGGCGACCTGTTGGCCCAGTTCGCTGTCGGCGCTCTGGAATGTCGCGATCATCAGGCGCGGCAGCTGCTCTGGGCGACGCTGGCCCAGAGCTGGAATGCTCGCACCGGCGACGAGAAGCAGCGCCAGAACGGCCTGCAGAATGCGCGGCCCACTTGCACGTGCGGTCATCAATGGCGTAACCTCCAATAACTTATTCATTGAAAACAGGTGTACCCTGTGGGGCAGCGGTCGGTTCCGGCGGTGCCCCAATGGGCGAAGAGGGACTCGAACCCCCGACTTCCTGCGTGTAAAGCAGGCGCTCTAACCAACTGAGCTATTCGCCCTCGCCGACTCACGTGCACTGTAACCGCAGCAGGGAAGTCGAGAAAGTTCGCGCCGCGCTGAAGCATTTGCAAGCGCCGCGCCGCAGACACTCTCCCTTAACGGTAGTACACCGCCACACGTCTAAAGGATTCGCAACCAGAGACCCCAGCAGAGGAATGCCGATGTCGAAGATCACGATTGCCCTCATCGCGGGAATCGCGGCGCCGCTCGTCGTAGATGCCCAGGCGACCGTAACCATTCAGGAATGGCCCGTACCGTGGGAAAACACCAGACCACGGGATCCGTTCGTGGACCGCCAGGGAATCGTCTGGTTCGTGGGTCAGACTGGCCACTACGTCGGCCGGTTCGACCCTGCCACGGCTGACTTCCGGAAATTCGACCTCGAAGCGGGAACCGGACCGCACAATCTGATAGTGGACGACGCCGGCGCAATCTGGTACGCAGGCAACCGGACAGGACACATCGGACGGCTGGATCCGGCAACCGGCGACATACAGAAATATCCGATGCCGGATGAAGTGCCCGATCCACACACACTCGTCTTTGACGGCAGTGGCAATATCTGGTTCACGGCGCAGAGAGGTGGCGTTGTCGGGCGTTTCGTGCCTTCGACCGGCGACGTGCGCTTCGTCAAATTGACGACGCAGAATGCGCGTCCTTACGGGATTGTCGTCGGAAGCGGCGGCAAGGTCTGGTTCAACCAGTTCGGCACCACGAAGGTAGGCTCGCTCGACCCGACCTCATTCACCGTGACCGATTTCGACCTCCCGGACCAGCGGGCGCGCGGGCGAAGGATCGAGGTCACGCCCGATGGAGCTGTCTGGTACGTCGACTACGTTCGCGGCAAGCTTTCACGACTCGACCCGGCCACCCGCACGATCCAGGAGTTCGACGCTCCCGGCGGCGCGTCTTCCCTGCCCTACGCTCTGGCGCAGGACGACCGGGGAAGGCTGTGGTATGTTGAGACGGGGATCAAGCCGAACCGGCTGGTGGGGTTCGATCCCGCGACAAAGTCAGTGATCGCCACGGCTGACATCCCGAGCGGCGGCGGCGCGGTTCGCCATATGGTATTCCATCCCGGGACGCGCTCGATATGGTTCGGCACTGACATGAACACTATCGGACGGGCGCAACTACCATGATGACAGCAGCCGGCTCCCGACAATCGGGCCTTCGAAGATTCGACAGACCTGCGGTATGGTGGAGCGCGGCGACAGCCGCGCTCCTTCTGGGCTACGCCGATCTGGCGCGGGGCGGCATCACCCTGGCACCGATACTTCTCGTGCTCGGATACATCGTCCTGATTCCCGTCGCGATTCTGCGGTCCTGAACGCGGAAGTCAGTCCGGCACCCGCCGGTAGATCCGTGACCTGATGACTGCCGGCTGAAACCAGCGTCGGGCGGTACCGAGTATCGCCTCGACCCGGCCAAGCACGAGGAAAGAACCTGTGCTGGTGCAGCGATGGAATCGTTCGAGAAGCGCGAGCTGGGCACGCTGCTCGAAATAGATGATGACGTTGCGACACACGATCAGGTCGTATGACTCTGGCGGGTCGGGGTCGAGGATCAGGTCGCGACGCTCGAACCGGACCAGCGAACGCAGCTCCGGCATCACGAATATCTCTGCACCTCTTCTCTCGAAGTAGCGTTCGCGTAACTCCTGCGGTGCTTCGACCAGGGCGCCCTCGCTGTACCGCGCCCGCTCAGCCACCCGGAGGCTGGCTTCATCCACGTCGGTTC
Source organism: uncultured Gemmatimonadaceae bacterium (assembly GCA_964577965.1). Taxonomy (GTDB): domain Bacteria; phylum Gemmatimonadota; class Gemmatimonadetes; order Gemmatimonadales; family Gemmatimonadaceae; genus DASUUI01. The sequence continues at coordinate 26,324 of CAZOAT010000009.1, read as the reverse complement.
CGACGATCCGGACACGGTCGAGCCACTGCTCTCCGATCTTCTCGGCATGTCTGTGAAACAGGGCCGCGAGCGAGTACGCCTCCTCGCCGCCAGCGGAGCCTGCGCTCCAGACGCGGATCCTCCCACGATTCCGCTGCCACAGCTCGGGGATAACCAGTTCGGATATGGCCTCGAACACGGGCCAGTTCCGGAAAAAGCGGCTGACATTGATTGTCAGCGCCTGAGAGAGCAGACGTCCCTCCTTCTGGTCGGTGTCAAGCAGCAGTGCGTAGTCCTCGTATGTCGCCGCTCCCCGGACGCGCATGCGCATGGCCAGTCGGCGCTGTATGCACTTCAGCTTGTAATGGCTGTACTGAATCCCGGCTCGGCCCAGTACAGCATGAAGGGCGGCGTCGTTTCCCGGGACATCCTCGCTCACCCGCCGCCGACCTGGCGCGCACGGCGGTACGCCGCGTGTGCGCTGACGTGATCGCCGGTCTGAAGAAGCAGGTCGCCGAGATTCGTGTGCAGCTGCGAAAGGCTCGCATTGAGTGCGATTCCGCGCTCGGCGGCATCACGTGCCGCGGTGTAGTTACCGAGTCGCTCGTACACGACCGCCAGGTTGTTCAGCAACGGGGCGGCGGCGCTGTGCAGGCGCATTCCCTCCTCCAGCAGTGCCCGCGATCGCTCCAGGTCTCCCCTCAGAGCAGCAGTCAGCCCCGCATAGTGGAACCACGCGGCCGGCGGTCGTGACTGGCCAAGTATCGTGCGCGCGGCATGCAGATCGGCATCCGCCCGGAGAGGATCACCGCGCATGAGCGCGATAGCGGCCGACGCAGTGAGCACCGTCGCGTCGTTACGCCCACCCCTCGAGAGCAGATCATCCATCGCCGCATCAGCACGATCCACCTCGCCGTTGCGCAGCAGCGCCACTACGTAGTTGTGGTACGGTGCGATTGCAGTAGGGGTTACGGCCACTGCGCGCTGGAAGTAAGCCGCTGCTGTCTGCCAGTCCCTGCGCTGCAGCGCAATCAGTCCCAGATAGAATCCGGCGGCCGAATCCCCCGGCTTCAGGTCCAGCACCGTCTGAAATTCGCGGATTGCTTCGTCGTACATCGCGGCCCGGTAGAACGCGATTGCGAGGTTGCGGTACTCGTCCGCATGATCCGCGCGCGCAGGCGCCGGCGCTGTCTTTCCGACCGGCAGCACGAAATCGGCGCTCACCAGCCCGTACAGCTCCTTTGCCACGGTGAATTCGCCGAACCCTGATTCGCGAATCAGCGCATCGACGTCCCTGTGCCCGTCTATGAGCGGCAGCAGTTGCTGCTGTTCCGGTGTGAGCTCGAGCCGTGTACTGAGCAGCTTCTGCCGATCGAGGGCGAACACGAGATCGAGCGACGAAATTTTCTTTCTTATGAGCGTCCACTCGTCCACGCGGCGCGCCCCTTCGAGCAGCAGCGACTGCGGATCGATGGACTCGCGGTCGACCTCGCCGGTGGGCACCACGCCCGGCTCGAAGCTGAACGAGCCGTCGGTCCACGTGAAGAGGAAATACACCGACTCCTCGGTGGACAGCTGCCGGTTCACCACCGACGCATGCGAGATCCGCCCGCCGTCGAAGTAGATGAACCCGAACTCGGTTCCCCGCGACACTCCAAGGCAGCCGGTCTTCCCGCCAAGCGAAACAAGCTGCAGCACATCGGGTAACCCGGCCTCGCTCAGGCTGCCGCGGATGGCCATCAGCGAAGGTCCTCGATGATGAGTCCGCTGAGATCGGGCCATTGGTGGATGACCTTGCCGTCGTTGTAGAACACGGGATCGGGGGCTTCCGGCAGCGAAGACTGCAGCGCCTCGATGCGCTCACCCACGACCTGGCTCAGCTCCGACAGGAAGTCGTCCATCGGGAAGGCATCGTCGTGATTCACGTCAACCACTCCTCGCTGCGTTGCGGAGCACCAGTTCTGCGGCTCCGCGGAGCGTCTGAAAAACACCCGTGCCCGTGACGGCCGAGGCGGGAAAAGCGGGGACGCTCCTGAAGTTCAGCGCATCGTCGAGCTCGTCAAGCGGTAGCAGCTCGCGCTCCGCCAGATCCCGTTTGTTGTACTGAAACACCATCGGCATCTCAGCTGGATCCAGGCCTGTCTCTGCCAGATCCAGGTGCAGTCGCTTGAGACTGGCGACGTTGTCGGCAAACGCCTCCCTGCGACTGTCTACAATGACAATCATACCATCCAAGTTCTGCAGGACGTGCTTGCGGGTGGCGCCGAAGAACTCTGCCGCCGGCGCGGCGTACAGCTGCAGCCGCATCTGAAAGGAGGCAATCGGTCCGAGCTCGAGTGGGAGAAACTCGAAAAGCAGGGGACGCTCCACGCAGCCCTCGATGGCGGCGCCGTCTCCGCGCCGCCCTGCAGGCAGCTCGTCGAACACGTATCGCAGGTTCCGCGATTTACCGGCACCGCTCGGCCCGTAGTAGACCAGCTTGCAGCTGATCTCTCCTGTCGCACGGTTAACGAGTGTCATTCCCCTCCTCTGCAACCCGCGGACGCTCCGCGAACAGCGCGTCCAGGCTGCGAGCCAGAGCCAGATCGAAATCCTCCCCGAACACTGCGGTCGCAGGCGGAGTTTTCCCCACCGCACTCGCAACAGCGTGGCGAAACTCCTCGAAGAAAAGCTGCACCAGCCCGATCGAACTCGCCTGGTTGAAGATAGCCAGCAACAGGAAGCGGCCTCGGGGCGATTCAACCCGGCCCAGAAAAATCTGACGCGAGTGGCCTGCGTGGTACAGATCGGCGAACGGTCGCCCATTGACGAGCCGCCCGAGCTCCTCCGACGAAGCATGAATCGCCGCGCCGAGCGAGCACGCCGACATGACGTCAACTGCGCGCGTGAAGCCGTGCTGCCCCACGACCTGTCCGGTCGGACGCATGACCACCGCGAGCTGCACGCCCGTGTCGTCCACGAAGCGGCGCAACGGCTGCGCCAGCCAGGCTTCACTCGAGCCCCGTGTCACGCGAGCTCCCCTGCTGCACGAATCAGTTCCAGCCGAATGCGACCCGCGTTCGCCCCAGCCTCCGCAAGGGCGATCAGCACAGTGGAGCCCGCCGCCGCCGCCATCAGCTGGCCCTCGCCGCACTGAAGGCGCAGCAATCCCGGCTCGCCGTGGTTGCAGGCCGAAGCAACCGATCTGGCCCTTACGAAAATCGCGGCACCGAGGGCAGCAGCCGCCTGGGCAACCGCACGGTCGGCTCCCTCCGCGTGCAGCACGAGTCCCTCGTCACCGCTCGCTGCGACAGCGAGACGCACACCTGGAGTGCCCGCCAGCCGCAGTATTCCGGCGGAGGTGACGCCCGGATCTTCTGGAGTCACTTCACTATACCCCTGGCGCCCATCCGCGCGACGGCACGCTGCACGGCGCCGGAAGGCGTACCGGGGGGGAAGCCGACCACGGCGAGCTTATCGCCGTCCGCGCCCGACGGCGCGAATCCGAGTACACCGCCGACACTCTCGACAACCATCGCCTCCCAGCGCCCGAAATCAAGGTGGCGTGCCGTACGCTCCGCATCCCGCGCCATCGCTCCCGCTGCGACCGCAAACTCAGACGTCGGCTCCTCTCCGGCGAAGCTGTCCAGATTTCCCGAGAGCGTGACAATGCATCTCAATCCGTTCGCACGCGGCGAAAGGTCACCGGAGTTCCCACCGACCAGTTGCTCAGCGCTCATCGTAGAACCGTAGCTCAACCAGAGGATCGGTGCGCGTCCCCATGCCAGCGGGCCCGGCTGTCGCGTACAGCGCCCGCCGCAGGTCTTCCGGGAGCGGTGAGCGGATATCCAGCAGCTCCCCGGTCTCCGGATGGTGGAACCGCAGCCACGCCGCGTGCAGAAAGTGCCGCCTGGGCGGGAGCGCCACCAGCTTCCGCGCTCCCCCTCCGCCATATGTGTCGTCGCCCATCACCGGATGACCTATCGATGCGAGGTGTACCCGTATCTGGTGGGTTCGCCCCGTGTGCAGGTGCGCACGAAGGAAATCGCCGACGCCGAACCGGGCAAGCCGCACGAGGTCTGTGCGCGCGGGCCTGCCCGCAGAGACGACCGCCATCCGCTTGCGGTCTCGCGGCGAGCGCGCCAGCGGCTGCTCGATGGTGAGCTCCTCGACCTTGAGGTGCCCCCAGATCATGACGGCGTAGCGCCGGGAGATGCGCCGCGCGGCCAGGGCCGCGGCAAGCCTTCTGTGCGCACGCTCAGTCTTGGCGACGAGCAGCAGTCCGGACGTCTCTTTGTCGAGTCGGTGCACCAGCCCCGCCCGCTCGGTCTCGCCCGCGGTCGTCCGGCCGACGCGTCCCAGCAGTGCGTTGACCAGCGTCCCGCTCCAGTTGCCGGGCGCGGGGTGAACGACCATACCCGCAGGCTTGTCCACGACGAGGAGATGCTCATCCTCGTAGCTGATCGAGAGGTCGATATGCTCAGGTGCGACCGAGCGCGCCTCGGGGGTCGTGAGGTTCACGGTGACGTGCTCGCCGACCGCGGCCTTGTAACTCGCTCTCTCGCGTCGGCCGTCCACCTCCACGGCACCACCCGCGATGAGAGTGGCCGCCTGTGTCCGCGACAGATCCAGCTCTCGCGCGACCAGCACGTCGAGGCGCGCGCTGTCGGGCTGGCTCACCGTGAACTCGCGGCGTGTGGCCGCTGCTACACCTCCGCCGCTTCGCGCGCCGCGGACTGCGGGGCCGTTGCAGGCGTCTGAGAGTCCTCTCCCCACAGGACCCAGGCCAGGAGGAACGCGCCCACGCTGACAGCCATGTCGGCCACGTTGAACGTGGGCCAGCGCATGTCGCCGATCCCCACATCGATGAAGTCCACCACGCCCATCGGCGACCTGATGCGATCGATCAGATTCCCGACCGCGCCCGCGCATACGAGCCCGAGTGCCAGGGTCCGCGGCCAATCGTCGTCGCGCGTCGTTCGGTAAAGGCGCGCAAGCACGAAAAGCGCTCCGATCGTAAGCGCCATGAAGATCCAGCGCGAGTGATCGCCGAGCGATAGCCCGAATGCTGCACCGGGGTTGTACACCAGCGTGAACCGGACGTACTCGCCGACGACCTCGCGGGGAATCCGCTGCGGGACTAGCGCGTACTCGGCTATCGCCTTTGTAATCAGATCGGCAACGACCACCCCAAGCACGACCGCCCAGAAAAGAATGGGCCGCAGGCGGTCCGCGCCCGCTGAAGAAGACTCACTCATCCGCGGATCAGCCGCGCTTCGCGTCTTCTTCGCGCTGCTTGCAGTCTATGCAGTAACGCGCGTGCGGGAGTGCATCCAGTCGGTCGAAGGCGATATCGCTGCCGCAGTTGTGGCATTTCCCAAAGGTCTCGGGAGTCCGATACAGCCGGCGCAACGCCTGATCTATATGCCACAGAAATCGACCCTCCTGGCTCGCGAACAGAAACGCCTTCTCTCTTTCCATGGCGTCAGTTCCCTGATCCGCCATGTGGAAGGAGTACGAGCTCAGATCACCGTCGGCACCCTGCGGCGTCGATCCGAAGGTCTCGTCGTAGTGACCCAGTTCACGGAGCACCCGCCGCCGCTCCTCCAGGAGCCGCTTCTCGAAGTGCTCCAGCATCTTCTTACCCATCTTTCTGGGCTTCTTGGTGCTCGTACTTCCTGGCATCTACTCAAACCTCCTTACGGTGATCAAGAGCGAGCGTCCCTCCAGCCCAAGCTCGTACACCGGATTGTCCGTTTCGCGCCGCTCGCCAACGACAAGCTCGCGCGCCAGCACCTCTTCGGAGATCCACGCGCTGAATGCCCGCGCCGCGGCCTCCAACTCGGGATCGCCCCAAACCGCCAGTGCTATCCGGTCGCTGACGGCGAACCCCGATTCCTTTCGCAAACGCTGGACCCGACTGACAAGCTCCCGGGCCAGCCCCTCCAGTCTCAACTCAGCCGAAACGGCAGGATCGACGGCCGCGAAGTACTCACCTTCCTCAGCCACGACGAGCTCGCCCGCGGCCCGACGAATGATAGTCACTTCCTCCAGCGACAGGGCGTGGGCTTCACCCTCCACCGTGATATGGACGGCCTCACCAGTCTCGAGCGCCCTGACCGCATCGCTGTGCAGCCCCGCCACTGCTGCTGCCGCCTGCGGTGTGCTCCTGCCGAAGCGCTTACCGAGAGTACGGAAGTTGGCCTTCGCCTCCAGTCGCACGAGCGCGTCCGAGGAGGTGGCGAGCTCCACAACCTTGACGTTCAGCTCCGAAGCCAGCAGCGGCGTGAGCGGCTCGACTGCTCCCCGCATCCCGGCCGGTACAACACAGACCATCCTGGCCAGCGGCTGCCGAACGCGAACGCCGGCCTCCTCGCGTGCCGCTCTCGCGAGCGTCGCAAGCTTCCGCACGGCATCCATCCCCGTCTCGAGCAGCGGATCGGCCGGCGGCGCTTCCGGGCGAATGAATCTGGCGAGGTGCACCGAGCCGCCGGTCAGCTCCCGGTGAATCCAGTCGCTCACGAACGGCGCAAACGGAGCAAGCAGGCGGCAGGTGACGGACAGCACCTCGTGCAGAGTGGCGAACGCGGCACGGTTATCCGCTTCGGCGACGTCGTAGAAGCGGTGGCGGTTGAGTCTGATGTACCAGTTCGCCACATCATCCACGACGAACGATGTCACGGCGCGCGCCGCAAGAGTTGCGTCGTAGCCATCCAGCCGCCCGTTCACCTCCAGCTCGACCGATCGAAGACGGGAGAGAACCCAGCGGTCGATCAGCGGGCGGACTGCGGGCGTTGGATCAGCACCCGAAGGCTGCCACCCGAAGTTGGCGTACAGGGCGAAGATCCCGGAGTACACGTTTTTCAGCGTGACGAGAAAACGGCCGGCGTGCTCCCGGATCACGCTCTCATCGAACCTGCGGGGAATCCATACCTGGCTCACGGCCAGTAGCGACAGCCGGACCGCATCCGCTCCGTGCCGCTCCATCAGCATCCAGGGATCAACCACATTGCCGCGGCTCTTCGACATCTTCTGCCCTTCGGCGTCGAGCAGAAGATCGTTCACTACTACCGCGCGGTACGGTGCGCTGGAGACGCCATCGCCCCGGTCATGTCTGAGAACATTGTTTGGGAGCGCATCGCCCAGGCCGGTCGCGATCGCCAGCAGCGAATAGAACCACCCCCTCGTCTGATCGACGCCTTCCGCGATAAAGTCAGCCGGGTACTGATCCGTCAGTCGGTCGTGGTTCTCGAAAGGGAAATGCCACTGTGCGAACGGCATGGAGCCTGAGTCGAACCATGTATCGACGACCTGGGGAACGCGGCGCATCGTTCCGGCGCATGAGCGGCAGGGCCACGCATACGCGTCGATGAACGGCTTGTGCGGATCGAAGTCAGCCGGCAGCGGCGAACCTGTGCACTCGGCAAGCTGCGCGAAGCCCCCGACCGCCTCTCTGTGTGTCTGATCGACGTCGCAGATCCACAGCGGAAGCGGAGTGCCCCAGTAGCGATCGCGGGAGATCGCCCAGTCGATGTTGTTGCTGAGCCACTCACCGAACCGCCCCTCGCCGACCTCCGGCGGATTCCAGTTCACCCGCGCGTTCCGCGCCAGCATCTGTTCACGGAAGTCCGTCGTACGCACAAACCACGAGGTGCGCGCGTAGTAGAGCAGCGGAGTCGAGCAGCGCCAGCAGTGCGGGTACGAGTGCTCCACCGTTGCTGCCTTCCACAGGACACCGCGTGCGCTCAGCTCCTCGATGATCCGCTCGTCCGCCTCCTTCACACCGATGCCGCCGACAACCGGAACGTCCGCGTTGAACCGGCCTGCTGCATCCACCGGCTGCAGGAACGCGAGTGCGTTGCGTCGCCCGGCCACATAGTCATCGGCACCGAAGGCGGGCGCCATGTGCACAACACCGCTGCCATCGTCCGCGCTCACGAACTCCTCAGCGACAATCAGTCCGTGGTCCCCTTCCGTTATGGGAACCCAGTCGAGCGGACGCTCGTACCGGAGCCCAGCGAGCTCGGCACCGCGTACTGCTCTGATTCTTGTCCACCTGTCCTGGTAGTCCTCGCCCAGCACTGCAGCCGCCCGCGCATGCGCCAGGATCATGCTCGCGCCGTCACCCGCCAGCGGCTTCAGCTCGAGGTACTCGAGATCCGGGTGCACCGCGAGCGCAACGTTCGACACGAGCGTCCATGGAGTCGTCGTCCAGACGAGAATCCTGCGGTCATCGGCGTCCTGGAGCCGCAGCGACACGTACACGCTCGGGTCGCGCACCGTTTCGTAGCCCTGGGCCACCTCGTGCGACGACAATGAGGTACCGCAACGGGGGCAGTACGGAAGGATCTTGTGGCCGAGGTACAGCAGCCCGCGCTCGTGCAGCGTGCTCAGTGCCCACCAGACGCTCTCGACGTAATCGTTGCTGAACGTGACGTACGCGTTGTCGTAGTCGAGCCAGAACGCGATCCGCTCGCTCAGGCGTTGCCACTCATCCTTGTACGTGAACACGCTCTCACGGCAGAGCTGGTTGAACCGCTCAACGCCGATCTCCTCGATCTGCTGTTTGCCACTGATCCCAAGCTGCCGCTCCACTTCAATCTCAACCGGGAGTCCATGCGTATCCCATCCGGCTTTCCGTTGGACGTGCATCCCCTGCATCGCCCGGTGCCGGCAGAACAGATCCTTTATCGTGCGTGCGAAAACGTGATGAATGCCTGGCCGGCCGTTGGCTGTGGGCGGGCCCTCGAAAAACACGTAGCGCGGTCCATCGGCGGTCTGCTCCAGGGTGCGCGCGAACAGCCGTTCGCGGCTCCAGAGCCCGAGAAGCTCGCGCTCGATGTCGTCGGCCGCACGATCGACTGGAAGCGGCCGGTAGCGGACTCGCTCGACTTCGCCGCCTGCCGCCACGTTCGGATGCTCGACCGCCGTCACTCTGCTCCGGGAGTCGCCGGTGCAGCAGCATCCACCACGTCGAGCTCTGCGAGCTGGCGCGTGATGAGTGATCGCATCTGGCTCACGAAAGCACGCCTCGACCGTTCCAGAGCTTCCAGCTCACTGTGCAGCCGGCGCAGATCGGCACGCGCGGCGTCGATGAGCCGCTCGCCTTCCTGCTGGGCCTCGCGCACGATCAACTGACCCTCGCGATCGGCCTGCTCGCGGATGTCGTTCCTCAGTTGCTGCGCGGAGACGAGCGCTTCGTTGAGCGCCTTGTCGCGCTCGCGATATGCGCGGAGCTGCTCGTGGAAGCTCCTTGCCTTCGCCTCAAGCTCCTGATTGACACGTGCCAGCCGCTCCATCTCGGCGGCGACCTGCTCCCGGAACTGGTCGACTCGGACAGGATCGTAGCCGCGCATCGCTCTGCCGAAGTCGTAGCGCCGTACGTCCAGCGGAGTCAGATGGAAGACGTCGTCTTCAATCATCAATTGCCCCTCGGGCCAAATAGTGTGGTTCCGAGGCGAACCATTGTCGCCCCCTCCTCAACCGCAATCTCGTAATCCTGCGACATACCCATGGACAACACAGTCGCAGGGTGCCCGGCCGCCGCCACGTGCGTGAGAGCTGCCCGCGCGACACCAAAGGTATGGCGTAACTCGCTTTCCGCGGCATCCAATGCGGCCATCGTCATGACTCCACACACACGGATACCGCTGAACTCGATGAGACGCTCCGCCTCCAGCGCCACGGAAGAAGGCTGAAATCCGCCTTTGGTATCTTCATCCGACGCGTTGACCTGCAGGAGAACGTCGATCGGGCGCTGCCGGGTGACCCCGACCCGGTCCAGCGCCCTCGCGAGCCGCAGGCTGTCGAGCGAATGGATCAGCGTGAACTCCGTCGCCTCTTTCGCCTTGTTCCGCTGCAAATGACCTACGAGGTGCCATGCCACCGGTACGGTCACCGCCGGCATCTTGCGAAGAGCCTCTTGCACCCGGTTCTCACCGATATCTTTCAGACCCGCCTCGAAGGCGGCAACCACCGCATCGGGGCCGTGGGTCTTGGTCACGGCGAGTACGGTCACTCCCTGCCCGTGACCGCCGCGCGAGCGCGCTGCTGTTATCCGCTCCCGAACCTCGGCGAGCCTCCCGGCGAGGTCCGAATAGGCCATAACCTGTTAACTTAAAGCGGTTGGCGATTGGCGGTTAGCGGGAAAGCTACGACGGTTCCTGTCTTTCCGCTCCGCTTGCGCTGATCGCCAGTCCCTCATCGCTGCCTGACCGTACCACTTCACCGCTCCGACACAATGACTGCCGTCGCCTCCGAGAATACAGACACGCTGCACACCGCACCCGATACCGACCGTCCCCCGTTCAAAGTCGCTGATCTGTCGCTGGCGGACTGGGGCCGTCGGGAGATCCGGCTCGCCGAAGAGGAGATGCCAGGACTGATGGCGCTCCGTACCGAGTACGGCGCGAGCAAGCCGCTCACCGGCGCGCGAATCATGGGCTCGCTGCACATGACCGTGCAGACAGCGGTGCTCATCGAGACCCTCACCGAGCTCGGAGCAGACGTGCGCTGGGTCTCGTGCAACATCTTCTCGACACAGGACCACGCGGCGGCGGCAGCGGTCGTCGGCAAGGACGGCACGCCGGAGGATCCGCGCGGCACACCCGTCTTCGCCTGGAAGGGAGAGACGCTTGAGGAGTACTGGTGGTGCACAGATCAGGCGCTGATGTGGCCTGACGGCGGTGGACCGACTCTCATCCTCGACGACGGCGGGGACGCCACGCTGCTCGTCCACAAGGGACTGGAGTTCGAGCGCGCGGGCCGGGTTCCCGCCTTTCACCCCGGCGACGACAGCGAAGAGTACGGCGTCATCCTGGAGCTCCTCCGCAGCGAACTGCAGCGCGACCCGGAGCGCTGGGCGCGCGTGACCGCAGGCATACGCGGCGTCTCAGAGGAGACGACGACGGGCGTGCACCGCCTGTATCAGATGATGGAAGCAGGGACGTTGCTCTTCCCAGCAATCAACGTCAACGACTCAGTCACCAAGAGCAAGTTCGATAACATCTACGGCTGCCGGCACTCGGTGATCGACGGGCTGAACCGCGCGACCGACGTGATGATCGGTGGCAAGATCGCGGTCGTATTCGGCTTCGGTGAAGTCGGCAAGGGATGCGCTCAGGCTCTTCGCGGGCAGGGTGCACGGGTCATCGTGACCGAGATTGATCCCATCTGCGCTCTGCAGGCTGCGATGGAAGGCTATCAGGTCACCACGCTCGAGGAAGTGATCGATACAGCCGACATTTTCATCACGGCCACCGGCAACAAGGACGTGATCACCGCCGAGCACATGTCGCGAATGAAGGACAAGGCGATCGTTGGCAACATCGGTCACTTTGACAACGAGATCGACATGGCCGGCCTCAAGCGGCTCGGCGGCGTGAAGCGCATCAACATCAAACCGCAGTACGACGAGTTCATCTTTCCCGACGGCCACAGTGTGCTCGTGCTCGCAGAAGGACGCCTGATGAATCTCGGCTGCGCAACCGGACACCCGAGCTTCGTCATGTCGACGAGTTTCACCAACCAGGTGATGGCGCAGATCGAGCTGCACCAGAAGGCGTCCGACTACGAGAAGAAGGTCTACCGCCTGCCGAAAACGCTGGATGAGAAGGTGGCGCGGCTGCACTTGGGCAAGCTCGGGGTGAAGCTCACCGAAATGACTCCCGAGCAGGCAGCTTATCTGGGAGTGCCGCTTGAGGGGCCATACAAGCCCGAGCACTACCGGTACTGAGCGACCTTCGGCACGGAGCCGGGGAGAGCTGCGGCTCCCGTTCCCCCCTTAAGGTCTCCAAGTCGTACAACGGCAGAAACTCTCCATTATCCGGCAGCTGCCATCCCGCCGAGGGCCAACTGCTAGCGCCCGCTCCCCAGCCTGTGCCGGGTCCAGAGCAGCACTGTCTCGCATGAGCTGAGCGAGCGCGAGAACTCGGCTGGTGTCGATCCGGCTGTGTACGCTTCTACAGCACCGATTTCCTGAGGATGCAGGAAGTCCGCGGGGGAATCGCCCCCTATCCATGGTATTCCGTCAACGAAGAAGCTCACGCACCCCGGCTGCACTCCCCGTGGCCTGCCGGTAATCCGCCTGTCCGTACCGGACGACACCGAGCGCAGCATCGGGAATCCGGCGAGCAGGTCAACGATATGGAGGGCCCCGCGCTGCTCGATCTCCTCGAGGGTCATGTACCGGCCGAAACCGGCGCGCTTGCGCCGGGAGAAGCCTACCCGATCGAGCGCGTCATCGAGCTGAGCTGTCACGATTACTGGCGAGAGTACGGGCACGAATTCCGGCAACTCAACTTCAACCTCAACCGGCCGGGCGGGACTGAGGTTCATGGCGAATTCGGCCGGCTCGTAGCCCAGCCGCCGGACAACCACACTCTGCGAGCCCGCAGGCTGAGAGCTCAGCACGAACTCTCCACGCTCGTTCGTGAGCGCAAACCCTTCGGCCCCGGCCAGCGAGACTCGCGCACCCACTATCGGGGAACCGCTGGGAGTCACCACCCTGCCGCTTATTCTCGCGCCGCCGCGTCTCCCCCGCGGAGCCGCCGGTTGCATGGATCCGCTGTCAGCGGCGGCGACGGCACGGCTGGCGTCCCCTCCATCGATTTGCGCGCTGCCACTCGGGAGTGCCAGCGTACGAATCGCGAGCACCGGGTAAGCAAAGGAAAAAGGAAGGGCGGCGGTTGTATCTGGCCCACTCCACGCGATCAACTCCCCTCTGATTTCGTCAGACAGGCCGCAGATTCTGAACGACCCGTCCTCTAGCGTTCTGGTGGAGCGCTGCATCGGGATCGTCCTCAGGCCTATTTCGCGGCTCGCCTGTACCTCGGACCAAGCAAGAACGATACTGGCCCCCGCGACCCTTTTTTCGGTCTCAGCGTCAACCACCATACCCACGAGTGCCGCACGCCCTCCCTGGGGCGGCCCCGCGCCGCACTTGGCCCGAACTATCGTTTCAGCTGACGGCAGTGACATAATGAGAAAGACCGTGTCGCCCGCAGCCACGCGAATGTTCGGACTGACTATGGAGAGCGAAAGCGTGTCCAGGATGCCGTCCAGGAGAACGACGCGTCGTTCGCCAACTGGGACACTGTCTACGAGAAACGCCCCCGCGGAATCCGTAACTGCACTGCGCCCGCTGCCCTCCACGACCACCACGGCGCCGGCCAGCAGCCCACCGCGAAGGCTGTCCAGGACGACACCGCTTATGGCCCCGTGCGTGCCAGAAGCGCCCGCCGACGGCTGCTGAGCGGTCGCGTTTCCCCCCGCAACAGTCAGAGCGAGCAGTGCCACCGTTCGACAGAATTGCGATGCTTTCATTCTTCCCTTGTCAGACTTGTTACAGACCTGAGCTGCGGACATTGGACAATCAATCTACCGGGCTGCCCGTGAGCAGTGAGCAGCACGGGCCTCGACATGGCCGCGGCATCTTTACATACTGCCGCAAGCGCCCCTGTTGTTCCAGCAGCGGTCGGAACCGATTGGAATCCGTGCCGTCGCGCCTGCTCCTCCCGATTCCAGCGTGCACCGAGCAGCGGCACAGTCACAATCGCCACGTCACGCCGCACGCCCTCCACGACCTGTGCGTACCACAGTGGGTAGGTATCGTTGTCCCCGAGGGCAAGAAACACGGCGTTGGGCGGCAGCGACGCAAGCAGGGTGATAGCCTCGTCGCGCGTCGCCTGTCCGGCAACCAGTCGCTCGGCTCGGACATGGCCGTAATTCAGGGCAAGAGGTGCCGCGCTCACCAGGCCGGCAAGCGGCAGCCATGCAGATGCCAGCCACCCGGCGGCGGCTCCGTTGACAGCGACTGATACGCGACGAAGCCGTCGCGCCTGCAGAACAGCGCCGAGCCCCGCCCATGCGCCCCAGATCGCGAACGCAGCCACGAAGAAGTAGTCGCGCTCGCGGGCTTCACGCAGTGAACCGGGCGGAATGAGATCGCCCCCGTAGGAGGGACTCAGCCGCATGTTGAGGTACAGTGCGAGGCAGAGGGTGGCGCTCACGAAGGCAAGTAGCAGAGCGCGCCAGCTTCTCGGCTCCAGCTTCCTGTGTCCGAACAGTCCCACGACACCGAACGCGGCGAACAGCACGGTGATCGGAGTACGGAGCCAACCCGGCGGGGCGTCTGGCGACAATCCGAGCGCAAACTGCCAGTCTGCATACTCGAACCAGTTGCCCAGCTGAAGCCAGAGAGGTGCCTGCCGGGGCCACAGGCCGTGCGACTGATACTGTTCCCGGGTGAGTACGGCCGCCAGAGCGTTGAGAGTCGCCGGGTTGCCCTGATTCACCGCCGGATCGTGCTGCGCCCGCACGAAGAGGAACAGCACGACTGACAATCCGAGAAGTGCGGCAAGGAACGCGGCTGCGAGGCCGCGCGCTCCAGGCCCGTCACGCAATCGCTCGAAGGCAACGCGCAGAAGGCGCCGTGACCGTGCGAGACTTCCCGATGCTGCACCGGCCGGATAGTCCTGCCCTGCCCTGTACGGTTGGTCGAGCGAAAGCAGGAGCGCAGCCGGAAGCGTGACCAGAGCGACCGGGTGAAGCGTCCATCCCGCGCCGGCCACGAAACCCATCAGAGACCACATCCGCAGCCTGTTGCCGCTGGTCCACTCGGGAAGGGCGAGCAGGAGCACCGCCACCAGCAGGGCGGGTGCATACGCCTCCGCCTCGGTCGCCGAGAGCCACAGCGTAGCAGTGCCACCTGCGCACAATGTTGCAGCCGCGCCCGCTACGCTGTCGCCGGTCCATCGGCGAACGAGGAGCCCGAGCAGGGTGACGGCAGCTGCCCCGCAGATTGCAGAGAACAGGTTCACGCGCGTCGCGAAGGAGAGTGGCAGCGGAATCGTCGCCCATGCTCGTGCCGCCAGCACGTACAGTGGCGTGCCGGGGGGATGTGGGATGCCAAGGGAGTGAATCGCTGCGAGGAACTCGCCGGCATCCCACCTCGTCACTGTACGAGCCATTGTCGAGGCATACGCGGCGGCGACGACGACACCCCCGGTGACCACCGGCCAGGCTCGCAGCGGTCGCATCGTGCGGGCCCTGCGTTCCACGTCCGGACTATGCCGGCGAGTGTGCGGTCGGCCGGGCACTTCGCCCGCCGCGTGCAAGCTCCCACGCAGTATCCAGCGATTGCCGCGCTGAGCGCACATCGTGCACCCTGAAGAGCGTCGCTCCCATGAGCATGGCATATACGTTCGCGCCTGCTGTGGCCACATCCCGCCCGGCCGCAGCCGTAACACCGCTCAGCTCGCCGATCACGCGCTTACGGGAGAGCCCGACCAACACGGGATAGCCGAGGGCGACTACGCGCGGCAACTCCCGAAGGAGAGCGATCGAGTGCTCGCTCCGCTTGGAGAAGCCGATGCCGGGATCGATCACGATCGCAGGCCGCTCCACGCCGCCGTCACGTGCATCGCTGACGCGGGCAAGCAGCTCCGAGCACACTTCACCCACCACGTCGTCGCCATAGATCGCCGTGCCGTAACCCGCCATTTCCGATACCGACCCGCGCGAGTGCATCAGTATCACGCCGCACCCGGCAGACGCACACACGCCGGTCATGCGTGCGTCGAGGCGATGGGCGGACACATCATTGACGACGTCGGCGCCTGCAGCCAGCGCAGCCTCCGCCGTGGCCGCCTTGACAGTATCCACGGAGATCACTGCCATCGGAGCCTGCGCGCGTATCCCCTCGATCACGGGGATCACCCGCCGGCGCTCCTCCGCGGCATCCACCGGCTCGGCGCCGGGGCGCGTGGATTCGCCGCCGATGTCCACGACGTCGGCTCCCTCAGCCACCAGCTCGAGCGCCCGCTCCACTGCGCGCTCGTACACAAAAGAACGACCCCCGTCGCTGAAGCTGTCGGGGGTCACGTTGAGAATGCCGAGTACGATCGGCTTGTCCAGCGCGATCGTCTTGTCACCGGCGCGCCAGATGCGCGCGCCGTCACTCACGCCGGCGCTACCTCCGGTCCGCCCAGCATCGGCGGTTTGGCAGGCTTGGGCTGTGCGCTGGGAACAGGCGAGGCAGCTGGCGGAAGCGAAGGCGGACTCACGCGCGGCGGCAGATCCTCGCCGCGTGCCAGCTTCATCACCTCTTCACCACTCAGCGTCTCACGCTCGAGCAGCGCGCCCGCGACCGCGTGCAGCAGATCGAGATGCTCGGTAAGCGTCTCCTTGGCCCGCGTGTACGCATTCTTGATCACGCGCGCGACCTCGGCGTCCACCAGCTGCGCAGTCTTCTCCGACACCTCGCGCCGATGCTGAATCTCACGGCCGAGGAACAGCTCGTGCTCGTTGTCGCCGACCAGTATCGGGCCGATCTCGTCGGAGAGGCCCCACTGGGTGACGTAGCGGCGGGCCAGCGCAGTCGCCTGGCTGATATCGCTGGAGGCGCCGGTCGTGACGTGATCGCGGCCGAACACAAGCTCTTCCGCGACACGCCCGCCATAAGCCTTCACAAGGTTTGCCTCGAGCTGCTCGCGCGTAACCGATACGCGATCATCCTCCGGCAGCGTGAATGCGATTCCAAGCGCACGGCCGCGCGGGACGATCGTGACCTTATGCAGCGGATCGTTCCCTTTCACCTTCACGGCACACACGGCGTGGCCCCCCTCATGGTAGGCCGTGAGGCGCCGCTCCTCGTCCCGCATCACGAGCGACTTGCGCTCTGCGCCGAGCATGACCTTGTCCTTGGCGTCCTCGAACTCGGCCATGTGGATCTTGTCGTGATTCCGGCGCGCCGCGAGGAGAGCCGCTTCGTTCACCAGATTTGCGAGGTCGGCACCAGCCATTCCGGGAGTGCCACGCGCGATCGTCGTGACGTCCACGTCCTCGGCGATCGGCTTGTTGCGCAGATGAACCTTGAGGATTCCCTCCCGGCCGCGGAGGTCGGGGGAATCCACGACTATCTGCCGGTCGAAACGGCCCGGGCGCAGCAGCGCTGGATCCAGCACGTCGGGTCGGTTCGTCGCGGCAATGAGGATGACGCCATCGTTCGATTCGAAGCCATCCATCTCGACCAGCAGCTGGTTTAGCGTCTGCTCGCGTTCGTCGTGGCCCCCGCCGAGCCCCGCACCACGGTGCCGGCCAACGGCGTCGATCTCGTCGATGAAAATGATGCACGGAGCATGGGCCTTCCCCTGCTCGAACAGATCGCGGACGCGGCTGGCGCCAACTCCGACGAACATCTCGACGAAGTCCGAACCCGACATCGAGAAGAATGGCCGCGCAGCTTCACCTGCCACAGCCCGGGCCAGCAGCGTCTTGCCGGTGCCCGGCGGACCGACAAGCAATGCGCCCTTCGGCAGGCGGCCACCAAGCCGCGTGAACTTCTGCGGATCCTTCAGGAATTCGATGATCTCCTCGAGTTCAACCTTTGCCTCATCTGCCCCCGCAACGTCGGCGAACGTCACCTTGGGCGTGTCGCCGGTGAGCAGCTTCGCCTTCGATTTTCCGAAGCTGAACGCCTTGGCTCCTCCGGACTGCATCTGGCGGAAGATGATGATCCAGAATGCGACGATGAGAAGCAGCGGCAGCGAAGAGAGCAGGATGCCACCGATGGACGGGCGCGCGCCCTCCGCGTGTATCTCCACGTTCTGCGCTCGCAGCCGGGCCACCTCGTCCTCGGAGTTCTCCACCGGCAGCCGGACGTGGAACTTGGCGACTTCCCGTCCCTTCACCGACACCCTGTTGCGGAAGTCCCCGCTCACCGAGCGACCCGCCTCGATGCTCACCCTGGCGATGTTATTGGAGCGCAGCTCCCGGTCGTACTGGGTGTAGGAGATCGTCGGTGCCTGCTCCGCACCGCGTCCGCTGAACTGGATGAACGCGACCGGAATCAGGATCACGAGGATCCAGAACGAGACGGTCTTTGAGAAGCTGGCCCAGTTTACGGGCTTTTTCGGTTGTTTTGCAGCCATTTCACTCCAGACTCGCTATGTACGGCAGGTGCCTGAAGTCTTCGGCATGATCCAGACCGTAACCAACGAGAAAGTCGTTCGGCGCATCGAAGCCGACGAACTTCGGCTCCAGACGCAGTGAGTCAGCGACGTTCTTGTGCAACAACGCACAGATCTCGAGAGATCGTACCCCTCGCTCCGACAACAGCTCCACCAGACGGTTCAGCGTCCGCCCCGAATCCACGATGTCCTCCACCAGGAGGATATGCTTCCCCGCCAGCTCCATCTCGGGCGCATACAGCAGGCGCACCAGCCCGCTCGACACCGTCGCGTCGCCGTAGCTTGCCGCAACCACGAAATCGACCTTGATCGGACGCTCGATGTGCCTCACAAGGTCGCTGAGAAAAATGAAGCTCCCCTTGAGCAACCCAAGGACGAGCAGCTCGCCATCGGGATACGCGGCCGTGATCTCAGCGCCCATCTCATGGACCCGCGCCGCGATCTCGTGCTCCTCATACGCAACCCGCTTCACGACACGACCGAGCAGGCGCGGGTCGTCCACCCGCGCCGCCGTCACTGGCGCCTCAGGATGAATGCGCCGGCAACGTGTTGTATTTCCGCCCCGCCGGAAAGCTGGATCACCCGCCCCCCCGCCCCGGCCCCGGGGCGATTCGCAGCCGCACGTCCGTCCCCCGACGCGAGCACATCAGTAGTAAACGCAGCGGCACGCTCTGTTCCGCGCCTGTCCATCGTAACCCCTGCCCGAGCCGCGACTTCCGGCCACAGCACTCGCAGGGATGCCGCATCATACCCTTGCAGGGTCGCGGCGGCAATCCGAAGTGTGCCAGCATCGAGCAACTCCACCCCAAGCTGGTCAACCACCCCTGCCAGCTCCTCCCGCCAGCGAGTCGCCCGCCGTGCAATGCCGAGCATGGTGTCTTCGAACCCGGGGTCCGCACTCCTGATTGCGGGAAGGAGGTCGAGCCTCAGGCGGTTCCGCAGATGCCTCCGTGAGAGGTTTGACGGATCCTCCATATGACTGACCGATAGCGCCGCAGCGTAGGCAGCTACCTCCCCGCGGGTCAACTCCAGGAGCGGTCGCAGAATGGGTGACCGTGCGTACAACCCCGCCAGCCCCCTCGCGCCCGCCCCCCGTAACACCCTGATCATCGCGGTCTCAACCTGGTCGTCGCGGGTGTGGGCTGTAGCGATCCGCGCTCCCTCACCGACGGCCACCTCGCGCAGAAACTCCCAGCGTGCCTCCCGCCACTCCGCTTCGCGCCGCATTCCCGTTCCCGCGTGTCCAATTACGCATGCAAGGCCGCGCGCAGCCGACTCCCGGGCAACCAGTTCCACCGCCCTCGATGCTGCGGCGCCGGTGCCATGGTCGAAGGTCGCGACAACAGGCACGGGCCGGATTAACGGTACACGCGCCGCGGCGTCCAACAGCACCATGGAATCGCGCCCGCCGGACACAGCAAGCACCAGCGGCCCGACGGATGACAGCTCAGACTCCACAGCGGAATGCACGCGGCTTACTGCCGGGACACTTGTCGGCATGATACCTTTCGAATCTACAACCGCCGCCCCTTCCAAACGTGGAATCACAAGGCCCGTTCGCAACGCTTTGGGTATCGTTCGGACTCATCGCGTTCTACATCGCTCTCATCTGGATCAATACGCTGCTCGGCGTGTTTCTCACGCCGCTGTTCATCATCCCGGGAACCTGGCTCATGGATCGAATCCAGGCTCGCCGACGGGAGCAGGAGCAGCGGTCGGACCAGCCTCAGAGCTGACACCGGCGAGACCCCGGCAGTGATCTCCGCGAGAGCTCTCGCGGTCGTGATTGTTGCGTTGCTTGCGAGCTCGGTGAGCGCACCGGCGCAATCGGGTGACACGCTCACCCTGCCCCTCGAGACGGCTGTGGGCCGGGCCATGAGACTCGGCGACGAGGTCCGTATCGCGTCCGCAGGGACCGACATCGCTGACGCGCAGGTTCTCGTTGCACGGGCAGGGGGTCTGCCACAGCTGCGCTTCAACGCCACCCAGTCGCACGTCATGGAAAGTGCGCGGGCGCAGGCAGTCGGCCAGGTCTTCAACCAGCCGAACACGTACTTCACCAACTTCACTCTGAGCCAGTCGATCTTCCAGGGCGGGCGCGTTGTGGCCGCCGCGCGCGGAGCGCGCCGGGTGCGGGCGGCCTCGAGGCTGGAGGAGAACGAAGCCCGCGATCAGCTCGCGTTCGAAGTACAGTGGGCGTATCTGCAGGCCCTTTTCGCGGCGCGCGTCGCCGAGATTCAGCTGGAGAGCTACCGTCTCGCCGGCGAGCGCCTTACGCTCGCGGAGCAGATGCTCGCAGCCGGCCGTGCCGCCAGATACGACGTGCTGCGGGCGAGAGTGGAGCAGGCCAACATCGAACCACTGCTCATCCAGGCCCGAGCCGACGCCGATCAGGCGCAGCTCGAACTGAAGCGGCTCGTCAACGTACCTGCAGCCCAGCCGCTCCGGCTGACAACTGCGATAGACAGCGCGATGATCGCGCGCATGCTTGCCCGGGCAGATGCAGTACTCGGTGACGAACCACAGCAGGCTGCGGAACGGCGACCCGCCGTGCAGGCCGCCGAGCTCGCGGCCCAGGCACGTCGCGACGCAATCGCTGTTGCGCGTGCCGATTACCTGCCGACTGTCGGCTTCACGGGACAGCTCGGATACGGCGCGTTCCCGCGGACCGGATTTCCTACCGAGCGTGGCCGGCTGGTGCCTGTGCCCTGCCCCGAGGGCACGCCAGACGAGCGTGTGTGCACTCAGCAGAACGGTGGCTGGTTCCCGGATCGGTCCGTAGGTGTCACGGTGAGCTGGCCGATCTTTCAGGGGATGCGGACGCGGGGCAACGTTTCGCTCGCACGGGCGCAGGCTGATCTGGCACAGCTTCAACTGGCGCAGACACGCGAGCTGGCGACAATCGATTTCGCCCGTGCGCGCGACGAACTCGGGCGGGCCCGCGCCGTTTATGCCGCCCGCCGGGAGACCGTGGGTGAGGCCGAAGAAGCTTTCCGCCTGGCCACCCTCAGATTCACACGGGGCCTTGCCACACAGCTGGAAGTGTCAGACGCGCAGCTCGCCCTCACCAGCACGCAGACTACGGAAGCCCGCGCTCGGTACGATCTCTATCTCGCGGCCGCGGCAGTCGCCCGTGCGGCGGGTCAGCCACCGGTCCCAGATGAGACTTTCCTCCGCCCTCAGTAGTGCCACTCTGACACTCGCGATTCTGCTCGCCGGCTGCGGCGGGAGCGGCAGCGCGCCCGCCGGAGCACAGGGCGGTCGCGCACCGCGCACGCTAATGCTCTCGGAGAGCGACGTTGCGGTAGTGATCACGGGGCGAATGGAGGAAGGCGTGCCGATCACCGGTGTGCTGAGCCCGAGTCAGACGATCCCAGTCAGGTCCCGCCTGGAGGGCGATATCGAAGGTGTGTACGTGCGCGAGGGCGAGGCGGTGCGCAGCGGCCAGTTGCTGGCTCGTTTCGAGGCCGCGGAACAGGTCAGCGAGCAACAGAGCGCGCGGGCTGAGCGGGTCGCTGCGCAGGGCGAGCTCGCAACTGCACAGTGGAACCTCGAGCAGACACAGGAGCTGTACCGGGCTGGGGCTGTTGCAGAGCGCGACCTGCGTACAGCCCAGCAGGCGGTGACAACTGCGCGTGCCCGCGTTGCCGCGGCCGCGGCGCGGGAGCAGTCCACAGGCACCACTGTGCGCGACACGCGGGTGCTGGCGCCGGCGAATGCCATCGTCGAACGACGTGTGGTAGAGCCTGGAGAACGCGTTGCGCGCGGTGCCGAGCTGTTCACGCTCGTTCGGAACGAGACGCTGGAACTGAATGCGGCTGTTCCCGAGAGGCTGGCCACCCGGCTCGCGCCCGGACAGACGGTGCGCTTCGACGCAGCTGGCCGAACCTTTGAGGGCCGCGTCGCGCGCGTCAGCCCGACGATCGATCCGGACTCGCGTTCGGTCACGGTTTACGTGCAGGTGCCGAACCCGCGCGGTGAGCTGAGAGGTGGAACGTTCGCCAGCGGTGTGGTTGTCGCGCGCACCGTTGAGAGCACGACCGTGGTGCCGCTTCCGGCTGTGCGGCAGTCCGCGGAAGGCGGACAGTTCGTGTACAGAATAGCCGGCAGCGAAGTGGAACAGGTGCCGGTGACGCTCGGCGTCGT
Source organism: uncultured Gemmatimonadaceae bacterium (assembly GCA_964577965.1). GTDB lineage: Bacteria > Gemmatimonadota > Gemmatimonadetes > Gemmatimonadales > Gemmatimonadaceae > DASUUI01. The sequence continues at coordinate 4,251 of CAZOAT010000009.1, read as the reverse complement.
GAACGCGGCCGGTGCTCAGGCGGAAGTCACCAGCGGTCTGGTCGCGGGTGACCGCGTGATCGTGGGCAACGTTGGAGCCGTGGGTCGCGGGATGCAGGTACAGGTCATAGGTGGTGACAGACCGCCGGCCACCGGAACCGAAGCGGCTCCCGCCGCGACGGCGCCGACTTCAGGCGCGGCGACGCAACCGACACAACGGGAGCGCTGAGCCATGTTCCTCTCTGACGTTTCCATCCGTCGTCCCGTCTTTGCGACCATGATGATGGTCGCCCTCGTTGTGCTCGGAGTCGTCGGGTACCAGCGACTCGGAGTGGACGAATACCCGGACGTCACCTACCCGGTCGTGATCGCGCAGGTGGCCTATCCCGGCGCCAGCCCACAGGTGATGGAGCGCGACGTTGCGCGCCCGATTGAGGAGACACTCAATACCGTGCAGGGCGTACGCGAGATCACGTCCACTGCGTACAACGGCGGTGCGATCGTACGGCTGGTGCTCAACCTCGGAGAGGACATCCTCACCGCGCAGCAGGACGTGCAGTCCAAGATCGCGCGCATCCGCCGGCAGCTGCCACCTGACATCGAAGAACCTATCGTCAACCGATTCGATCCGAACTCGCGCCCGATCATCTCACTCGGTCTGCAGAGCGCGGAGCGGCCGCTGCGCGAACTGACCAGCATGGCCGACGACATCGTCGCAACACGGCTTGGCGCGGTGCCGGGAGTAGGCGACGTCAATCGGGTGGGTGGCGCCACACGGGAGATCCGCGCCGAGCTGGATCCGGAGGCACTGCGTGCCTACGGAATAAGCCCCGCGATGGTCGCCGCCGCGCTGCAGCGGGAGAACCAGGAGGTGCCGGCCGGCAGAGTGGAACAGGGAGGACGCGAGCAGCTCGTGCGCGTCACGGGACGCATCACCGAGCCACGCGAGTTCGGCGACGTCACTGTCGCGGTACGCAACGGCGTGCCTGTTCGTATCAGCGACCTGGCGCGCGTCGTGGATGGGATCCAGGATCCACGATCAGCCGCCCTGCTGAATGACACGCCCGCTGTTGCGGTCAACATCATCAAGCTGTCCGGCGCCAACACGGTCGAGGTGTCGGACTCGGTCGCGGCCGCAGTCGAGGAGCTGCGCGGGCGCCTCCCGGCCGACGTCGCGCTCCGCGTTATCCGGGACGATTCCTGGCGCATTCGTGACTCGCTGCATGACGTGCAGCTCACGCTCGTACTCGGCGCGGTCCTCACCATCGCGATCATCTACCTGTTCCTGAACTCCTGGCGCTCGACAGTAATCACCGGCCTTACGCTTCCGGTGAGCATCATCTCCTCGTTCTTCGTGATGTGGCTCTTCAACTTCACGATCAACAACATGACGCTCCTGGCCCTGTCGCTCTCGATCGGACTGCTGATAGACGATGCGATAGTGGTGAGAGAGAACATCGTGCGGCACGTGCAGATGGGTAAGGACCACGTGCGCGCCTCGCGTGAGGGAACCAGCGAGATAGGGCTCGCCGTCGTCTCCACCACGCTGGCGATAATAGCCGTGTTCATACCGGTCGCATTCATGGGCGGCATGATCGGACTGATCTTCATGCAGTTCGGAGTCACCGTAGCGTTCGCCGTGCTCGTCTCCCTGTTCGTGTCGTTCACCCTCGACCCGATGCTCTCAAGTGTCTGGCGCGACCCCGAGGCGGAAGCTCACGGCAAGGGTGCGAAGGCCCGCGGCGTAAGGCGCATCGCGGTCGCGTTCAATGAACGCTTCGAGCGTATTGCCGACCGTTATCCGGAGTGGCTACGGTGGTCACTGGCCAATCGCGGCAAGGTCCTCCTCGGCGCAACTGCATCGGTCGTACTGGCCCTCGCGATTCTGCCACGGCTCGGCTTCGCCTGGCTCCCGGAGGTCGATGGCGGCGAGTTCAACGTCAGGCTGAGAACAGCTCCGGGCTCATCGCTCACATACACGACCAACAAGGCACGCGAGGTCGCCGATCTCCTGCAGTCCAGGCCCGAAGTCGAGATGACGTACGTGACGATCGGGGGCGGATTCCGGGGCACGCCCAACAACGGCTCCATCTACGTGAAGATGGTGCCGAAGAGCCAGCGACGCATCTCTCAGGAGGATCTGCAGACTCAATTGCGCGCCGAGCTGCGTACGATTCCGGGAGTGGAGCCGATGATCACCGGCACACCGTCGATCTTCGGCGGCTTCCGTCAGCCGATCATCGTGAACGTGCAGGGGCCGGAGGAGACGAGACTGCAGATCGCTGCCGACCAGGTGCTCGAGGGGATACGTGACGTTCCCGGAGTGGCGGAACCCAATTCGAGCTTCGAGGGGCAGATTCCGCAGCTCGACGTCGACGTGGACAGGCAGCAGGCGTGGGCGGCCGGACTGGGTATCAGCAGCATCGCCGGCACGCTCTCGCCGCTGTTCGGCGGCCAGCGCGCTACGCGCTGGGAGGACCCGGACGGCTACTCGCACGACGTCGTGGTGATCTACCCGGACTCGCTGCGCGTTTCGGCGGCGAACGTCGCCAGCATTCCGATCGTTAGCGGCAGTGACGGCGCGACCCGCGGCTCGATAATCCCGCTCGCACAGGTGGCGGAGGTTCGTTCCGGAGTCGGCCCGCAGCAGATAGAGCGACGCAGCCTCGAGCGCATGGTCTCCATCTCCGCGGGCGTGCTGCCCGGCCACTCGATGGGCTCCGTCGCAGACGCGGTACGCACCCGCATCGACTCACTCGGGCTCCCCGTGGGATATCAGGCCATCTTCACCGGCGATGTCCAGAACCTGGAGGAAACCAAAGGCTACGTTTCCGAGGCGCTGATACTGGCGATCGTGTTCATCTATCTGATCCTCGCATCGCTGTTCGGCTCGTTCACACAACCGCTCGCCATTCTCGTGGCGCTGCCGCTCAGTCTCATCGGAGTAGCGCTCGCACTGCTCGTCACCGGCGGCAACCTCAACGTCATGACGATGATCGGAATAGTGATGCTGATGGGATTGGTCACCAAGAACGGCATTCTGCTGGTGGATTTCACCAATCACGAGCGCGCGGCCGGCAAGAACCGGGTAGACGCATTGCTCTCTGCCGGTCGCATCCGGCTGCGGCCCATCATAATGACGACCGCTGCGATGATCGGTGGAATGCTGCCTCTGGCGCTCGCGATCGGTGCAGGCGGAGAGCAGCGCGCGCCGATGGCGCGAGCGGTGATCGGCGGGCTCATGACTTCGACGCTGCTGACGCTCTTCGCCGTGCCGGTCGTCTACTCGGTGTTGGAGGATGCGATCGACTTCACCAGGAATAGAGCGCCTGATAGAATGCGCGGTTTCGGACGATCGCTCGGACGTATCCGCGCGTTTCGACGAACGGTATCCGCTCCGTAAACACCTCCGGGTCGCCCGCACCCGCCTTGGCTGCCCAGCGGCGCACCCGCGAGCCCCCGGCGTTGTATGCCGCGAGTGCCCGTTCGATGTTCGGGTACTCCGCCATCATGTTGCGCAGATGAAGGGTGCCCAGTGCAATGTTCACGGCCGGGTCGTACAGCATCTCCGGCGCGTAGCCGGCAATCCCTTTTCGCGCGGCGAGCTGCTGCCCGACGCGAGGCATGATCTGCATCATCCCGCGGGCGCCAACCGGTGATGTCGCCCGGGGATTGAAGGCCGATTCCTGCCGAATCAGCGACGCGACCAGTGCGGGATCGAGTCCGTTGGCGCGCGATTCCTCGCCTATGCGTTCCCGCTCGACGACCGGATAAACCACACGGTAGGTGTGCTGATTCCGCCCGACCTCTGAAAGAAGCCGGCTCCCCAGCGCGATTGCCCGTGAGGCGTGCTCCGTGCCAGCGAACGCCTGGCCTGTGGCCAACATCCGGTCTCTGTTCTCGCCAGCGTCCCTGAAGAGCTGATCGTGCTCGTGGCGTGCTTCGACGCTCATTCCAAGTGCCTCGAGAAGCGCTGCGCGGGCGATGCCGCTCTGCAGTTCCGGATACCTGGTCATAGTGACGGCGGCACTGTCACCAATCTGCAGCGGAACCCCCAGCCTCCTCGTGGCGAGCACGGTGTAATACGAACCCGGCTCACTCGTGACCACGCGGCGCCAGGCCGACTCGGCCGCCGTCCGGTCACCGGCGCCGAGCAGCGCCCTTCCACTCCAGTAGCGGGCCGCGATCGCGTCGTCGCTGCGCGGATAGCGATCGGCCGCATCTGCGAACTCGGCGGCCGCGGTGCGATACTCACGCTGGATGTAGGAGATC
>CAZOAT010000008.1:0-53781 GCA_964577965.1 uncultured Gemmatimonadaceae bacterium | reverse complement strand
CGTGCTCGCCCGAATCGTGTACGGGCACGATGTTCGGGTGGCTGAGTCCGGCTGCAGTCGTGATCTCCTGCAGGAATCGCGTACTGCCGAGTGCGGCGGCCACTTCCCTGTTGAGCACCTTCACCGCGACGCTCCGGTGATGCCGCCGGTCGAGTGCGCGGTACACTGTCGCCATGCCGCCACGGCCCACCTCGCCCTCGATGGAGTACGAAGAGCCGATGTTCGGAAGAGCGGTCGAGGGGGCAGTCATGGCAGCGGTCAGCTGGCTGGTGTCTTCTCAGTGAGCAGCGCCTGAAAGCGCGGATCACGCCGTATCGATTCGAGGTCCGGATCGGTCATCAGCCAGTCAACGTTACGCATCCCAAGCTCCATCGCCCGCTCGAGATGGTCGAGCGCCAGGCCGGGCCGGCCGGCCGTCGCGTGAAAGCACGCCACGTTGTACAACAGCAGCGGATGCGAGGGATCTGTCTGCACAGCGCGCCGTGCCCACTCTTCCGCGCGTTGCGAGTCGCCAAGCCGCTCCAGAGCGTTGGCTCCGAGATACATCGCGCGCGAGTCGCCGGGGTTCAGCGAAATCGTGCGCTCCGCGGCCGCGAGCCCTCTCCTGTATGCGTCCGCGGCTTTCTCCCGGCGCCCCAACCCCGAATACGCCACTGCAGCGAATATGAGCGCCTGATAGTCGTCGAGTCGCAGGCCGGCTGCTTTCTCGTAGAGCTCCGAGGCCTGTTCCAGTTTGCCTTCCGCCTGGAGCGCACGCGCGTAGTACCACGGCGCCTCATACAGATTCGGGTCCAGTTCCATCGCCCGCTCGAACTCCCTGAAAGCCTCATCGAACCGTCGCTGATACGTGAGCGTCAGTCCACGTGACGCGTGGGCTTCCGCGAGCTCCGGGTCGAGTTTCAGTGCACGGCTGCTTGCCGCTTCAGCCTGAGCGAGTGCCTCATCGCCCCCCGCATGCTCGAAGAACCGGAACGCCGAGCAGTCGGCGAGTCCCGTATACGCCAGCGCGTAGTCTGGATCCAGCGCAATCGCGCGGCGATACATGTCCTCAGCCGCGTCCAGCGTTTCTGGCCTCCGCTGATGGAAGAGCTGCCTGCCACGCAGGTAGTACTCGTATGCGCGAACACTCTGCGTCGGAATCTTCTTGATCGCCGCCTCTTCCTTCTCCGTCAGAACGATCTTCAACGCGTTGGCGATACTGGTCGCGATCTCGTCCTGGATCGCGAAAACGTCCTGCATTTCCCTGTCGTACCGCTCCGACCATAGATGGAAGCCGGTGACGACGTCAATGAGCTGAGCCGAGATCCTCAGTCGGTTCCCGGACTTGCGGACGCTGCCTTCCAGGACGGTGTTCACCTTCAGCTTCCGTCCTATCGAGCCGATGTCCTCCTTCGATCCCTTGAAGGCGAACGCCGACGTCCGCGATGCCACATCCAGCGCACGCACCTTCATCAGGGCGTTGATGATCTCCTCGGCGATGCCGTCGGTGAAATACTCGTTCTCCGGATCGGCACTCATGTTCGTGAAGGGAAGCACCGCTACCGACCGCTTGCCGGAGTCGGACGCAGGCACTGTTTCCGGACCAGCTGCCTGTGCGAGCGCCTGAGCAAACTCGCTGGAGGTTGCGTACCGCCCGGACGGCTCCAGGGCGAGCGCCTTAAGCACGACATCCGAGACCGCTGCCGGAATGCTGCCATTCGTTCCTGTGAGCGGCTTCACCTTCTGAGTGAACCGCATCGCGATCACCTTCTGTGGTGTGGCGGCGATGAATGGCGGAGTCCCGGCAAGCATCTCGTAAACCATGCAGGCGAGGCTGTACTGGTCGCTTCGGCCGTCGATGACGGTCTCACCGCTCCCCTGCTCAGGGCTCAGGTACGCCGGTGTTCCGATCGCTATCCCGGTACGCGTGAGATTGTCGCCACCCGCTTCACTGATCGCCTTGGCGATTCCGAAATCGAGGATGAGCGGCTCCCCCTCGTACAGGATGATGTTTTCCGGCTTGATGTCGCGGTGAACTACGCCGTGCCTGTGAGCGAAATCCAGCGCGGCCGCGATCTGCCGCGTCATCCGGACGACTTCGGCGAGCGGAATGCGCTTCTCGCGTGCGAGTCTATCGCGCAGGCTCCCACCCTCGATGTGCGGCATGACGTAGAACAGCATGCCGTCCGCCTGACCCGAGTCGTGCACCGGCACGATGTGCGGGTGCGTGAGACTCGCTGCGGTCTTGATCTCCTGCAGGAACCTGTCGGTGCCGATTGCGGCCGCGACGTCCCGGTTCAGCACCTTCACCGCCACGCTGCGTTCGTGCCGCCGGTCGTGCGCGCGATACACCGTCGCCATGCCGCCGCGGCCGATCTCACGTTCTATAGTGTAGTGGTCGCCGAGGGCGCCCACCGGGGGAGTCGATGAAGTCACGATTCTCTGGATTGCCTCTAATATCCGGCCCGGGAAGCGCCTGCGTCAGCCCCGCTCGGCCGCCCACCTATGGAACGTAGTCACATGCCAGCCGCCGGGGGCGATCGTATAGTATGGTCGCGACGGCCGGAATGAACGATCGCCAGCGGCGCGCTACGTCAGTCGCTCTCCGCCCATCAGAACGGCCATAACAGCCTTCTGCACGTGGAGCCGGTTCTCGGCTTCGTCCCAGACGCGTGACCAGGGTCCGTCGATCACACCTTCGGTGACTTCCTCACCACGATGTGCCGGAAGGCAGTGCAGGAAGATCGCGCGCGGCGAGGCACGATCCATCAGCGCCTCATCAACGACGTAGCCAGCGAACGCTTCCGAACGGGCAGCCTGCTCCTCCTCCTGGCCCATCGACGCCCAGACGTCGGTGCTCACGACGTCGGCCCCTTCAGCGGCCTCGGCAGGATCACGGACTAGCGTGATCGCGGCCTCCGTCTTCGCCCGCTCGAGGATCGCCGCGTTCGGCTCGTACCCTTCCGGGCACGCCAGCCGCAGCTCGAAGCCGAGCCGCAATGCGGCGTTCAGCCACGAGTTCGCCATGTTGTTGCCGTCCCCGATCCACGCGACCTTCGTTTTTGCGATGTCGCCGAGGTTCTGCCGGATAGTGAGCACGTCGGCGAGGACCTGGCAGGGGTGCAGCAGGTCGGTGAGGCCGTTGATGACCGGGACTCCGGAGAACTCCGCGAACTCCTCGACTTCGGAATGGGAGAACGTGCGGATCATGATCCCATCGACGTAGCGGGACAGCACGCGCGCGGTATCGGCGATCGGCTCGCCCCTGCCGAGCTGCACGTCGCGCGGCGAGAGGAAGAGCGCGTGCCCGCCGAGCTGCCACATCCCGACTTCGAACGACACCCGTGTGCGGGTGGAGGCCTTCATGAAGATCATTGCAAGCGACTTCCCTGCTAGCGGACGCAGCGGGTAGGTTCGGCGGCGCATGCTTTCGGCCAGATCGAAGAGCGCGTGCAGCTCCTCGGTGGAGAAGTCGGGGATCGCGAGGAAATCGCGGTGCGGGCAGTCAGGCAACGTGGCGCGTAGTTAACGGATGAGACAAGGCACGAACTGCGAAGCTGTCAGCTGTCAGCTGACGCGGCGAATATACGCAGGGGACCGGACGGTGCGCAGGAGCCCGCCTTCAGAGGATATATCGTCGCAGATCCTCATCTTCCACCACCCGCTTCAGCCGCTCGCGCACCAGGGCCGCGTCCACACTGATCGACCCGTTACGGCTCTCCGGAAGGTCGTACAGCACGTCCTCCAGCAGCGTCGTCATGACTGTGTGAAGCCGCCGAGCGCCGATGTTCTCCATCCGCTCGTTGACCTGCGCCGCGGTCCGCGCGATCTCGGCGACGCCATCCTCCGTGAATGTGAGCGCGGCGCCCTCCGCACCGACGAGCGCGGCATACTGCTTCGTGAGCGCATTCTCCGGCTCCGTCATGATCCGGATGAAATCGGCCTCGGTGAGCGGCTTCAGCTCCACCCGGATCGGGAAGCGCCCCTGCAACTCAGGAATCAGATCGCTTGGCTTCGAGACATGGAATGCGCCCGCTGCGATGAACAGGACGTGATCGGTGCGGACGGTCCCGTGCTTGGTCTGCACCGTTGACCCCTCCACGATCGGAAGCAGGTCGCGCTGTACCCCCTCGCGCGACACGTCGGGCCCCGCACGCTGCCCGCGCTCGCCCGCGATCTTGTCGATCTCGTCCAGGAAGATGATGCCCATGGACTCGACACGCTCCAGAGCGTCGGCAGTGACATCCTCCTTGTCCACCAGCTTCTCCAGCTCCTCGTCGCGCAGAATCCGGCGCGCCTCACCGACCTTCATTGTGCGGCGCTTCCGCTTCTTCGGCAGCATGTCCTTGAGCATATCGGAGAAATTGTCCATCCCTTCCGGCATCCCCTGCGGAACCATCACATCGAACATGAGCTGGGGTGTCTGCGTCACGTCGAGCGTGACCTCCCGCTCCTCCAGAACTCCGTCCTTCAGCAGGTTTCGAAGCTTGTCCCGCGTGCGTCCGCGGCGGTCCGCATCGAGGTCCTGTGCAGCAGCTTCTCCGGTGCTGGAGACGACGAACCCCGCCTGCTGAACGGCAGCCGGCCCAGATCCCGGAGACGCCACCGGGGTATCCACCATCCCTGGCGGAGCGTTGACACCGCCCTCAGCACCTGTCGGGAACAGCAGGTCGAGGAGTCGCTCCTCCACCCGCTGCACGGCAAGATCTTCCACGTCGGTCTCCCGCTCGCGACGAACCATGTCGATCGCGTTCTCCACCAGATCACGAACCATCGACTCCACGTCGCGACCTACGTAGCCGACCTCGGTGAATTTCGAGGCTTCAACCTTGATGAATGGCGCCCCGGCCAGCTTCGCCAGACGGCGCGCGATCTCCGTCTTTCCCACTCCGGTCGGCCCGACGAGGATGATGTTGTTCGGAGATATCTCCTCGCGGATATCGTCCGCCGCCTGCTGCCGTCTCCAGCGATTGCGGAGCGCGATGGCCACAGACCGCTTCGCGTCGTCCTGGCCGACGATATACCTGTCGAGCTCCGCGACGATCAGCCGCGGAGTGAGACTCGCGAGTCGCGCGAGCGCCTGCTGCGTACGGGGTGACGCCATCACTCAGGCTCGAGGATCGTGATGTTCGTATTGGAATAGACGCAGATCTCGCCGGCTATCGTGAGGCTGCGGTGCACAACGTCCTTCGCGGGCAGCTGCGTTTCCGCAAGCAGTGCGCGCGCCGCCGCCAGGGCAAACGACCCGCCGGACCCGATTGCGAGAATACCGTCGTCCGGCTCGATGATGTCGCCGGTCCCCGAGATGATGAACCCGTGCTCCGCGCTGGTAACCGCCAGCAGCGCCTCCAGGCGGCGCAGCACCCTGTCGCTGCGCCAGTCTTTCGCGAGCTCCACGGCAGCGCGCGGCAGGTTGTTCGGGTAGCGCTGCAGCTTCTCCTCGAACTTCTCGAACAGCGTGAACGCGTCTGCTGCCGCACCAGCAAAGCCGGCGAGAAGCTTTCCATCAGCAAGCCGGCGCACCTTCTGCGCGTTCGACTTCATTACAGTCTCACCTACGGTCACCTGCCCGTCGCCGCCGAGCGCGACTCGCCCGTCACGCCGGACGGCGAGAATCGTGGTGGAACGGATCCGAGGCAGCGATTCGGTCATTCAGAAAGTATAACGCGGCGCATGGCTTCCTCCCGCTGGTGCGCCCGGGCACCTTTCATCGATGTTCCGCGTCGAGCACATCCCTCTGGTCGTTGGTCTGATCGTGATGCTGGCTGGTGCCGCGCTCATCTACGATGCTCGCAGGGAGGACGGCAGGTGGCCCTTGCGCGATCGCCGCAGGCGCCACCGTACACCACGCGACAGGCCGGGCGAGGCTCTCGTCGGCGCGGGCATGATCTCACTCGGCAGCTCACTCGTGGGTGGAGAGTTCTGGCGGTTCGGAACCCTGGCGATTCTCATCGGGTTCGTGCTGGTCGTGACCGGCGCCGCGATGAACAGGCGGTACCTGAAGGAGCTGCTGTTCTTCCGGGGAGCAAGCCGTCGCGGCGAAAAGCCGAGCGACGTCAAACGGCCCGACGACGAGGAGCGGCCGCGACCCAGGATCCGCTGAACCAGCGGAGTGCTTGGGCTACTGGCGCGGCTCGGCAGGAGACGCAGCACCTCCGTGCTCACCGGTGCTGAGCCCCGGCGGCAGGCGGCTCGCCACCTCGTGCGCTTCCCTGCAAAGCACACGCAGGTCAGCATCGGAGAGAGCATCCCAACCCTGTGGAATGGGCCAGTAACGCCGCTTCTGCGACAGCGACTGGAACGCCAGCCACCCGTTGACCAGCTCGGAGGGAACTGTCGTCCGGAATGGCGGCGGCCGACGCCTGTCGAGCAGACCGCGCTGATCCTCGCCTTCCGGGGGCGTGTGGACCTTTCGTCGCTCATGCAGGCGGCGCTCCGCGTCGTCCGGGAGCACATCCCACACCTGCCACCATACACCATTTTCGTCTACGAACTTCCTGTATCCCATCAGCTCCCCTTGGGGGCGGCTCGTCACCGTTCCCGCAACAACGGAAAACGAGGAAATCGCCTCAAGAAGGATACCAGCGGCTCAGCGTCAGCGCCGTCAGGTGCTCCTCCATCACGATCATGCTCTCGGATGCGCCTGCCTGTGCACCTGCTTCAGTCGCTCGATACTGGTGTGAGTGTAGATCTGCGTCGTGCTGACCGACGCGTGCCCCAGCAGTTCCTGAACGGCCCGAAGGTCGGCTCCCGCATCCAACAGGTGGGTGGCAAAGGTATGGCGCAGTGAGTGGGTGCTGAGACCTTCGTCCTCGCCGACGAGGTCGAGCAGCGTAGTCACGGCGTTCTGGATTGCGCGCGTGCTCATACGCCGGCCCCGGCTGCTGAGAAAGAACGCGCTCCGCTCTGCGCTCTTCCCTGCACCGCGGAGCACGTCGTCTCGTCTCGACTCGTAGTTACGCAGCGCGAGCAGCGCGTGATCCCCGACTGGAACGATCCGCTCCTTCTTCCCCTTACCGCGCACCTTCACCTGCTGGGCAAGCATGTCGAGGTCGGCCGAGTTGATTCCGCGCAGCTCCGACAGACGCAGCCCCGTCGAGTAGAACAGCTCGAGGATGGCAAGGTTGCGCACGTCAGTGAAGGCGCCGCCCTCAGCTCGCGTGAGCGCAGCCTCGAACAGCGAGCCAACCTGCGAGCGATCGAGATACGACGGGAGATGCTTCTCCAGCTTCGGGCCCGACACACCGCGGGCCGGATTCGTTTCGACGAGATCCTGCCGGTGCAGGTACCTGTAGAAGCTGCGCACTGCGGAAAGGGCGCGCGCTATCGAGCGACGACTTAACCCGCGCCGCGTGAGGTGGGAGAGAAATCCGCGGATCGCAAGCCTGTCCACGCCACCCCACGACCACTCCTCGCTGCCGTAGTAGCCGGCGAGGAAAGTGCTGAACTCCTTCAGATCGCGACCGTAGGCAGACACTGTGTGCGGCGAGAGATCGCGCTCCTTCTCCAGCTGCTCGAGGAATTCCGCGACAGTGTTCACGTGACTGTGGCATGCGCCGCGGGTGTTCGCGACTCGATTCCGTGCTGCTGCATCCACTCGGCCATCGTATCGAGCGCGCGGTTTGCCATCGCTTCGCGCTTCTTTCGCTTGTCGCGAATCCGCTCGTCCAGCTCCTCCACCAATCCAAAGTTGGCGTTCATCGGCTGGAAGTGACGGGGGTCAGCTTCGCGCATGTAGCGATACAGGGCGCCGAGCATCGTGGTCGGTGGTGGCACGACCGGCTCCTCGCCATTCAGCATCCGCGCGAGGTTGATCCCGGCCAGCAATCCGGTCGCCGAGCTCTCCGTGTAACCTTCGACACCGGTGATCTGTCCCGCGAACAGCACGCGCGGGTCGTCGCGCAGCGAGAGGTGCGGTGCCAGCGCCGCCGGCGAGTTGAGGTACGAGTTGCGGTGGATCGAGCCGTACCGGAGGAACTCCGCGTTCGCCAGCCCGGGGATCATCCGCAGCACGCGCTGCTGATCGCCGGTGCGCATGCGTGTCTGAAAACCGACAAGATTCCACATCTGCCCGGCACGATCCTCCTGCCGGAGCTGCACGACGGCATGCGCTTCCCTCCCCGTACGCGGATCGCGCAGCCCGACGGGCTTGAGCGGGCCGAAGCGCAGCGTCTCTCGCCCCCGCTTCGCCATCTCCTCGACCGGCATGCACCCCTCGAAGTACGGGACCGGATCGAACTCGAGCCCCGGGTACTGATCGGCTGCAATCATGGCGCTGAGCAGCGCCTCGTACTCCTCACGCGTCATCGGACAGTTGAGGTACGCGCCTTCCTCGTCCGCGCCTTCCATCGTTTCCTTACCGTAGCGCGAGGCGCGATAGACGATCGAGTCGTCCAGCGACTCGCGCGACACGATAGGCGCGATGGCGTCGTAGAACGCGAGCGATTCAGCACCGATCCGCGCGCTGATAGTTTCGGCAAGCGCGTTGGAAGTGAGCGGCCCGGTCGCGACGATTCCCGGCGACGGCAGCTGCGTGACCTCGCCGCGCTCGACGCTGATGCGCGGATGCGACGTCACGCGCTCGGTGACGGCCGCCGCAAACGCTTCGCGGTCCACGCCCAACGCCGAGCCCGCGGGCACGCGCGCCTCGTCGGCACAGGCGAGGATGAGCGAGCCGAGCGCGCGCATCTCGGCCTTGAGCAGGCCGTGCGCGTTAGACAGCTCCGTGCTCTTGAAGGTGTTGGAGCAGACGAGCTCGGCAAGCCGATCAGTCTTGTGTGCCGGTGTATCCCGCACCGGACGCATCTCGTGCACGACGACCTCGTGGCCGCGCTCAGCAAGCTGCCAGGCGGCTTCCGATCCGGCCAGCCCGCCACCGACGATCTGGATCACAGCGCACTCACCTCACACCGCCACGGCCTCCGCTGCTTCCGCCTCGACCGGCTGCTCGACATCCCACTCGTGCACGCACTTGATGCAGCGCCGGTACTCGCCGCGCGCCTTGGTGGACTTCACCTCGGCGCCAAGATAGCCGCAGTTGGGGCACTCCTCCGGCACCGGCTTGTCCCACACCACGAAATCGCACGTCGGGTAGTTCGAGCAGCCGTAGAACGGCTTACCGCGTTTCTTCGACCGCCGGACGGCGAGCTCGCCGCCGTCCTTCGGGCACTTCACTCCGGTGGGCATGGAGCGCGTGCCGCGGCATTTGGGGAACTTGCTGCAGCCGAGGAACTCGCCGGTACGGCCGTGGCGTATGACCATCAGGGCACCGCACTCGTGACAGATCTCGTCGGTCATCACGGCCGGTTTGCGATCTCCGCGCAGCGGACGAGTGAACTTGCATTCCTTGGGGTGGTTCTCGCAGGCGACGAAAGGGCCGAAGAATCCGCCGCGCGCCTCGAGCTTCCCGCCGCAATCCGGGCAGCGCTCCTCGTGCAGCTTCGAGAGATCGTGCGCTTCTGAAATGAGTGCCGGGAAATCGGCACCCTGCACAGAGGTCTCGAACGGCCCGTAGAAGTCACCGACCATGCTGCGCCAGTCCACGTCCCCTTCCTCCACCTTGTCCAGATCCTCTTCCATGTGCGAAGTGAAGGCGACGTTGAACACGTCGGGGAACTGCCTGACCATCACCTTCTCCACCTGCTCGCCGAGCGGCGTCGGGAAGAAGCGCCGGTTCTCCAGCTTGGCGTAGTGGCGATCGAGCAACGTGGAAATGATCGAGGCGTAGGTCGAAGGGCGCCCGATCCCCAGGCGCTCGAGCTCGCGAACGAGACTCGCTTCGGAGAAGCGGGGCGGTGGTTCGGTGAAGTGCTGAGCGGGCGTGATCGAAACGACGGGGATCTCCTCGCCTTTCTGCACGACAGGCAGCGCCTGTTCGTCCTCGAGTGCGCGTCCTTCACCGGGCTCGCGGGTCTCGTGATACAGTTTCAGGTAGCCGGGGAACTTGATGACACTTCCCGTAGACCTGAACAGGTACGTCCGCGTCTGCTTGCCTGACTGGGCGGCGAGCTCGAAATCGATCGTGGTGGTGTCGAACACGGCGGGCGCCATCTGCGACGCCATGAACCGCTCCCAGATCAACTGATACAGCTTCTGCTGCTCTTCGCTGAGGTAGCGCTTCACATCCTCGGGGCGACGCGTGGGATCGGTTGGACGGATAGCCTCGTGCGCGTCCTGGGTACGTGCCTTCCCCTTGCCGCCGCCGTAAAGCTGTGGTGCTTTCGCAACGGACTCCGCTCCGAACGTCTGCCGCAGCCACTTCTGCGCTTCGCCAGCCGCGGCATCGCTCACGCGGGTGGAATCGGTACGCATGTAGGTGATGAGCCCGAAGGCGCCTTCCTTGCCCAGCTCCACGCCTTCGTACAGCCGCTGCGCGGTCTGCATCGTCTTGCGCGCGCCGAAGCCGAGCCGTTTGGCTGACTCCTGTTGCAGCGTGCTCGTCGTGAACGGCGCAGCGGGATTCTTCCGGCGCTCACGCCGCTTGACCTCGGTGACCGGGAACTTCTTCCACCGCCGCAGATCGTCGAGGATCTGCTGCGCGTGCACTTCGTTCGGGATCGCCGGCTTGGCGCCGTCGACAGCATGCAGCTTCGCAGTGAACTGCTGATCGCCTTCCGCGAGCAGCGCCTCGATGCTCCAGTACTCGACCGCGGTGAAGGCTCGGATGTCGCGCTCGCGCTCGACGAGCAGTCGTAGCGCGACCGTCTGCACGCGCCCGGCGGAGATTCCCTTCCGCACAGTCTTCCACAGGATCGGGCTCGCCTTGTAACCGACGAGGCGGTCGAGAACGCGCCGTGCCTGCTGCGCGTCCACCTTGTGCTCGTCTATCCTGCCGGCTTTTTCCATCGCCTCGTGCACCGCATCGCGCGTGATCTCATTGAACAGCACGCGGCGGATTGGCGGGGCGTTCTTCGACTTCACCGCGGCGACAACGTGCCACGCGATGGCCTCGCCTTCGCGGTCTGGGTCGGTCGCGAGGAAGATCTCACTCGCTTCCTTCGCCGCCTGCTTCAACTCGGCGACAGTCTTCTCCTTCCCGGGAATCGTGACGTACTCCGGCTCGAA
This sequence comes from uncultured Gemmatimonadaceae bacterium, assembly GCA_964577965.1. Classification (GTDB taxonomy): domain Bacteria; phylum Gemmatimonadota; class Gemmatimonadetes; order Gemmatimonadales; family Gemmatimonadaceae; genus DASUUI01. The sequence continues at coordinate 42,738 of CAZOAT010000008.1, read as the reverse complement.
GCCGTTGGTGATGTCGATGCCGAGCTTCTTCTCCGGGAGGTCACGGACGTGCCCCACTGTCGCGCGGACGCGGTAGCCGCTGCCGAGATACCGCCCGATCGTCTTCGCCTTGGCCGGAGACTCGACGATCACCAGCGCCCTGGCCCCCGCCGGCGCGCCGTTGTCTTCCTCTACCGACGCTGTCCGCTTGCGGCTCGCGGATTTCGCGGCCGATCCGCGCAGCGTGGTTTTTCTCGCGGTTTTCCTCGCCGTTTTTCCCGCGGTTTTTCCCACGGGTTTCCCCGCGGGTTTCCCCGCGGCCTTGCGAGTGGTTTTCTTTTTTGTGGTTGCCATTGAACGATCTATCTAATCAGGTGATGCTGTCTGTGCGTCGAGAGCCCTGTTACTTCTGCGGTTCGCCGAGCCAGGCCGCGACCAGCCGCGCGACCTGGTCGATGACGGCGGCGATCGACTCCGACTCGGTATCGACGACTGCGTCCGCCCGTTCGTAAAGCGCTGCACGCTCGGCCGCCAGTTGTTCCAGCCGGTGTGTCAGCCGCTCGGGCGACCGTGATCCGGCAAGCAGCGGACGAGTGCCCGCCGATTCGGCCAACCGGGCCGCCGCGGCCCTGGGTGATACTCTAAGGTATAGGATAGGCCAATCCCCGGGCACAAGTTCCCGCGCCCGCTGGTTAGCAATCCATCCCCCGCCCGCTGAAACTACGGCCGACTCGCGCCGATCGAGCAGCTGGCGCGTGGCTTCCACCTCGAATCGCCTGAACGCGGCCTCGCCGAAGCTGGCGAAGATGCGGGAGACCATGGTGCCTGCAATGTGCTCGATCTGTTCATCGAGCTCCACGACGTCGCGCCCGATCCTGGCGCCCACCGCGCGTGCGATGGTGGTCTTCCCCGCGCCCGGAAGTCCCACGAGGAGGACATGCCGCGCAGTCACGCCGGGCCGCGATGACCCAGATGGTGGAGATATCCCTCGTAGTTGCGTTCCACTTCCATGAGCGAATCGCCGCCGAACTTCTCGAGCAGCGCCTGCGCGAGCACGAATGCCACCATCGCCTCCGCGATGACGCCCATCGCCGGTACCGCCGTCACGTCGCTCCGCTCCGCGACGGCCGCTGCGGCCTCGCCCGTCTTCATCTCGACGGTGCCGAGCGGGCGCATGAGGGTACTGATCGGCTTCATCGCGACACGCACCACGAGCGGCTCGCCTGTCGTCATGCCGCCTTCAACCCCACCGGCGCGATTCGTCCGGCGCCGGACCTTGCCAGCGCGCCCCGCACGTGCATCGCTCTCGATCTCGTCGTGCACCTGTGACCCTCGCAGCCTGCCCGCCTCGAACCCCATTCCGATCTCGACTCCTTTCACCGCCGGAATCGACATGCACGCCGCAGCGATCCTGCCGTCGAGCTTGCGGTCCCACGACACGTATGAACCAAGCCCCACGGGGAGGCCGGTACACACGACCTCGCAGATCCCGCCGAGCGTGTCGCCCTGCTTCTTCGCCTCGTCGATCAGAGCGAGCATTTTGGTCTGCGCCTCGGGATCGAGGGTGCGGACCGGCGACTCGTCGGCAACGGCGTTGATGTCCTCGGGAAAAATGTCAGGTCGCGCTGCGTCAATCCCTCCGAGGTGCACGATGTGGCTGCCGATGTCGATCCCGAAGCGCTCGAGCAGCGTGCGGCAGACAGCGGCCGTCGCGACACGGGCGGTAGTCTCGCGCGCAGAGGCGCGCTCCAGCACATCGCGTGCATCGCGCCGGTCGTACTTGAGCATCCCTGCGAGGTCGGCGTGCCCCGGTCGCGGGCGAGTTACTGCGCGTGGGCGACCGCCCGCATCGCCCTCGTGCGGCTCCGGATCCATTATCTCCTGCCAGTTAGCCCAGTCGCGGTTGCGTATGAGCAACCCGATCGGTGAGCCGATGGTCTCGCCGGCACGTACGCCGGAGAGGATCTCGACCCGGTCGGACTCGATCTGCATCCGGCGGCCGCGGCCGTACCCCTGCTGCCTGCGCGCAAGCTCCCGGTCGATATCGGCGGCGACGAGCGGCAGGCCGGCGGGCATGCCTTCGAGGACAGCCAGCAGGGCCTGGCCGTGGGATTCGCCGGCGGTAGTGAAGCGGAGCACGTTCTGACTATGCGTGGCCGGTGGTCACGGGAGCGTTGAGGAAAGCAACGCCCTCATGGGTTGATCATGGAAAAAGGGGCCCGCCGTGAGGCGGGCCCCGAACATAACTCTCTGCCTGTGGCTGGCTACCCTGCCGGCCAGTGCGACTAGGGACAGCCCGTGAACGTATCCGGCAGCGTTACCACGACCACGCCGCGGACAGTGGCACCGACCAGGACGATGTCCCCGGTTCCCGCGCGCGCGGCCGCGGTGATCGGACCGATGATCGGGTCGCGGATCGGGACCGTTGTCACGCGCTGGAAGTGACGGTTTTCGTAGACCTCGATCACGGGCTCGGTGGAGGCCGCGAAGGAGAAGCAAGCCTGCATGTTCCCAACGGTGAACTCGTTGCCACGGTTGAGCGGGTGGAAATCGAAGCCGGGGTTGCCGCCGGAGGTCTGGAACAGCCCCTGGAGGCGAAGCAGCGGATCGAGCAGGTACGTGGAGTCGCCGCGTATGGCCGCGAGCTCACCATCGAAGTTGATGGCTGCGCCGCGCACGCGGGCGAACGTATTCCCGATGAAGTCGCTGACGTTTGCCGCCCGCGAAACACCACCATCGATGATCGGTTCAGCGAAATTGACCGTCGCCCCACTGACCTGATGCAATGTCGTGGGCCCGACGCGCGCGTCGTACATCAAAGCGCGACTGCCAAGCACCGATCCACCCTCTCCGATGATCGCGCGGCGGAAATCACCTGAGTTCCGCACGAACGTCGTATCCCGGAACGCGAGCTTCGGCAAGTCAACAACTATCGAGGCGAACCCGCCGCCCTGCAGTTCATTGTGTTGCCTCACCAGATACCCGCTGGTCCCATAACCCGCCGCCGCGATCCGCTCGATCTCGAGCGTGTCCGCGCGACCCTGCGTCTGCCCCATCGCCTGCTCGAAGAAGAAATGAGAAGTGCGCTGGGTAAGGTTCTCCCACCGTACGGTCCCCATGTTCGGGAATGGCAGCGACTGTCCGCCCGTGGGTGTAGTCGAGTATACCAGGACCACGTCACCGCACGGCCCGGGCGCCTCTCCGCGACACGTGGCCGCCACGAACTGCGGTCGGTCGCTGAAATCGTAAATGGTGCGCTGAACGATGTTCTGACCCGGAGCAGTCGTGGACTGGACTGTCGTGACCGAATAGACCACGATGTTCGGCAACGGGTAGGTCTCAGTAACCTTGCCTGAAGGCGACAACGGCGTGCCGTCACCTGGTCCCACGCCTACGTAGCTGATCGACGTACCACCTGAATTGGCGACCAGCAGGCGATCCGCCATCGTGCCTTGATGATCCACGGGCCACACCGTTATTCCCCACGGCCGCGAGCCAGTTGAGATCGATTCCTTGAAGGTCGTATCCGCCATCGAGAACACCTCGAGCCTGTTCCGCTCGATATTCGTCATGTACAGCCGGTCGGTGTTCGGGTGATACAGCGCGTCGGCTATGCGGCCGCCCAAGGGGAGTGCCTTGGTCGCGCCGGCCACGACAGTGACCGTGTCGACCCTGTCCGCTCCACTGGCGAGCCGCGCATATGCACGGACTCCGTTTGAGTTGACCGCGAACGCCTTGACGAGTACGTCTGTCGGGAACAAGTCAACCTGCAGCGCCATCGTGAACGTGTGCGTCAGTGTCGTGAAGTCGCCACTCGACGCGATCGACCCGGAGCCTACCAGCACCCCATTGCTGAGCTGGTTGACCTCGTACCCCATCTCCGTGATGCCCGTTGGATCATTGGCACTGACGTGAATGGTGTCATTCACTTCCACGCGCGGGTTGAGCCCGAAGGTCACGACCGGTACTGCGCTCGTCGTGGCTGCGCTCTGGACGGCGATCGGAACCGCTGGCCCGAGGTGACGCTGCCCCAGTGAGTCTCGCAGGAACGGTGTAAGGATCAGCTGCCCCGGAAGTGCATCGGTCGGAATCGTGAGCGTATCCGTCACGGACACGGAGTCGAGCAGCGGAGAGCTGAATATGGAGGAATCGGCCGCCACGACCACACCTGTGGTGAAGAAGCCAACCGAGCGCACGCCCACGGGCGACGTTGCGCTGATCGACAGCACGAGCGACTTGCCGATAACGGCGATCGTGCCGGCTGGCGGCGAAGTCAGGACCACCACGGAAGGTGCCAGGTTGCCGACACCGAGCACGAGGCTCGCAATTTCCGACTCGTTACCGGCGCCATCCGTCGCCTGAGCGGTTATGATCACACCGGTACCGGGGGGCACGCTGCGCGAGACACCCACACTATAAGGAATGACGGTTTGCGTGACCGCTGTCGTGAAGGTCGTGTCGAAGCTGGCAGTTACGCCGCCCGTCACGTTCACCCGCACGTTCTTGATTCCCAGGTTGTCCCGCACCTCTGCCGAGAACGCGAGCACTGTGTCCTGGCCCGAGCCCGGCAGGAGCGTAACGGTTGGCGGGTTGAGGTCCCCGAACTCCGTGCTCGCAGTGTCGCTGCAGGCGAGAGCGAAGAGGGAGGCGAAGACTGCGCCTATGGCGGAACGTATACGGAGCGGCGGCATAGGAATCAGCGGGAGAGGGTGGTGTCCATCCGCTCACCCTCGTCCACGATATGAGGCGTGATGAGGATCAGGAGATCGCGCTTCTCTTCGGAGGTACGTGTCTGACCGAACAGCCGGCCGACGAAGGGCAGATCCACGAGCAGCGGGATTCCGGCCTTTGACTGAGTGACCTGCGTGACCGTGAGCCCACCGATCACCGCGGTCTCGCCATCGTTCACCAGGAGCTGGTTGTCGGCGCGCTGCTTCCCGAAGATGAAACCGACATCGGAGGAAGCGAGCTGCGCGTCGGAGTTCTCGGCGTGCACCGTGAGCAGGATCTGCCTGTTGTTGGTGACCTGCGGCACGACGCTGAGAATTATCCCGACCTCCTTGAGCTGGACCGTGGCGCGCGGGATCTGCTGCTGCTGCCCCGGCTGGCCGGCGCCTATGGCACTGCCTGCATCCAGCACGCGGATCGGGATCTCCTGGCCCACGAGAATCTCGGCGCGGCGGTTGTTGAGCGTGACCACGCTCGGCTCCGCCTGCAGGTCGGCCATACGGACTTCCTGCAGCGCGTCGATGAACGACGTCAGCGAGAACTTGCCGAGCGCGGTTGAGAAGATTACCTGCAACGCCGGGTTCGTCACCCTCTGGTTGGCGTTGGCGATCGCGGAGATCGTATTGCCACCCAGAAGGATGCGGTCGCCGGTAAACGGCGTGCCGCCACCAAAGGAGTCCGGAACCCCGTCGCCGTCTGAATCGACTGGAACCAGGGTGCTCGGGTCCACCCGCGGCGCGAGCCGCGAGAAGAACTGATCGCGGGTACCGAGGTCGTAGGCGATCCCTATGTCCTCGATGTCCGTGCGGTTGACGAAGATGATCTTGGCCTTGATCGCGACCTGCGGTGTCCTGAGATCCAGGTTTGCCACGAAGTCGAGCAGGCCACCCATCCGGGTCGGCGCCTCGGTGATCAGAAGCGAGTTCGTCAGAGTGTCCGCGACGACTCCTCCCCGGGGGACGCAGCTCGTCTGAGCGGTCTGACCGGGTGCCTGGGGCACTCCACCTGGAGCGCATTCACGCGTGAGAAGCTCGCGGACGAGCGGCGCAAGCGCTGCCGCGCTCGAGTAGTTGATCGGTACCATCCGCGTCGTCATCGGCTCAATAGCCATACGCGACGCTATGTTCTGGTAGCTGTCCACCGCGATGATGCCGGTAATCGGATCCTCGCTGGCAGCCAGTCCCTGACCCTGCAGAATCGCGCGCAATGCGACGTCCCAGGGCTGATTGCGGATCTCTGCCGTGACCGTTCCAGAGACTTCCCGGCCGATGACGATGGTGCGGTTGGCGAAGGTGGCGAACGCCGCGATCACGTCGCGGATGTCGGCATCTTCATAAGTGACGGTAATGCGCGGCTGCGCGGGCTGCGCGACGTGAGTCACCGGGCGGGCAACAGCACGCGTGGCTGTCGGCGCCGGAGCCGGGTCGTAACGCATCGGAGCACGCTCCTGCTCGACCGTAGAGCTCACGTCAGCCTGAGCTGTACCGCTCGATGTGGCAAACTGGCGGTCACCGACCGTCCAGGGCTCGAACGACGCGGTACTGCCTACTATTGATACGCGAACTTCGTCGCCGTCCCGCGTCACTTCGTGCGCATAGGGCCCGGCGAGCTCCAGGACGACACGAACCACGTTCGGCTGGAACTGGGCATAGCGAACATTGGTGACACCGCCGCGCGACACGCGATCGTAGCCGCGAGCCGGCATGCTCAGCCGCGCCCCGCTCAGATCGACGACCACACGCTCAGGCGATGGCAGTCTGAAGTCCTTCACATCCACGGTCGCATCGACCGCGATCACCACCTCGGCCCGGCCGCTGGCCGGTGCGAGTGTCAGACCGGTGACGCTGCCGCTTGCGGCGCGTGGGTTGCTTGCGAGATCCGCCGCAAACCCGGCTCCCGCCGTAATTGCGAACAGCGGGATCAGAACTGTCACCGCGGTCCGTCTATTCATTGCCTTCATGGCGTCCTCGTATTGGCGGTATCGCCGATTGTCAGCGTTTCCTGGCGGCTGAATCCGAACTCCTCGATCGCGAACGTCACTGACCGCTGGCGGATCGCGACCACCCGCAGGCGACCGATCGACTGTCCGGTGCGCACACGGTACTGCTCCTTAGACGTGAGATCCCTCAAAACGGCAACAGAACTCCCACTTGGATCGAACAGGATGGACGTAACGCGGAGGTCGTGAATGATCGGCCGGATGTCTCCGGTTCCGATGAGCGACGCGAACGGATCGCGCCGGCCGCCGGCGTCGTAGTCGTAGACCTCGCGATAAACAGTGCGAGGCGTGTTTGTCTCCGGGTCGGTGGCGCTCTGGAGAGCGAACCACATCCCGAAGGCGGAAAGGAAGAGAGCGATCTGCATCAGGCCCCCGGGACCGAATTGTCAGCGACCACCACGGGTTCCCCTGGCAGTGCGCGGGATACGTACGTCTGAACCTGGAAGGTCATCTGCAGCCGCGGATTCTCGGGATTGTGCCGGATGCGCTGCTGCTGCTGGCCACCGGCAGTCTGCATCTTCATCTCGAGCGTGACCGGCGCCACGATGCGTCGAAGCGATCCGACATTGCTGAGGAACTGGCCGATCGTGTGATAGCTGCCAATCACAGCAAGCCGGTAGCGATAGGTGTCGAAATCCTCGCCGGGGATAACCGGCAGCGGCTCGACTGTAGCGAGATCAAGTCCCACCCGACGGGCAGCAGTGGAGATGTCCTCCAGAAGAGCCGGCACCTCATTGCTGGTCGGGACGAGGGTCCGCATGATCTCCAGCGTGCGCGCATCCGTCGCGACTTCTGCGCGCAGCTTGTCCACGCTTCCTTTCGCAATGTCCGAGCGCGCCCGCTGATTCGCTGTCTCCAGCCGGACCAACCTGGACTCGAGTGCCGCGAGCTCGTCGCTCTTCGGTGAGTACATGAAGTACCAGTATCCGGCTGCGAGCACTACTGCCATGAACGCGACGCCGATAAAGGTCTGCTCACGCTTGGTGAGTGAGTCGCCGAGAGCCATTAGCGTGATTCCAATGAAAGGGGCTGCACTTCGATAAGTGCAGCGTCAGGGCGTTCCGACTCGGCATCGAGCTGGAATTCCGTCACTTCCTTCTGCTCGACGACCACGAGGTCGGAGCGGTTGAGCTGTACGTTGCGGATAAAAGGCGAAGCCTCGAGATCTCTCATGAAGCGGGTCAGCGCCTGGATATCCACTGTGTTGCCTACGATGCGGAACCTCGTGGACGCCCGTGCCTCCGCGATCGCTGAGTTCCGCCGGGCTTCCTGCAGCTTCGCACGACCGGCAGCGGAGGTGTCACCCTTCTGGGTGAGCGCTACAGTCGCCGAATCGGCGACCGCTGCGCTTGGCGGAGCGCTGGTCTGGGTGATCGAAGTGATCCAGGTGAAGGGCGGCAGGTTGCGGCTGACCTCCTCAAGGATGTGCGGCCACACATAGCGCCTGTCGTCGATCGACTGGATGATCGCAAGCTGTCGCAGAACCGCGTCGCGGCTCGCCTCAGCCTGCTGTCGGTCGCGCAGCACAGCCGCGAACCTGGCAGAGTCCTGTACGGCGCTCCGCTCGCGCTCTGCGAGATCCTGCGCACGGCCGCCCTGCGTGAATACCATCAGGCCGACGATGGCAGCGGTGACGAACACAGCTGCGCCCGCGCCGACTGCGAACTTGTCGACTTGCGGCGTCATGCCCGCGAGCGCCGCATGAAGATCGAAACGTGTACCCGTGGACCGCTTGCGCGTCGCACCGGGAAGGAGGTTGATGCGAATCATGCGTCAGTTCTTCCTGAGCGCGAGGCCAACGGGGAGCATCAGAAGCGGAGCGAGATCGTCAACGAGGAGGTTGCCGAGCACGCCGGGCCTGATCCTGAGACTGGCGAGCGGATTTGCATGCTCGACCGGGGCGCGAAGCCGCTGCGCCAGCGCGGCATTCAGCCCCGGCGTGCGCGATCCGCCGCCGGAGGTGTACACCGAGCGGAGAGCTGCACCCGCCCGCATGTTGGAGAATAGGAACGCCGCGGCACGCTCGACCGTGAGAGCGATTTCTTCTACGCGCTCGGGAAGTACCGCGTCCACGTGCGGCGACCGGTCGTAACCGGTAAGCAGCGCGTTGGCGTCGTCCACGTTGAGACCGCGCTCACGTTGCAGATCCTCCCGCAGCCGGCGCGTGCCGACAGCCACGTCACGCGTGAGAACCGGAACGCCGTTCTCGACGATGTTGATGTTGGTGACTTCGTGCCCGATGTTGACGAGAGCGACGATTCCCGACATCGCGTCGCCATGGCTCAGCTCGAAGGCGTTGTGCAGGGCAAATGAATCCACGTCCACGACCGACGCGCTGACGCCAGCTTCAGCGAGAAGCTGCAGCTTGGCCTCGACCAGCTCACGCTTGGCCGCGACCAGCAGAACCGACATCTGCGGGTTCTTCGAGTCATCGACATCGAGGATCTGGAAGTCCAGCTCCACGGCATCGAGGTCGTCGAAGGGGACGTGCTGCTGGGCCTCCCAGCGCATCACCTCGCGTGCTTCCTTTTCAGATGCGCGCTCGGCCTGGATCTTCTTGACGATCACGTCGCGTCCGCCCACTGCAGTCACGACGTCGCGGGACTTCACACCCAGCTCGTCGAGACAGGAGCGGATCGCCTCAGCGACCATCGATGGATCCATCACCTCGCCATCGACAATTGCGTCGGTGGAGAGAGGAGCCAGTGCAACACCGATGAGCTCCGGCTCGACGCCGGAGTGATCGATTACGGCGGCCTTTACCAGGCCAGAGCCGATGTCGAGTCCTACTGTTGGTTTCCTGCGGCCAAAGAGGGCCATGAACGTCACCCGCTGAAAGGTCGGCTGAACAGCCGGAGCACTGTTGCTGCGTGAATAAGGAACTGAGCGCGATTCGTGCGTCCGCGGGGTTTAACGATTGGGACGGCACCGAAGTAACAACGGGCGGCCGGTCACGGTCACTTCGCCGGTGCGGCTGAGGCGGGCACCGGCCCGCTCACCGGCGCGGCAGCTCGGCCCAGGAACGACCCGGAAGAAGATGAAACGTGACGACCCCGAGCGAGTCCACACTGGCGCGGGCAAAAAGCGCTGCCCGCCGCCACAGGTAAGTCCCGCCAGAGGCACTTACCCCGGCTTCGCCGCTCACCACGAAGAGGGTGGGTGCGATCCGCCGTATAGCCGCACCCGCGCTGTCGGCATAACCGGACGGAACAGAAACCGACCGCTGCTCACCGACTGGCCACGACAGATGCGAGCTGTCGAGTTCCGCGACTGCGAGCCACAGCGAGCGTTCTGCCATTGTGAACGCGCGCTGTGACGAGCGCGCGGCGGTACTGAGGGCGTAATCCTCCCGCGAGGCGAAAGCGAGGCCCGCGAGGAGTACCCCAAGGCAGACGATCCCCAGCACGACGAGTAACAGTGCCGCACCGCGGGGCGTGCTCATCGGGCGTTACGCAGGGCCACCGTCATGACGACGGAATCGTCCAGTGCGCCGATGCGCCGCGAGAGAAGTGCCGAGTGCGCAGTGTCAGACCTGGCAATCACTTCGACTCGCCACGTATCAGTGGCTGCAATGTCACCAGTGAGCTCATCGCCGGCTTCCCCGAAGTAGCGAAAGTGAATGCCGGGAGAACCGCTTGTCGGGACGCGATAAGGCCCCGCCACGGGCTGAACTCCCTGACAGCGGGATGGACCGAGCGCATCACACCGCTTGTAGCCCAGATACCATCCGCCGTCGGACGCCCGGTAGATGCTGTACCGCGCCCGCCTCACCAGCTGAACCGGTGCACCTGCCGGGACGATGGTGGCGTCGCCGACTATGGTGAGCACCTGCGGCTGACCACCGATCGGCTCGAGCCCGAGGTTGCAATTCTCGCCGGTGGTCGTGGCATACGACGCGACCTGCCAGCGGTGCCAGGATCCCGGAGTGCGAAGTGAGTCCTCTGCCCAGATCCATACGAGGTCACCCGTGTCCGGCTGTGCGGTCGTCGTGGACAGCGTCTCGCCGACGGCGAACACGGGCGGCACGAGCAGCAGGCGCGCACCGCTTCCCTGCGCGCAAGTCACTGCGGTGAGAATCGGCGCGAAGAACTCCACCGCAGTGTCGGCGGCAAGCCGAAGCGTGTCGGAGGCAGGGGACGCGCCACGCAGCTCCTGTGCGAGGACGCTGGTCGCATCTCTGATCTCCGCACGAACTGCGCGGAGACGCGCTGCAGTGCGTGCGTCGCGCTGTTCCGACACCATCGTGGCTGCAGCGAGGGCTACGATGATGCCCATGACAAATAGAGTCACGATCAGCTCGAGCACGCTCCATCCGCGGCTCATTTCGCGACGGAGCCGGTGAACCGCGACCTTCAGCGGCACCTGAACGCACCGTGGTAGCTGTCTGTGCGCTCGGTGGTGCCGCGTACGAAGCGAATTGCCTGCGAGGAAAAGACGGCGTTGGCTGCCGGCATTGCCGAGGTCTGCCATTCGGAATGCACCCCCCGCACACGCTCGGCTCCGCTCACTGTGCCGGTGCAGGAGACATGCGCGAACTGCTCGAAACGCGCGGCAGCTACTTCGGCGCTCAACGCCTGGGTTCGGGCATCGCGGGCCTGGCGAACGAGGACAGTCGCCGCCGCCTGCATGCCGAGCACCCCAAAGACGAAAATGACAGAGGCGACGACGGCCTCTACGAGGGTGAACCCCCCAGGCACCGCGCGGCGCGTGTGGTCGCTGGTGCACGGAACTGAAACAGATCGGGAGTGGGGGTGAACTCGCACGACGCCAGTATGACACGGCGCGAGCGCCGGCCTGTCATCACTCCCTTGCCTGCTGTACCGCTATGCTGCGTAGACGCTGGACTGCCGCGGCCGCATAGGCTCCCGGCTACTGTGTCCCGGAACTGGCTACTCGCAGCGAGGCTCGCCTTCGACGGTGGCGGGGTTCGAGCCGCCAGGTGCCGCGCCGCCCATGAAGACCCCGCACGTGGCGAGTGTGCCGGGATGCGTCGCTGTGGCCGCCCACGACGAGGGGGCAAGCGCTACGAGGACGATTGTCACGCCGGGAGAGGGAGCGTAGACCGACCCGGCAAGTGGGCTCGTCGCGGTGGCCGTCCCTCCGGGCATGTACGCTCCGCCATTGTCGGCCGCGTACGCCTCCTGGGCGGTGATCAGGTTCCGCAGGTCTCCCTTCATCGTGGCGAAGAACGCCTTCTCCTTCGTGCTCTCGAACTTCGGTATCGCGATCGACGCGAGGACACCGATGATCACGACGACGATGAGAAGCTCGATCAGAGTGAAACCAGTTCGCCGTGTTCGCATTGTGACGTTCCCAGGCTGAGTGTAAGTGTTCGCGATTGCGGCGCCCTTCAGAAGGAAGGCCCGCCAGAGCCGCAGCTCCAGCGGGACCCACCCCTTCTGATACATCAGGAAAAGCTGTTCAGGTTACGGCGTGCAGCGCGGCTCGCCTTCAACCGTGGCCACACCGGCAGTGCCAGGGGCCGAGCCGATGAAGATGTCGCACGTCTTGAGCGTGCCCGCGTGCGTCGCTGTCGCGTTCCAACCGAGAGCCGCACTGGCGGTGGCGGTAACCGTAACGCTCGCCGACGGTACGAAGCCCGTGGCTGCATCCGGCGAAGCCGAGCCAGCGATGTTGCTCGCGCTCATGGCCGTGTAGACCTGCCAATCCGAGAAGTAGCCTTCCTGGACGGTTGCGATGTTGCGAAGGTCGGACTTCATCGAAGCCAGGTACGCCTTCTCCTTCGTGTTCGCGAACTTCGGGATCGCGATAGCGGCCAGAATGCCGATAATCACGACGACGATCAGAAGTTCGATCAGCGTGAAACCCTTGCGGTTCCTGCTCATTCCTACTCCTTGCTGAGGTGGGTGAAACCGGCGGGGCGGCCAAATACGGACGGCGAGTACCGAATCCAGCACGACCCCCGCCGGACGCTCGGCACTAAGGCAGGGGGCGAGCCAGACTGTGGCATCAACGTAACTCCCGTTATAACAATGACTTGGCTCTTTGCGGCATAACCGCAGGCACGGAATGCCATTGCAGAATGCAAGGAACCGTGGCGGTCTGCGGCATGATACATCTGTCTGCGGACCGGTGTGCCACCACTTTCCGGCCGCCAGACGCCGATTCGCGCACCGCCCCCATACAGCCCCGGGGTTCGGGGGCCGGTCCTCCAGCCCGCGTCAGCCCTGCCGCGGCCGACCGACGCCGATGAGCGACTGTCCGAACGGCAGGGGAACCACCCTCTCGAAGCGCAGCAGCGGGACCAGCGCGTCGAACAGCCGCAGTTGGCGTAGCGGGATCAGGCGCTGGCGTCGCACACGTGCGTTCAACCACCACCCCAGAACGCCCACGCGATTGAACCACGCCATGTGCACCAGGTCGAGCCCCGCATCATTGAAGGTGCCAGCCAGCGATCGGCGCGTGTAGCGGCGAAAGTGCCCCAGCTCCTCGTCGAGCGATCCATATATGGAAGGGAGCGCCGGCACCAGCACGACAATGAGCCCACCGGAGCCTACTACCTCGCCAAGTTGCCGAAGCGCCCCCACGTCGTCTTCGACGTGCTCGACGACGTTGAGCGCGACCGCAGTGTCGAGACGCATTGCCGCCAGGGTGTGAATCGCCGTGACGTCGGGGAGACGAAGCGGCTCAACGATCACTTTGCTCTCGCCGGCGAACCGTTTCCGCAGTGCCGAGCGGTACGCTTCGTCCGGATCGGTCAGCACCACCATTTCCCTGTCGCCCGTTACGATGTGCTGCGACATATTGCCGATGCCGGCGCCAACCTCGAGCACACGCGAGCCGATGAACCGTTCGATCTGGTGGTACTGCCACTCATTGTACCGTGGCGCCGCAGCCATGATGTCGAGGGTTTCAGCCCCGGCTGGATCCATCGGCCCGATTCCGGTCATTCGCGTGTTCCCCTGGCGGCGGTCATCTGCACTTCATCCATTAGTGGAGCAATCGTGACGGCATCGGGAAAGACCGTGAGCATCGTTCTGCCGTGCTTCAACGAGGAAGCCACGGTGGAGCAGACTCTGATGGCACTGCAGCGGCTGGCTGCTGCGCTCTCCGAAGACGGCATCGCCATGGAAATCCTCGCTGTGGACGACGCATCCACCGACGGCACCGGCGACCGCCTGCGGGAAGGCTTTTCGGGACCGGCCACGATACGAGTCGAGACTCATCCGCGAAACCGCGGCAAGGGAGCAGCGATTCGTACGGCACGCGGGCTGGTGAGTGGAGACGTCATAGTAATTCAGGATGCCGACCTGGAGTACGACCCCACCGACATCCCGGTCCTCATCCAACCGATAATCAATGGATTCGCGGACGCGGTCCTCGGCACGCGCTTCGGCGGGAGCGGTCCCCACAGGGTTCTGTATTTCTGGCACCGGGTCGGCAATGGCTGGCTGACTCTGCTCTCGAACATGCTGACGAACCTGAACGTGACGGACATGGAGACCGGGTACAAGGCGTTCACCCGGAATGCGTTCCTTTCGATGCATCTGACTAACGACCGGTTCGGCATCGAGCCGGAGATGCTCGCCCGCCTGTCGCAGATGGGCGCCCGCGTGTACGAGGTGCCGGTGAGCTACTACGGCCGGACGTACGCCGAGGGCAAGAAGATCACCTGGCGCGACGGCTTCGCGGCCATATACCATATTTTCAGGGCCGCGTTTACGAGAGGGCGGCAGCAACCGCTGCCCGTCTCGACACGCGAGGGGCTCAACCCCATCCTGCAGAGAAAGCTCACCCCGGTGCGGCCGCAGCGAGCCGCCTCCTGACGCTGCGCCGCGGGTGAGTGGACCCTCCCTGATCGCGGGCGGGCATCTGCGCCGGATCGTCGGTGCAGGGCTGCTGGTCGTCACCCTCCTGCCTGTGCACCGCGTGCTGCGCGGGAGGCAGGTTGGCCTGGCCGGCGATGAGATCCTCAGTGCAGCTGATCGGGCGTATGAGATGCAACTGCTCGGCGCGGCAATCGTGCTCACCGTTGCGGTGCTGGCTTCACGGGTGATCTCGTGGGACACCGTCGACGCCTGGCTGAGAAGGATCGCGCGGTTGATCACAGCTCCTTCGCGGGCTGCGTTCGCCGGGGCCGCTGCAACGCTGTGCACAGTCCTCACGGCGCTGTTTGCGGTCGCCGTGCTCGACGGCAAGCCGAATCTGGTAGACGCGATGGCGCAGCTGCTTCATGCGCGGTTCATCGCGGAAGGAGCACTCGCGGGCCCCACAGCCGTGACGACGAGCTTCTGGCACATGCAGAACTCGGTGATCACGGACGCGGGGTGGGTTTCGCATTTTCCGCCAGGCTACCCGGTTCTGCTGGCCGCAGGACACCTCGCACGCATGCCATGGGTGATCAGTGCGCTGCTGGCCGGTGCGGCCGTGCTCTTCACCGCTCTCGCCGCGGAGCGCCTGCTTCCTGAGCGAAAGGCGGCTGTCCGCGTGGGGGTTCTGCTCGCGGCGCAGAGTCCGTTCCTCATCGGCCTCGCCGGCGCGCAGATGAATCACGTCGGCGCCGCCGCGTTCATCGCGCTGGCCGTGTACGCAGCAGTGCGCGGCAGCGGGTCCACAGCTGCAGGCTGGGCGCTGCTGTCCGGCGCGGCGCTCGGCGCGGCGTTCACGATCAGACCGTTCGCAGCCGTGGTCGGTGCTGTGCCGGCAGTAATGGTCGCTATGAACTCGCGGAAGGAAGGGCTGAGAGTACCGCTCATGCGGGTCGCGTACGGCGTCCTCGGTGCCCTTCCCTTCGGAATCGCGATCGCCTGGTACAACGCCCGCTTCTTTGGCTCGCCTTTGCGATTCGGCTACGAGTACTCGCACGGACCCTCAGCGGGACTTGGCTTTCATGTGGATCCGTGGGGAAACCAGTTCGGTCCGGTGGAGGCCATCGGTTATACCGCCACCGACCTCGTTACTCTCGGACAGAGCCTGCTGGAGAGTCCGCTGTCGGCAGTCGCAATCGTCGGTGCGTATCTGCTCATCGCCCGGCGACTGGAGTTCGGTGAGAGGATCCTGGCAGCGTGGGCACTGCTCCCGGTCGCCGCCAACTTCTTCTACTGGCACCACGGCTTCTTCATGGGTCCGCGGTTGCTGAACGAGACTGCGGCCGTCTGGTCGGTGCTCGTTGCACTGGGTGCCGCCGGGATCGTCCGGTCGCTGTCGCCACAGGTGAACTTCGGAGGGTACTTCGCGCGGACCGCTGCTGTGGTGGCGAGCGTGGCGACGTTCGCGGCCGGAGTGTTGTACCTCGCTCCGGAACGGCTGCTCGCGTACGGGGGATTCAGGGCGAGCAGCCGCATTTCACCGCCTTCTGCGTCCGACTCGTCACTCGTGTTCGTGCACGGCGCCTGGCCGTCCCGGATAGTGATGCGGCTCGCCGCCGCCGGGATGCGGCTCGACTCGATCGACACGGCGATGCGGCACAACCCGACGTGCGACGTGGACGCATTCTCCAGGATCTACGCAGAGCGAAGCACTCAGTACTTCGAGCGTGAGCTTCCGCGACTGGATTTCGACGTGGAGGTACCGCGGGAGCTGCCATACGAGAGCGTGCGCGGGGAATACACGTTCCGGCCCGGCACCGGACCCATGTCCGCCCTCTGCGCGCGTGAGCTTCACGCCGACCGGCTGGGGACGCTCGACGTGTCCCCGATGCTCTGGCAGGTACGCGTCCCCGGGCTGCGATCCGGCGGCGCGATGGTCGTGCGCGACATGGGGCCCGCCGAAAATGTGGAGCTGATCGGGGCGTACCCGGCATTGATGCCGCTGATGTACTACCGCCCGTCTCCTGAAGGGTCGCCGGTCCTGGCACCGTACGCGGAAGGCGCGCGCCAGTTATGGGGTGACTGAGCTACCCGGCCGCCTGTCCTCCGTACCGGGACATCTTTCGGTACAGCGTGGAGGGGTCGATTCCAAGGACCTCCGCCGCGCGTGTCTTGTTCCCATCCTCCTGCTGCAGTATCCACTCGATGTAGGCGCGCTCGATCGTCTCCAGTGTCGGATTCGCCGGCGTGCGATCGGCGACGAGTGATTCCGCGCGGGGCTGAATGACACGCTCCGGCAGCACGTTCAGCTCTATCACCGTTCCGGTGGTCAGCAGCGCGGCCCGCTCCAACGCGTTCTCCAGCTCCCGCACGTTTCCCGGCCAGTCGTACGCCTGCAGCGCAGCCAGCGCAGCCGGGCCGAGTGTCCGCAGCTCCTCGCCCCGTGTCTCGGCAACGTTGCGCAGAAACAGATCCGCCAGCAGCGGAATGTCGTCCTTCCGCTCGCGCAACGGTGGCAGGTGAAGCGAAATGACGTTCAGCCGGTAGTACAGGTCGCTGCGGAAGTTGCCGCGCCGGATCTCCTCCTCGAGATCCCGGTTGGTGGCTGCGAGCAACCGCGCGTCTATCGGTATCGCCTCGGTGGAGCCCACCGGTATCACCTCACGCTGCTGCAGCACACGTAGCAGCTTGACCTGCGTCGCCGGCGACATCTCGCCGACTTCGTCCAGAAAGAACGTCCCACCGGATGCAGCCGCGAACAGGCCGGTCTTGTCACGGTGAGCCCCGGTGAACGAGCCGCGCACGTGGCCGAACAGCTCGCTCTCCAGGAGACTCTCCGGGAGCGCACCGCAGTTGATGGAAACGAACGGGCCGGACGCGCGGTTCGAGATCTCGTGCACGTAGCGCGCAACGATCTCCTTACCTGTCCCCGACTCACCCTGCAGGAGAACTATGGATTCGGTCGGCCCGACGGTTTCGGCGACGCGGAGCACTTCGATCCAGGTCGAGCTCTTCCCGACCGGACGGTCGCCGTGAGCGCGCCTGCGGATCTCCGCCTTGAGCGTCTTGTTCTCCACCCGGAGCCGCCGATGCTCGACGGCGCGCCGCAGCAGCGTGAGCAGCTCTTCGTTGCGAAACGGCTTGTGCAGGTAGTAGAACGCACCCTGATTCACCGCCTCCACGGCCGACTGAAGGCTGGCCTGCGCAGTCATCAGGATCACCGGTGTCTCCGGGTCCTGCGCGCGGGACGCGGCGAGCACGTCTATGCCGGTGACGTCCGGCATCCGCACGTCGGTGATGACTATCTCGGGCTGCAGAGTGGCAAGCTGGTCGAGGCCCGACTTGCCACCCAGGGCCGTATGCACCGCGAATCCCTCGTTCTTCAGAAGGATGCGGACGGTTTCCAGGATTGCGGCCTCGTCATCTATGACGAGAACGCTTGGGAGACGATCAGCCATGGATTGCCCTCATCGGCCTGGCCGGCGTTGCCGTGCGTGGAAGAATCACGGTGAAGCGGGCGCCAAAGCTGTTGCTATCCACCACCACGTGGCCGCCGTGCGCCGCGATGGACCGGTGAACGATCGCCAGGCCGAGCCCGCTGCCGCGCTTCTTCGTCGTGAAGAACGGGTCGAAGACGCGGTCGAGGATATCCTGCGGAACGCCCGGCCCCTGATCGCTGACGCGGACGGCCACGCTGCCACGCAGAAATGCAGCTTCACCCACCGGCGTCTGCCGCGGCGAGAGCGCCTCAGCTTCCACCAGCACCACGCCGCCGGCCGGCGACGCCTGAATGGCATTCAGCACCAGGTTGAACAGAGCACGATGCAGCACGTCGGCGTCTCCGTCGACAAGGAGATCCCGGTCCGGGAGCATCATGGCAAGCGCGACATTCTGACTCTGTTCCGGATGCGATTCAGCCAGCTGCACGGCGCCACGCACGACATCGCGCATGTCGAGTACGCGTCGCTCAGCGAGATCCAGACGGGAGAAATCCAGGAACTCACCGAGCAGGCGCGTCAGGCGGTCGGACTCGCGCGTGACCAATTCGGCGAGAGAGCGCTCATCCTCGGTTGCACGAGCGCCCGCACCGAGCTGCTCGACTGCACTGCTGATCGCCGCAAGCGGATTCTTGATCTCGTGCGCGAGTGAACTGCTCAGCTGTGCCACCGCCTCCAGTCGCCCGGCCCTCGCCCGCAGCCGCTGCACGTCGGCCTCCCGGAGCCTGAACATCGCCAGCTCGGCGGCCATCTGCTCGCGCGCTGTCCCGTGCGCCCGGAGTCGCGCCGCTATCAGGCCGCTGCCGAATGCGACCGCCGCAAAGAGTGCAAGCTGGAGCGCCAGCGCGCGCTCGAATACAAACTCGTGGAGGAGCAGCGCGTCCGCGAAATACACGACAATCCCGAGCGCGGCGACCAGGACCACACCGCGTCCGTCGTGCAGCAGCGCCGCAGCGGCAATGACCAGGATGTAGAGCGCCGTGAAAGGCGACTCCCCGCCCCCGGTCACATGGACTACGCCGGTGACCAGAAGCAGATCGAACAGCGACTGGAGGTAGAGGAAAGTGCCCCCCGGCCGGCCGCCGTACACATCTGTGTAGAAGAACGAGCCGCCGGTGAAGACGAGCGCGCCTATGAGCGCCGCCGAGGCAATAAGGGTCGAAGCCCCTTCCGCCTCCAGCCAGACCGATACAGCCGCGAAGTACATCGCTGCCGCAAGTACCAGCCTCGCCGCATAGATCCAGCGCAGGACGGGTCGCACTTCAATAGTAGGCGCTTCCATGTGCGCTCGGGTCACGGTTACTTGCAGTCAGCGGCGTGCAAAATGCAAGACTCCCGATCTGCCGTCAACCACAAGTCTTGCATAGCTTTCCCGACGCTGCCAACACCAGGCAGCTGGTGATCCGGGTGGAGGTCGCCTTCCGGCGCCCGGCCGGTGCCCTGAAATGGAGAGCTCGTGGAGCATGTGGAGGCGATAGGCGGTGGGGAGCTGATCGCTCAACTCCTCTTCGTATTCCTGCTGGTTTTCGCGAACGCCTTCTTCGTCGCGGCCGAATTCTCTCTTGTAGCAGCGCGCCGCAGCCGGATAGACCGGGAAGCTGCCGCCGGTGACAACCGCGCCAGAAGCGTACAGAAGGCGTTCAAGCACCTCGACCGGTATATCTCGGGGACCCAGTTGGGAATCACCGTGTCGTCGCTCGCGCTCGGCTGGATCGGCGAGCCCGCGATGGCCGCGCTGTTCGGCTACGTCTTCGACGTCGTCGGGGTCCCGGGCGGGCAGGCGCTGGCACACGGTACCGCGTTCATCGTTATCGCGTTTTTCATCGTGACCTTCCTGCACGTTGTGCTTGGCGAACTGGCACCGAAATCGGTGGCGCTCACGATGCCTGAGGCCACGAGCAAACTCGTAACCACGCCGCTCGTGTGGTTCTCACGGCTGATGTCCCCGCTGATCTCACTGTTCAACGGCGCCGCGAACCTGATCCTCCGTGCTGTCGGAATTCAGCCCGTTTCCGAGCTGCACAACGTGCACTCGCCGGACGAGCTGCGGCTGCTCGTCATGCAGTCGCGCGCGCACGGTGCGCTGAACGAATCGGACAGCGCAATGCTCGCCGGTGTCTTCGACTTCCACAACAAGAAGGTCGTGGACGTGATGCGTCCGCGGACCGACGTGGTGGCGATCGACATCGATTCGAACGAGGAGGAGGTACGCGAGATCCTCCGGAACGAGCGATACTCGCGCTATCCCGTTTACCGCGAGACGCTGGACGATGTGGTGGGCGTGTTCCTGGCGAAGGACCTGTGGCTCAGGGAGGAAGGCACACCGTTCGTGCTGGAGAGTTCATTGCGCGAGGCGCTGTACGTGCCCGACACGCGGGCGGCCACACGGGTCCTCGACGACCTCCGTCGCACGCGGGCGCACATGGCCGTGGTACTCGACGAGTATGGCGGCACGGCGGGAATCGTCACTCTCGAGGACCTGGTGGAAGAAGTTGTGGGTGATATCTCCGACGAGTACGACCTCGCTGCCCGTACGGCGTTCGAGGACAACGGCGTGCTGGAGCTGGCTGGTTCACTGTCGCTGATCGACGTGCGCTCGGACCACCGTCTTCCCATCCCCGAGGGTGAGTGGACAACGCTGGGAGGCTACGCCTTTGCCCAACTGGGAAGGTTGCCGCGCGTGGGCGACCGGGTTGGGTTCCCCGGCGGAGAGCTCGAGGTGGTCGCGATGGATGGGCGGCGTGTTGCCGCGCTCCGTGTGCACCGCGGTCATCCGTCCGCCGCGGCGTAAGGCGGTGCGGCTCACCGCCTGTGTCGCGACCGCAGCTGTAGTCGCAGTCGCTGCGTGTGCCGTAGCCGAGGAACAGGAGATCTCCCTCGGGGCCGATGCGGCGAACGAGATCAACTCGCAGCTGCCGCTGGTCACCGACGCCTACATCACCGGCTACGTGCAGCGGCTCGGGCAGGAGATTGCGGACCGTACCGAGCGGCGGGACCTGACCTGGCACTTCCACGTCGTTGACAGCCCGCAGATCAATGCATTCGCGCTCCCCGGTGGCTATGTGTACGTGAATCGAGGGCTGATCGAGGCAACGCAGTCGGTGAGCGAGCTCGCCGGCGTGCTCGGCCACGAGATCGGCCACATCGTGCAGCGGCACTCCATCGAGCAGATGCAGAAGCACACCGGAGCAAACGTGGGAATCGCCGTGCTCTGCTCGGTGACAAATACGTGCGAGAGCGAGGTCGGTCGGGCGGCTTTGCAGATCGGCGGGTCGTTCGTCCTCGCGCGCTACAGCCGGCGCGATGAGCTGGAGGCGGATTCGGAAGCCGTGGTCAATGTGTTCCGCGCGGGGATTCACCCGATCGGAGTGCCGCGATTGTTCGAGCGTTTCCTCGAGGCGCGCGACGCGGCGCGCGGGACTCCCTCCCAGCTCGAGAGCTGGTTCGCGTCCCACCCCATGGAGGAGTCGCGCATCGATGCGGCCATGGCTCTCATCGACCGTATCACTCCCGGAGAGCTTCAGGGTCTGCGGACGGATGACGCGGAGTACGAGCTGTTCCGCCGACGTGTAGCCGCGTTGCCGCCGTCGCCCGAGACACCGCCGCCTGAACCGCTGGGTCAGCCGCTGCCGTAAGCCGGCAGTGCGGTTACGTCGTTCCCGCTCCGGCGAGACCGGCCAGAACCGCCGAATCGATCACGTGTCCGCCGTCGAAGCGAACGATTCGCGGGTCGAGCCCGCGGTCGCGCAACACCCGCTCCTCTTCCTCCACAACGTGGTCGGGCGCGAAACGGTCATCCCGGCCAGCGACGAGCACCAGTGGAATGGCGCTCAGCTTCGCCAGAGGCGCGCCCTCGAGCAGGTCGCGGGGCAGCGATCCGGCCCACAACACGAGCAGCGCCGGGAAAGCGGAGCCGAGTACCGCCCAGCGTGCCGCCGTCGCTGCGCCCTGCGAAAAGCCGAGCGCTACGAGGCGGGGTTCGTTCATGCCGGTGCTGACCTGGCGCCAGAGCGCGTTCAGGTACTCGACGTAGTCGTTGACCTCCGCCTGACGGTCGTCGCGTGTCATCCACGATGCGCCGATACGCGCGGTTCCATGTGTCTGCACGCTCGGCGGATCCAGATAGAAGCGTGACAGCGCCTCGGGTGCGACGACGCGGCGGTTGTCGTCTGCGATCGACTCGAACTCACGCGCGAACCTTGCCGCCCTCTGCCCGTATCCGTGACACACGATCCAGATCTCGCTGACAGCCGCGTCCGCCCCACCGAGCGTCACATACCGCGCGGTGCGGCCGACAGGCAGATGATGCTCGGAGATTGACATGTATGTCGCCGTCCACTGCCTGCCGGGCGACACTCTCCTCAGCAGGCAGTGGAGGGTCTATTCTCGTCACACGGCGTCGCTGAGACTGGTGAAGTTGAAGTCCCTTGCCTTGACCGGCGGAACGATCACGTTGGAGCCGTCGCCGCTCTCGTCCGAGTTCACCCGCACCGGGCGACCGAGCATTTCCACGTTGTTCAGCAGGAATATCGGCGACTCATTCCAGCGCATGTTCTTGATCGAGCGCGTCACGCGGCCATTCTCGATGAGGAACGTGCCGTCACGGGTAAGCCCGGTGTAGAGAATGGTGCGCGGGTCAACCGGCCGGATGTACCACAGGCGCGTCACGAGAATGCCTCGCTGCGTGCTGGCCACCATATCGGCGATACTGGCGTCGCCGCCATTCATCCTGAACCCGCCGGGAGCCGCGGTCGGCTCCAGGTTCTTCTGCTGCGCCCAGTACCGGTCGTAGTTCAGGTTGCGGACGATGCCATTCTCTATCCACACGACGCGCTTCGTCGGCAGCCCCTCGCCGGTGAAGGCGCCCGCTCGGAGTTCCGGATCCGCAGGGTCCGCTACGATGGTCACTCGAGCGTCCACGACCTTTTCACCGATCTTGTTACCGCCGCCCGGTTTCGAGAAGAACGTGCGTCCTTCGTCTGCCGCACGGGCATTAATCGCCTGACCGAACCCGGTGATCATCGTCTGCACGAGATTCGCGACCGCGGTCGGCTCGAGCACGACCGTGTAGCGACCCGGCTCGATTGCGACCGGGTCGCGCGACCGAACAGCCTTCTCGACCGCCACCTGCCCGAGTTGAGCTGCATCCACCTGCGCCCAGTCGTTGTGCGTCGCGCCTGCCCACCCTGAACCCGTACCATCCGGCGTTCTCACCGTAGTGGTCAACGCGCTGAGAGCACTCCTGTTGTAAGCGAACAACCCCTTCGAGTTCGCGATCGCCGAAGCGCCCATCGTGGACACGATGAACCCCGTCGATACGAGGTTTGCAGCGCGTGCCTGCTCACTGATCGCCCTGACTGCCTCGGCACGCTGTGCCGGCGACGGCGGCGATGTCTCAGTTGGCTGCGGCCTGGCCTGATACTCCTGCGGTCCGAGCTCCGGCATGATCTCCGGATCCTCCGGTGCAAGTCGCGCGAGAGCCTCACTCCGCTGCACCACCTGCGCGAGCGACTCGTCGTCCAGTCGGTTGGTGCTGGCGGATGCGACCCGACGCCCGAACACGCTGCGCACAGACACGGTGGCGTTGTAGTTGTCGCCTGCTGTCGAGATCTGATTCTCGGCGAATCGCGTGTTCGCGCGGGCGCCGCTGCTGATGATGACCCGCGTCTCGTCGGCGGTGGCGGAACGGAGCGCCTGCTGTCCTACGCGCTGCGCCTCCTCGCGCGAGAGGTACTGCGCCTGGCTCTGATTGAAGAGCGACTTCGGGCGGCTCACGCTGTCCTCCCCGTATTGATCACGTTGATCTGGCGGTGCCGCGTTGGCGGGCAACCATGACTGACTGCATTGGACTGGCTCGGCTGGCCCTTACCGTCGTTCATTGCGCCGCCGAGTATGTAGCTCCGCTGGCCGCCTATCATGTCCATCGCGTTCCAGAACTCCGGTGTACGCATCTGATATGCGACGTCCTTGAGCATTCCCACTATCCTGCCTCCACGAACCTCATAGAACACCTGACCGCCGAACTGCGCGTTATAGCGCTGCTGATCGATCGAGAACGAGCCCTCGCCGACGATCGCGATTCCCCTGTCGGTCGCGGCGATCAAGTCCTCCCAGGTGTGATCCTGCTCACCCGGCATCAGCGACACGTTGGGCATCCGCTGGAACTGCACGTCGGCCCACGACTGCGCGTAGGAGCAGCCGTGCGAGCGCGTTTCCTGCCCCTGTGACTTGTACCACCAGTCGAGCCACATCGCCTGCTCGCGCGTCGTCTGGTAGTCGTTGAAGATCCCGTCCTTCACGATCATGAAGTCGTCCGGCCTGACGCCTTCGTCGTCCCAGCCGATCTGCGACAGCGAGCCATGCTCCGAACGGTTTCCCTGCACGTTCATGAAGTCGGGCCCGTACCTGAACTTGCCGAGGAACTCGTCCGCCGGGGCCAGGAAGCTCGTGCCCGCATAGTTCGCCTCGTAACCCATGGCGCGGTCGAGCTCCGTGGGATGACCGATCGACTCGTGGATGGTGAGCCACAGATGCGTCGGGTGCAGGATCAGGTCATAGCGTCCCACCTCAACCGGTTTGGCGCTCAGCTTCTGCACCGCCTCCTCCGCCCAGCGCGGCGCATTCTCTACGAACCGCGCATCGAGTATGTGCTCGTAGCCGAGCCCGCGCGGCTGCACGTCGTTGGCCTGCCTTGTCTGGAAGTCGCCGCGCTGCATGTCCACCGCCGTGACGGTGAGGTTCGGTGCCGAGCGGATGACCGTCTGGACGATGAAGGAGCCGTCGGTCGTTGCCAGCGTCTTCTCCTCTTTCATGAAGTTCATGAAGGAGTTCACAAATCTCGCGCCCTGCACCTGCAGCGCGGCCGCGTTGGCTGCGAGCAGCAGCTGGGCTTTATCTTCGATCGCCACGGTGAACGGGTCGATGCGCGCTGGGCTGCGCCACTCCATGTCGCCGGCCGGCGTCACCGGCGCGAGGACGTGCGGCCTCACCTGGGCGACGCGGTTGGCCTGCGCCTGCGCCACTGCCTGCCGGGCGATGGCTGCGACATCGTCCCGCGTGAGGCGGCTGCTCGCCGCAAATCCCCACGACCCTCGAACGAGGGCGCGCACGCCGAAGCCGAACGTCTGGCTGGAATTCGTAGCCTGCACCCGCTGCTCGCGTGTCAGGATGAATTCGTCGCGCCGGTCGGAAATGCGGACGTCCGCGTAATCCGCGCCGGCGGTGCGGGCGACGTCGAGCGCGAGCATCGCCAGCTCGCGGATGCTGGCATCCCCGACCGTTGGCTGCGGCGTGATCGCCGCGGCTGCCGCCGCCGTGCCTGGCGCGGGCCTGCATGCTCCGAGCACAGCCGCACCGATCGCGGCGGTGGATGCGGTCTTCAGAAAGTCTCTGCGATTGTTGGCCAAGGGTCCCTGTCCTCCGGAATTCCGTTGAGTGCTAGCTGCCTGTGTTAATCACGTTGATCTGACGGAACCGCGCGGCAGGACAACCGTGGCTTACCGCGTTCGACTGGCTGGGTTGCCCCTTTCCGTCATTGAAGGTGCCACCAAGCACGTAACTGCTCCTTCCGCCGATCAGGTCCATCGCGTTCCAGAACTCGGGGGTGCGCATCTGGTACGCCACGTCCTTCAGCATCCCGACGATTCTCCCGCCGCGGATCTCGTAGGCCACCTGGCCACCGAACTGCGCGTTGTAACGCTGCTGGTCTATCGAGTATGAGCCACGGCCGAGTATCGCGATCCCGCGATCCGTGGCTGCGATCACATCGTCCCAGCTGAGATCCTGTTCACCCGGCATGAGCGAGACGTTC
This sequence comes from uncultured Gemmatimonadaceae bacterium, assembly GCA_964577965.1. GTDB lineage: Bacteria > Gemmatimonadota > Gemmatimonadetes > Gemmatimonadales > Gemmatimonadaceae > DASUUI01. The sequence continues at coordinate 16,956 of CAZOAT010000008.1, read as the reverse complement.
GGCATCCGCTGAAACTGGACATCGGACCATGACTGCGCATACGAGCAGCCGTGCGAGCGGGTTTCCTCGCCCTGTGACTTGTACCACCAGTCGAGCCACATCGCCTGCTCTCGCGTTGTCTGGTAGTCATTGAAGACGCCGTCCTTCACGATCATGAAGTCGTCGGGTTTGACACCTTCATCGTCCCAGCCGGTTTGCGCCAGCGAGCCAGGCTCGGACCGGTTCCCCTGCACGTTCATGAACTCGGGGCCGTATCTGAACTTCCCGAGCTGCTCCTCCGGAGGGGCGAGAAAGCTGGTGCCGGCGTAATTGGCTTCGTGGCCCATCGCGCGGTCCAGCTCGGTCGCGTGACCGATGGATTCGTGGATCGTGAGGAACAGATGGGTCGGATGCAGCACAAGATCGTACCGCCCCACATCCACAGGCTTCGCGCTCAGCTTCTGCACCGCTTCCTCGGCCCAGCGAGGGGCGTTCTCGACGAATCGCGAGTCGAGCACGTGCTCGTAGCCAAGCCCCATCGGCTGCACTTCGGTGGACTGCCGCGTCTGAAAGTCGCCGCGCTGGGTGTCCACCGCCGTGACTGTCATACCTGGATTAGTGCGGATGACGGTCTGCACGATGTAGCTGCCATCGGTCGTGGCGAGTGTCTTCTCCTCTCTCACGAACGCGGCCTGTGAGGTGGCGAGGCGCACGCCCTGAACCGCGAGCGCGGCTTCGTTCGCCGAGATCAGGAGGTTCGCTTTTTCCTCGAGCGAAACGGTGAAAGGATCGATGCGGACAGGACTCTGCCACTCGCCCGCAGGGACCGGTGAGACAGGAGCAAGCACGTTCGGGCGGATCAGCGTCGCCGCATTCGCCCGGGCCTGTGCGACGGCGGCACGTGCCACCCGCACGACTTCGTCGCGCTCCAGCCGGCTGCTCGCAGCGAACCCCCACGCACCACCGGCCATGGCGCGCACACCGAAGCCGAAGGTCCGGCTGTAGGAACTGGACTGCACGCGCCGGTCGCGGGTGCTGATGTTCTCGTCCTGCCGATCGGAGATACGGACATCCGCATAGCTGGCTCCCGCGCCTGTGGCCGCCTCGAGGGCGAGCATCGCAAGCTCCCGGATGCCCGCGTCCCCCGCGCTCGGCTGAGGTGCGGCTGCAACCGCACCGGGCACAGGCCGGTATGCGCCGAGCACAGCGGCGGCGGCAGCGGCGACCGAAGCCGTTCGCAGGAAATCCCGTCGGCTGTGAGACATGACGGCGGCGGTTAGCGATTAGCGGTCAGCGGACAGCGACCGCGGAAAGGCCGGCTGCAGGAATTGGGCTCCACAAGCTGGCGCGCTCTGGAAGTATATCGGGCGCGCGGACATCTTCCACCGCCCATGCCCTCCGCCCGACTGGCCCTTCGGCTGCTCATCGTACTCACGCTCGCGGGAGCCTCTTCAGCGGCCTCGGCCCAGGTGCAGGCCAGCGGTGAGAATGAGACCGTAACCGTACGGGCCGTGCGGGCGACGTCGCCGATCCATGTTGACGGCCGGCTGGACGAAGCTGCCTGGGCAGCGGCACCGGCCCACTCCGGGTTCGTGCAGCGCGATCCGGACGAAGGCCAGCCATCCTCCGAGCTCACGGAGGTGCGTGTCCTCTACGACAACGAAGCGCTGTACATCGGCGGACGGCTGTATGACGCGGATCCGAGCCGGATCAGGGCGCGGCTCGCACGGCGCGATGAGCCGATCTGGAACGCAGATGTGCTCGAGGTCTACATCGACTCACAGAACGACGGGTTGAGCGCCTACGTCTTCCGGATAACGCCCGCGGGGGCCCTGCGCGATGCCACGATGGACGCGAACCTCGGTCAGGACAACTCGTGGGACGCGGTGTGGGAAGGTGCAGCCGTGATGGATTCGGCAGGGTGGTCAACCGAGTTGCGTATCCCGTTCGGGCAGCTTCGCTACACAACCGGCGCTGCAGACAGCGTGTGGGGGATCCAGTTCAGCCGCGTCATAGGCTGGCGTGCGGAGACGTCGTTCCTGCCCGCCCGTCCGAAGAGGACGGCGCAGAGCCCGGCGGACTGGGCGCGGCTCGTGGGGTTGAGCGAACTGCCACGCCGCCGTCAGGTCGAACTGGTCCCCTACGTTGCGTCGCGCGTCGAGTACCTCGGCAAGGAGCCTGGCAATCCATTCCGCACGGGAAGGGAGGCGAGATTCAGCACGGGGGCTGATCTCAGGTACGGCGTTACGAACAACCTGACGCTCAGCGGGACGGTCAACCCGGACTTCGGCCAGGTCGAAGTGGATCTGGCGCGGATCAATCTCACCCACAGCGAGCTCTTCTTTCCGGAGCGGCGGCCGTTTTTCGTTGAGCGGGCGGAGACCTTCCGCTTCGGGCAGGCGCGTGTCGCCTCCGCATCACCACTTCAGTTCCACTCCCTGGGCAACGTCAGCTCGGCCTCGAGCCTGCTGAATCCGTTCAGCTTCGAGGCGTTTCATTCGCGCCGCATAGGCCGGGTGCCGCAGAGAGACGTGTCCGGTGAATACCTGTATGTGGACACGCCGGAAGAGGCGACGATTGCCGGAGCGGTGAAGCTCACGGGACGGACTGCGCGGGGGCTCAGCATCGGCTTCCTGGATGCAGTGACAACGCGCGAAGAAGTTGACGTGGTGTTCGGTGACGGCGAGCGCGGGACTGCCGTCGTGGAGCCGTTGACCAACTATCTGGTAGCGCGCGCGCGCCAGGAGCTGAGCGGGGGCAACACTGTCGCCGGCGCTCTGCTGACTGCTGTGAACCGGGATCTAACCGACCCGGCGACAGCGGCTGCGCTGCGGCGCGACTCCTACTTCGGAGGACTCGATTTCCAGCAGAGCTGGCGACAGCGCGAGTGGTCTTTCGATGCAGCGGCCGGTGCGAGCCGGGTGACAGGGACTCCCGAGGCGATCGCGGCAACACAGCGGTCGCCCGTGCGCTTTCTCCAGCGGCCTGACCGAGAAACGAGTCGCTTCGATCCCACACTGCGCAGGCTGAGCGGCACGACCTGGCACGCGGGACTCGCGAAGAATTCCGGAAGGCACTGGTTGGGCAGCGCCTTCTATCGAGAGGTATCGCCCGGGCTCGAGGTGAACGACGTCGGATTCCAGACGATCGCAGGTTTTCGCGCCGGAACCTGGAGTGTGGCGTACAAGGAAGACACGCCAGGCCGCTTCCTGCGCAACTACATGATCCGGCCGCACGGCATGATCGCTCGCAACTGGGACGGCTTCCTCGGCAGAAACCTCGTCGGACTGGCTGCGGAGTGGACGTTCAACAACTTCTGGCAGATGCTCGTCCGGCCGGAGTGGAACCGCGGAGGGTTCGATCCATACCTGAGCCGCGGCGGCCCCGTCATGCGAAGAGCCGACTTTGACCGGCTGGACGTCGCGCTCATCTCCGACCGGCGGAAAGTCTGGTCCACGGATGTCGGCTACGTCCGCGAGACCGACGAGCTCGGTGCGTGGGTCCACTCGTTCAGCACGTCGTTCGACTGGCGGCCGTTCTCACAGCTTCGGCTGAATGCGAGTCCGGGCTACGTCAACCGGCTCGCGCCGGTGCAGTACGTGACGCAGTTCGGCGATCCGTCGGCCGACGCGACGTTCGGCCGGCGGTACGTGTTTGGATCGTTGCGCTACCAGGAGCTTTCGCTGACGAGCCGGGTGGACTGGACGTTCTCCCCGGTGCTGTCGCTGCAGCTGTTCGCGCAGCCGCTCATCGCGGCCGGCGAGTATCTCGACGTCAAGGCACTCGCCGCCCCCCGCACACTCGAGTTCGAGGTGTTGAGCGAGGAAGCCGGAACGCTTGCGCGCGACGACCAGGGACTCGTGCTGTATCCTGGTGGTGCTGCGTTCAGGATCGCCGATCCCAACTTCAAGACCCGTACGCTGGTCGGGAACGCCGTGGTGAGATGGGAGTACCGGCCGGGATCAGCGCTGTTCTTCGTGTGGCAGCAGCGGCGGCTCGGGTTCGGCGACGACTTCGGGCTCGCCGGCGCGCGCGATCTGCGCGAGGTGTTCAGCGATCACCCGCAGAACATCTTCGCTGTAAAGGGCACGTACTGGATGAGATGGTGATGCGTCTCGGGCGACTGTCCGTTCTGCTACCAGCTACATGTAGCTGAGCCACCAATACCGCCTCCGCTGTTTCACCCCAGCGTACCATTTACATATCGGGTACAACAAAAGCACGCCAGCAAGCCACGCCACGTACGTGACACCGAGGCCGAAGCCAGCCCCTTCCGGCCACGGCCCGAAGTCCCCGCCCACGAACTGACTCCACGGCTTTCCGGCGAGTATGTGCGCTACTATGCCGAGTGTGTGCGCCGTGAGCCACTGCAGCAGATAGAAGAAGAGCGGGACACGTCCAAAGATCACCAGCGCCGCCACCAGCCGACTGACAGGAAGGCGCTCGAACCAGGCGAGCGCCATCAGGCCCGGTCCCAGCGTCATCAGAAGGAAGAGAAGCGACGGCGGGTACTTGGTGACGTTGAGGAACGACAGCAGGGTGTACATGCCACTCGGTTGCGCGCTCCAGCGCGCCGGATCGCCGTATACGTTGATCGCGCGCAGGACGACAAAGCCGATCGTCAGCACCGCACCGAGCCGCAGCAGAAATCGCTGCCTGCGTGCAGGTTCCCAGTCGTACACCTGTCCGAGCGCGTAACCGGCAGCCATGACACCGATCCATGGAATCAGCGGATAGAGCACGAACAACACAGGACTCGGCCAGCCGGCAACCGGGAAGGCTCCGCCCTCATGCAGCACCATCCACAGCTTGCTCAGCGCATCCGGCACCGGGCTGTCGGGCCCCTGCCAGTTGGCCACACGAATGGGGTCGAGCAGGTTGTGCAGGGCGATCATCCCGATCCCGAACGCGCCTATGGCCGTCACGCTGAAGCGCACCAGTGCTCCCAGTACGATCATCGACACGCCGAGCACCCAGATCACCTGCGCGATTCCAAGGAACGAAAGATCGTACTCGAAGGTGACGAGGAACCGCACGATCGTGAACTCGAGAACGATCAGCCACAGGCCGCGCTTCATGAGAAAGGCGGACAGCTCTTCCTTCGACCTGCCGCGCGACAGCTGCAGGTATGAGCCCGTCCCGGCAAGAAACACGAACAGCGGCGCGCAGAAGTGTGTGATCCAGCGGGTGAAGAAGAGTGCCGGATACGTCCGGTCGATGTTGGTCGGATCGAACTCCGCCACCGCCCAGTGCGTGAAGTCCCGCGTATGGTCGAGGAGCATGATGACCATCACGATCCCGCGAAGCAGGTCCACAGAATCGAGCCGCGGGTGGCGGATGGGTGCGGGCGACTGGCTGTGAATGCCGCCAGCTACTGGTCCGTCAACGATCCGGACGTTCGGCGTGGGATTTTCGGGGAGTGACCTTGCAGTCATTGAAGTGGTGAGAAGGGCGCCAAGCTAGCGCGCGCCCGACCCCGGTGCCACTTGCTGCTCCCGCAGCACGCAGACCATGGTGTGTTCATCGGCCATTGCTGCCAACGCTGCAAGCGCTTCAATTTGCCCGCAATACCCATTCAGCCGCATCGCTCCCGACCCAACTACCATGATCACCTTACGGCGGCTGGCGCTGCCTTCATGCACGGCGGCACTCCTGCTCGTCTTCGGCCCCCCGCTGGCCAGTCAGGAGCCTTCACCCGACTGGCCCGCCCTCCAGGCCGAAGCGACCCAGCTGCTGTCCGAATACCTGAGTGTCAACACCAGCAACCCTCCCGGTAACGAGCTCGACGGAGCGCTCTTCATAAAGTCCGTGCTGGAGCGCGAGGGGTTCGAGGTCCAGCTGCTGGACACCGGCGTGTTCGCTGCCCGCCGGGGTGCCAATCTGTACACGCGCCTGCGCGGCAACGGCTCGAAGCGCGCTGTCGCGCTGGTCCACCACCTCGATGTCGTCCCAGCCTCGCACGACCACTGGTCGGTGCCCCCGTTCTCGGGCGAAGTGAAGGATGGCTACGTCTGGGGGCGTGGCGCTCTCGACATGAAAGGCGATGGCATTGCGCACCTCGTTGCGCTGCTGGCACTCAAGCGCTCGGGCGTGCAGCTCTCCCGTGACATCGTCTACATCGCAAACGCCGACGAGGAGCTTGGCTCCACCGGAGTCCTCGAGTTCGTCGCGAACCACGCCGATCTCGTCAGCGACGTCGAGTTCCTCATCACCGAAGGCGGCGACAACCCTGTACTCAACGGACAGCTTCAGTTCATCGGCGTCGGCGTCGCGGAGAAGCGCACCTTCTGGCAGCGGCTCACAGTTCACGGCATTGCGTCTCACGGCTCGCGCCCGACCCCGCACAACCCCGTGCCGCGCCTCGCGGCTGGGGTGAGCCGTCTCGCCAGCTACGAGACACCGCTGGAGGTCACGCCCCCCGCCGAACGGTTCTTCCGTGACATCTCCCGAACCTACGAGAGCCCGCAACGCGAGTGGCTCGCGGATATTCGCCGCGCAATCGAGATCCCTGAGGCACGGCAGTGGATTTTGAGCAACGTCAGCTGGAATGCGATCCTGAGGATGACGATCACGCCGACGGTGTTGCGCGGCTCGGACAAGACGAACGTCATACCGCCGACGGCTGTCGCTGAAGTGGACGTGCGTCTGCTGCCGCATCACGACAAGGACTCGGCGCTGGTGCTGCTGAAACGAATAGTCGCCGACACCGCCGTTCACTTCGAGACGCTGCTGGAGCCCAAGACTCCGCTGCAGAGTCCGGTCGAGGGCGAGTTCTTCGACGCAGTCGAGCGCGCAGCGGGTGTCGTGCGTCCCGGCACCTTCGTCACATCGGTCATGCAGCCGTACGCGACCGACCGGCCGATCTATCAGCGCGTGGGAATCAAGGTGTACGGGATAGACCCGTTCCTGGTGGAGACCGCCGAGCGCCAGCGCGGGATGCACGGCAACGACGAGCGAGTCTCGGTGGAGAACATCGGGTTCGGCGTGCGGTTCATCTACGAGATCGTGAAGAACCTGCAGTAGCCCGGCGGCTCAGTCGGGGAGAATCAGCTCTCCCCGGCTGACGATCACGGCGTTCCCGCCCACGCGCACGGCTGCGATCTCGCCCCCCTTCACGTCGCACTCCAGGTCGAGAATGCCTGGCCGCCCCATCTCGAATCCCTGCTCCACGCGCCATGTGTGCGTGCCGTCGTACAGCCGCGAGCGGGCGTGCAGCTGACCGGCGAACGATGCCACTGCGCTGCCGGTCGCTGGGTCCTCCGGCACCCCGATGCCGGGAGCGAACATACGCGCGCGGAAATCGGAATCCGGCAGCTCGGGATCGGCGGCGAACACGAACACCTCTTCCGGCAGCCGGTGAACTTTTACCAGCTGTTCCCACGCGTATCCGTCGAGTCGGCAGGCAGCGATCGCGCGCCTGTCCACGAGCTCGACGAACAGGAACGGGACACCGCACGAGTAGATCGCCGGACCAGGACGCACCTGAGCGACGTCCGCTTCACCGATGCCGAGCACGCGCGCCAGCTCGCCCCGGCTCGGGCCGGCGCCCACGAGCTCCGGGAGCTTTGCCACGGATAGCTGGCCGAACGTCGCCGCCGGGCGAAGGCGGACGCGGACCCGCACCGGGCCCACGCCCTCCTCCAGTGTGATCACCGTCTCTTCCGCGGAAACAGGCCCGCCGCGAAGCGTTGCTAGGAGCACTGCGGTTCCAACCGTTGGATGCCCGGCGAACGGCAGCTCCTGCCCAGGTGTGAAGATCCGCACCTTCGCCGTGTGCGACGGGTCGTCGGGCGGATACACGAACACCGTTTCCGACAGATTGAACTCGCGTGCAATCTGCGACAGTCGCGCTTCAGGGACGCCGACTGCGTCCGTTATGACGGCAAGCGGATTCCCGGCGAATGCACGGTCAGTGAAGACATCGAGCGTGTAGAACGGAACGTCCACGCGCTCAGCTCTGTGGCTGCGCCGCTATCCACTCCCTCACGTTCCGCTCGAGCACATCGAGCGGGAGCGCACCATGCCGCAGCACCTCGTCATGGAACGCGCGGACGTCGAACCGCGCGCCCAGCGCTCGCTCTGCTTCGCCGCGGAGCTCCTTGAACTTCAGCTCGCCGATTTTGTACGCCAGCGCCTGTCCGGGCCAGACAATGTATCGGTCCACCTCCTGGGCGATGTCGAGCTCGCTCTTCGCCGAGTTGGATGCGAAGTACTCGATCGCCTGCTCCCGGGTCCAGCCCATCGAGTGGATGCCGGTGTCGAGCACCAGGCGGATGGCCCGCCATATCTCATACGTGAGCTGCCCGAACTTCGAGTACGGATCCGTGAACATGTCGAGATCCGGACCGAGGCTCTCGGCGTACAGCGCCCACCCCTCCACGAACACGGTGTAGCCGCCGAGCTGCCTGAACCGCGGCAGCCCCTCGAGCTCCTGCGCCAGCGCGATCTGCAGGTGGTGGCCGGGCACGGCTTCATGCAGCGACAGCGCCTCCATCTCCCACCGCGGGCGCGACTTCAGATCATAGGTGTTGACGTAATACCAGCCGGGTCGCCCCGCTTCGGCGGATCCACGCATGTAGTACGCAGTCGTCTGCGATGGAGCCATGTACGAGGGTATCGTCGTCACCCCGTACGGCAGGCGCGGCAAGCGGCCAAACAGCCGCACGAGCCCGGGGTCGATCCGCTTGGAGATGTCGCGATACTCCTGCACCAGGCTCGCCGAGTCCGTGTGGTAGAAGCGAGGATCGGTACGCAGGAAGTTCACGAACGCGGGGAAATCTCCCTCGAAGCCGGTGGTGCGGATGATCGAATCCATCTCGGCACGGATGCGCGCCACCTCGGAAAGCCCGAGCTGATGGATCTGCGCCGGCGTCATCGGCGTGGTCGTGAAGCTGCGCACGTTGTGCGCGTACCAGGCCTCACCGTCGGGCAGAGTGCTGCGTGCCAGTGCTTCGCGCGCGTTCGGGACGTACCTGTCGGCGAGGAACGACGCCAGCCGCTCCAGCGACGGTCGTATCTGAGCGGTGTACGCTTCCGCCGCAGCAGCACGCAGCCGGGTGCGCTCGGCTTCCGGGATGCCGGCAGGGAAGTTGTTGAACGCGCGGAACGCCGGACTGGTGAGCGGATCCTCGACTATGAGGTTGCGCACCTGGGTCGGCAGATCGCGCAGCGTGACCCGAGGCGGCGTGATACCGCGTCCGAGCCCCTTCTCCATCCATGCGATGTCATTCTCAACCACCTGCGGCGAGCGACGCATCCGCTGCAGGATGTCCTCGTAGTCCTCGACCGTCCGCGCCGGGGCACGGGAGAGGACTTCGGTGATCGTGCTGTGCGGTCCGCCGCGCTGTGTGACGGGCATCAGCTCGGAGGGGAATCGATAGCCCTCGACCTCCTCCTCGAGCCCACGGCGGAAGAGATCGTACGATACGCGGTCCTGGCCGCGGAGCGCGTCACGGGAGATCGACTCGATTGCGCGCAGCAGCTGCCGCTGTGTCGCACGGCGGCGCTCGAGCGCCGCCTCACTGGCGTCGGTCCAGCGATCGTTGCGTCCGGGCCAGCCGAGGTCGGTGGCATACGTGGGGAACTCGCGCATCACGTACCGCCAGTGCGCGTCGAGCAACGCGTGGAAGCGCACCGAGTCGCTGCCGCGCTGCCCCGCGACGCGGGCGTACACGCTCTCGGGCACCGTGTCGGTGACCTGCGCATGTGGTACGGCTGCGCACACGCTGATCAGCGCGACTGCGGAGAGAAGTTGTCTGCTCATGCTGGAGTGTCCGCTGAAGTTGCTGGGGCTACAATCTTGTGGCAGGCGTGCCGGAGCCCGCTGGAATCTCCTCACGCGGTGACGGCTCCTCGGGCGTGAGATCCTCGCCCGGATTGATGAACCGGTCGTGCTCGATTCCGTACTGGCTCTCGTACAGCTGCCGGTAGCGTCCGTTCACGGCGAGCAGCTCGTCGTGCGTCCCCCGCTCGACGATCTCGCCGTCCTCGATCACGAGAATCTGGTCTGCGCTCTCGATGGTAGACAGCCGGTGGGCGATAACAAACGTCGTTCGCCCGGAACGGAGCGTCCTCAACCCGTCCCTGATCAGCCCCTCGCTCTCGCTGTCGAGGCTCGAGGTGGCCTCGTCGAGGACCAGCAGCTTCGGATCGGCGAGGATTGCACGCGCGATCGCCACACGCTGCCTCTGCCCGCCGGACAGCTTGACGCCGCGTTCCCCGACGATCGTGTCGTAGCCGAGCTCGAACCGGTTCACGAACTCCTCGCAGTGCGCCAGCCGGCCGGCCGCGCGCACGTCCTCGTCGCTTGCACCTGGACGGCCGTACGCGATGTTCTCCCGTATCGTTCCGTCAAACAGAAAATTCTCCTGCAGCACTGCCCCGACGTATGCGCGGTAGTCACGCACCCGCAACGTCGTGAGGTCGCGCCCGTCCACCAACACGCGCCCGGACACAGGCCGGTGGAATGACATCACGAGATTGACGAGCGTGCTCTTCCCTCCACCGCTCGAGCCGACGAGCGCCGTGGTGGATCCCGGCGCAGCAGTGAACGACACTCCACGCAGCACGGGCACGCCGGGGTCATACTCGAACCAGACATCGTCGAACACGATCTCGCCGTCGACTCCGGCCAGCGGGGGCTTGCCGGAATCCTCGATGTCCTCGGTAGGCATCTGCCGCAACTCGCGGATCCGGTCGAGCCCGGCGAATGCCTCGCTGATCTGCGTTCCTATGGAAGCGATCTGCACCATTGGCGCGGCCACCAGTCCCACGAAGAAGACGTACATGACGAAATCACCGAGCGTCATGGTGCCGTCGAGAATCGCCTGACCGCCGATCACGATCATCAGCACGCCAACCGCGCCGATGATCACCGTAGCGCCGGCCCCAACGGCCGAAATCCCCGTGATCGTTCGCGCCACGTTGCGGAAGAGACTGTACACACCCCGCGTGAAAATCAGCTCTTCCCGCTTCTCGGCGGTGTAAACCTTGACGACCTGCACCCCGCCGAGTGCTTCGGCGAGTCGTCCGGTGACCTGAGCGTTCAGCTCACCGCGCTCGCGGAAGAGCGGCCGCAGGCGGCGGAAGGCGATCGCCATCATGATGCCGAACGTCAGCAGCACGAGGAGCGTGATGGTGGTGAGCTGCCAGTTCAGGTAGAACAGCACACTCAAGCCGATCGCTGCGGTGACGGCGCCCCCTACGAGCTGCACCAGTCCCGTGCCGACAAGATTCCGGATTCCTTCGGCGTCGGTCATCACGCGTGAGATGAGGACGCCGGTCTTGGTGCCAGCGAAATAGGACGCAGGCAGTCGCAGCACGTGCGCCTGGACCTGGCGCCTGATCTCGGCGATGGCACGCTGCGCTGCTATGCTGACTATCTGCGACAGCGCGAATCCCGAAACTGCCTGGACGATCGTCGCGGCAACAGCCAGCCCGGCCAGCGGGAGGAGCATGTCCGCGCGCCGGTTTCCGATAATCTCGTCGATCAGGAATTTGGAGCTGCCTGGCAGCACCAGCCCCGAAAGGCGGTTGACCAGCATGATGACGAGACCGAAGCCAAGCGATCGGCGATGCGCCCAGACCAGCGAGCGCGCCTCCGCCCAGGCACGGCCGTAATCCACCTTGCCCTTCTCTGGACGCGACCCGCCCTGGCTGGACCTTGACCCGAACCTCGGGCGCGAAGCCGGACCGACGGAGGCAGACACGGAAACAAGACTAGCCTGCCGCGCTCTGCGCCGAAACCGATGGGGGTGACCTGCCGTAGGGGAAAAGAGGTTGCAGTCGCAACCCTCCACCCCATGCCAGCCTCATTAACGATGCGCCTCTCACCAGCCGTCACGCTCCTCGCATTCCCCGCGCTGCTGCAGGCGCAAACCGCGGCATCCGCAAACCCTGCGGCCCCGGAATCGACCAATGGCTCAGGAGCGGTGGCACGCGACGCGCTCCCCGCGCTGCCGATGCTTACGGCAGCACGCTCCCCATCGTCGATACGGATCGATGGGCAGCTCGATGACCCCGCTTGGGCGGCGGCCCGCCCCATGACCGGCTTCATCCAGATCGACCCGGACGAGGGGCAGCCCGCCACGGAAGAGACTGAAGTCCGCGTGTTGTACGACGACAAGGCGCTGTACATCGGAGTTCGCATGTTCGACAGCGAGCCCGACAAGATCAGGGCGCGACTCGGCCGCCGGGACGAGGGACTCACCGGCAGCGACCTCCTGGAAGTGTACATAGACTCCTACCACGACCGGGTGAGCGGGTACGTCTTCCGCATTACGCCCGCAGGCGCGATCCGCGATGCTTCGGTCTCGGCGACCGGTGGCACCGACGGCTCCTGGGACGCAGTCTGGGAGGCGGCAGCTGCGATTGACTCGCTCGGCTGGGTCGCCGAGTATCGGATTCCGTTTTCTCAGCTTCGCTACAATCCACGCACGGGAGCACAGACGTTCGGCATCGATTTCCGCCGCGTCGTCTCGCGCAAGAGCGAGACGACCGCGTTTGCGTTTACGCCGAGGCGGGCCACCGGAGGACCGTCACGCTGGGCAACTCTGGGAGGGCTCAGTGACCTGCCACGCACGCGGTACCTGGAGCTCATGCCGTATGTCACCGGCCGCGCCGAGTACCTGAACGTCCCAGCGGGCAACCCGTTCCGTGGAGCGAGCGACTATCAGGTGAAGGGCGGACTGGACCTGAAGTACGGGCTCACCAGTGGTTTGACGCTGAGCGGCACGATCAATCCTGATTTCGGACAGGTGGAAGTAGATCCCGCGCGTGTGAATCTCACCGCGAACGAGCTGTTCTTCCCGGAGCGGCGGCCGTTCTTCGTAGAGGGCGCCGGCATCTTCAGCTACGGGCGGATCCGCACGTTCAACTCGGCAGGATTCCCGACCCTGTTCCATTCGCGGCGCATCGGACGTCCACCGCAGCGGAGGATCGAATTCAGCCATCCATACGCCGACATGCCGGAAGAGGCGACGATCGCCGCGGCGGCGAAGATCGCGGGCCAGCCACGGCCGGGGCTGTCCATCGGAATTCTTGACGCTTTCACGATGCGTGAGACAGGCCGCTTCCAGGCGGAGGACGGGACGCGCGGCGATGATGCGGTTGAGCCGCAGACCAACTACTTCGTCGGCCGTGTGCGGCAGGACCTGCGTCAGGGGAACACGCAGATCGGCCTGTTCACGACCGCGGTGAACCGCAACCTCGAGGATCGGCCACTGGCGGAGATGCTGCGTCGTGACGCCTACTTCGTCGGACTCGATTTCAACCAGAGCTGGAAGGACAGGATGTGGGTGCTCGACGGCTCGATAGGCCGAAGCGCAGTGTTCGGCACACCGGAGTCCATGGTGTCAACGCAGCGCTCTTCAACGCGTTACCTCCAGCGTCCTGACATCGAGAACAACCACTTCGATCCGACCCGCACCGCTCTGCATGGCACCGCCTGGCAGATCTCGGCCGGCAAGATGTCCGGACGGCACACCATCGGTAACATCTCGCTGCAGGCCGTGGAGCCTGGGTTCGAAGTGAACGACGTCGGCTTCCAGTCGCAGGCCGGATACAAGGCGCTGTCCACGATCGTCGGCCTGAGGAAGGATGAACCGGGACGATTCCTCCGGAACTGGCTCATCGGGCCGTTCAACGGCCAGCGGTGGAACTATGACGGGGACAAGATCGACGAGTACTACGGGTTCCACGTCGATGGCCGGTTCAAGAACATGTGGAGCTTCAACACCAACTACATCATCGTGCCCGAGACGGTGGACGATCGTCTGACGCGCGGCGGTCCGCTCGCGCTGCGCCCCGCGCGCCGGAACTTCGAGTTCGGCCACTGGTCCGACTCCCGGCGCGTGTACATGTTCGAGCAGTGGTACTACTACTCGAAGAACGATGCAGGCGGCTGGGAGCACAACCTGTTCTCGAGCTTCACCATCCGGCCAAGCACTGCGCTGCGCGTGAGCTTCTCGCCTGAGATCAACGCGCAGAGGATCGCGGCACAGTACATCACTTCCGCATCTGACTCCGCCGCGACCGGCACGTTCGGGAGGCGTTACGTGTTCGGCGAGCTGCGGTACAACCAGCTCTCACTCGAGACGCGGGTTGACTGGACGTTCACGCCCAATCTGTCGCTGCAGGTCTTTGCGCAGCCGCTGGTCGCCAGCGGCGAGTACCACGCGTTCAAGAGTCTGCGTGAACGGAAGACCTTCAACTTCGACTACTTCAGCGAAGACGACGGCACGCTGACGCGGGATGAGAACGGGCTGCTTGCTCAGCAGCCCGGCGGAACGCCGATCAGACTTGGGAACCCCGACTTCAGCACGCGCTCACTGGTCGGGAACGCGGTGGTCCGCTGGGAGTACCGGCCGGGATCGGCGCTGTTCTTCGTCTGGCAGCAGCGCCGCAGCGGGGACGACACTAACCCCGGGTTCAGGGTCGCACGCGAAGTCGGGGGCGTATTCCGGGAAGCGCCCGAGAACGTGTTCGCAATCAAGGCGAGCTACTGGTTTGGCAGATAGTCACGTGGGGCTGGCAAGCGCCAAGGTCGTCGGTGCAGTCCTGGTCATCGTCAACCAGGCTCAACGTCCGCACTGAACGCCGCGGTGAGCACGCGGCCGCCCTGCCTGACCTGCACCCAGATGACGTAGCTGCCGGCGGTCGGGAATGCGTAAGGAAAGGACAGCACGTCCTGCGCCCCACCGTGCATCCCGTGCGATACGCGGCTCGAGTCGGCGGTGGTGAGCCGCTGCGCGAGCATGCCGGGCATGGTGTCCGTCGGCGCGCGCATCTCGAAGGCGAGCTGTGACGCGCTGGAGATCGTCCCCATCGGGTGGAGGTGGATGAACACACCAGCGTCCTCGCGCAGTACGACGGCGTGTGCCGCCATCCCCATGTACGGCTCGAGCTCCACTGGGCCCCCGTCGAGTCGCGAGACGGAAAAGCGAAGCGGCGCCGGAGTTCCGGCCACTATGGGCTTGGACAGCGGCCGCTCCCACGTCATCATGTACGGAGGCTGAAGCGGTTGGGTGTTCTCACCCAGTGACAGCGGCTCGGCAAGGAGCCACGACTCGTCGCCGCTCGATCCCATCGGCGTGCCGCCCGCCCCGCCCTGGCGCAGTACAGCAGGGCCGCTGGTCAGCTCCACCGCAGCGGGCAGAGTCTGGGAGTAACCGCTCTCGTGCGTGATGTCGGCAAAAACGTGATAGCGGCCAGGCGGAAGCGGCGGCAGCCCGGCCGTGAACGTGACCGTGTCTTCCGTTCCCGGGTGCACGTGCGCGAACGCCTGCATGTCGTCGCGGATCAGGAACATGTGCACGAGCTTACCATGGTCGGGTACCAGGGGACTGAAGCGGCTGCGGCCACGCCCGCCGGGTGCGCCCGATGAGTTGGGAAGCCGCCACGCAGTGTCGCTTATGACAAACCGCAGCGCGTGACCACCCGCGACAGAATCCACGTGCGCTTCCGCCTCGAGCGGTCGAAACATCGACGCTCTATGCGCGCGGTCCTCTGCATCCCACCACTGCTTGCCACCGTACAGGAGGAGTGCAAGCACTGCGGCCGTCGCACCCATCGCTATTCGGGCCGACCGTCTTCTGCGTGATCCGGGACTCTTCCCCGGTGGTAGTCCCGCCTCGCGAACTGCAGCTCCTACGATCGTGACCGCGCCGGCGAAGAGGAACAGTCCCACCGCACCCAGTCCGAACGCGAGCGGCCCGGTGAGGTCCAGCCGCTGGAAGGCGACGATCGTTGCGGGGACGACGACGACGCCTTCACCGCGGTCGCCGCGCACACGCACCGTGACACTGTTCGACCCCCCAGTCATGACCCACAGCGGCAGGCGCCAGCTGTTCGGCTGGCCGCGCACCGGCTTCGCCCGTTCCGGCGGGGGCGCAGCCGCGACCGCGTCGAAACGGTTCACGTTGGCCAGCACCTCGCGGATGTCCTCGTCGCCTTCCACCTGCACATTCACCTCGGCGATCCCCGGAATGACACCCGGGGCGCGGATGTGCACGAGAACCCGGTACGGGCCGGCATTGCCGGCGTACCAAGTGTCGGGGCTGCCGACGTGCGCCGATGTGACGACGACGAGCAGCGCGAGCGCGGTCGTCATGAGGGCACATCGTGATTTATTCATCTACCAGTTAGCATAACTGGACGGGTGAAACAGAGGAAACCATGCGCTTCGACAGATTCCTGCCATTGCTCGCCGCCGTTTGCCTCGCCGCGGCAACCTCGAGCGCTGCCCAGCAGACGGGCGCGCCCACTGACACGATCCGGACATACGGACCGGGCGGTCCGCTCCCGGCAATGACCGAGGCAGCCGCGGAATTCGGTCGGCGCCGCGGCGCGCACGTTGAGGTGGTCGGAGGCCCGACGCCGCAGTGGCTCGCGAAAGCGCGCACGGATGCCGACGTAATCTTCGCGGGGTCCGGGCACATGATGACTGATTTCATCGCGCAACTCGACAGCGGCACCGCGGGGCGAATGGATCCGTCCACGATCCGTCCGCTGTATCTCCGGCCAGTCGCGATCCTCGTCCGCAAGGGCAATCCGCGTGGCATCAGCCGGTTCGAGGACCTGCTCCAGCCCGGGGTGCGGGTGCTCGTCGTACAGGGCGCGGGACAGACAGGCCTGTGGGAGGACGTTGCCGGCCGCACGGGCAGCATCGAGGTAGTGCGCGCCTTCCGCCGCAACATCGCTTCAGTCGCACCGAACACGGGAATCGCGAGAGGCAGATGGGTAGCGGACACGACGCTCAATGCCTGGCTCGTCTGGAATATCTGGCAGATCGCGAATCCCGAACTGGCCGACCTGGTGCCGATCCAGGAGCCATGGCTCATCTACCGCGGCACCGGTGTCGCGCTCACGCACGGCGGGCGCGAGAAGCCGCTGGCGCGGGAGTTCCTCGAGTTTCTCGACTCGGAGGACGGCTCACGCATCTTCCACAAGTGGGGATGGATCAGGGAGGCATCCCGCCCG
>CAZOAT010000007.1:0-53873 GCA_964577965.1 uncultured Gemmatimonadaceae bacterium | reverse complement strand
CCACTGTCGATGGGCTGCTGGACCTCGCCGGCAATCAGGCCGCCACCTCCGAGGTCCGGGCGACGGCTGCGCATCATCTCGCACGGTTGCGGGAGATCGCCGGACGCACGGCGGCCGGCAGTGCGGAGCAGGGACATCGCGCCGCGGTCCGCCGCGACATAGACCGCTACTTCGACGGAAGGGACGACCGTGCCGCCAGGCCGCGACCCGCGCCGATTCCGCTGCCGTGGCCGTGAGTTGTCAGATGATCGGATGCAGCCAGCGACCCATCATCCGACGCGAGCGGCTGTAGGGAGGCAGGTGCGTTTCGACGTCTGACAATGACCGCACCCAGGAAACAGTGCCGACGAGAACGAGGAAGTCGAGCAGCGGCTCCAGAGACCACGGGCCCGCGACGACGCCGAGCACCTCG
The DNA here is from genome assembly GCA_964577965.1 of uncultured Gemmatimonadaceae bacterium. GTDB lineage: Bacteria > Gemmatimonadota > Gemmatimonadetes > Gemmatimonadales > Gemmatimonadaceae > DASUUI01. Next base: position 53,461 of record CAZOAT010000007.1, on the reverse strand, counting down.
CCGTCCAGAGTCATGCTTCGCACGTTCTTGTTGATGGAACCGGTGGTGAAGTAGAGCGGCCCTTCTGCCCCGTCGCGCGGGAGTGCGGAGTGCAGATTGAGGAGCGAGCGCATTGCGGCAGCCCTGAGATCGTCGTCGCCCGAACCGATACCTGCGGCTGCGCCAAACCTTGGCACCGACACGGCCAGCTCCAGCGCCGCGGCCATCCCCGGAGCCGCCGCCAGGGTGCGCAGCGCGTCACCACCCATGATCCACTGGGTTTTTCGATGCAGCAGCGGCCGGCGGTCGCGCGCGTCACCCACGATTCGCAGCTGCTGCGGTGAGCCTCTGATCTGCTGCGCCGCACCTGCGAGGGTCGCGAGCGCCTCGCTCGAGAGCGGCACTATCTCGCGGAGAAACGAGTGTGAGTCCCACGCCTCGATGACCGACTCCAGCGATCCGGCATAGTCGTCCAGTGGTGTTGTCCGCGCATAGAGTCCTACCCGCAGGTCTCCGCCTCCGGCACGAATGGCATCACCGAGTATTTCTTCCACGAGCGTCAGGCGGGTGACGAGCTCCTGCATCGCCGACATCCATGGGAATCCGGCGGCGGGAGCGTTGGCCCGGGCGGGCGCGACGATGTAGACATGACATCCGCGGAGCGAAGCGCCGACGAGCTGCGCCATCCACTGATAGCTCGTCCACAGCGCATCCGGCACGAAGATCAGCGTGCCCGCAGGCGCGAGATCGTACAGCAGCATCTGCACGAAAGACGATTCCTTGGGCCCCCAGCCGACTTCGTTGTGCGTCTGCATGAAACGAGCGGAGGCTCCCCCCGCTTCGAGGTCGGCAGTGGATGGAGCGGAAGCGTTGCGCGGCCGCGGTCTGAACACCGCCGGCATCCGGGCGCCGCCGAGGCGGTGCCGCTCCAGGGTCGCGCGGAGGTATTGAAGCGTCTCGGCCACTCCAGGGCCACGAATGCTCAGCGCGCGGTCTTCCCAGGTGGCACTGGCGTAGTGATCACCCACTCCCACGCCGGCGAGCACGACCTCACCTGAGGACGGGTCTGATTCATCCGCGTCCCGCAGGAACAGCTTCCGGTGATCCCGCAGCAGGTTGTCGCTGCCCAGCGGTGGCGACATCAGGTGCCGCGATCTGAACGAAAAATCGGCGGGGTTCGTGACATTCACGTGCACCTTCACCAGGTCCGCGATCCACCTCCGACCGCGCGCTGCTGCTTCCGCCTGCATTCGTGCCGATCCCGTCACCGCCGCGCGCAGGGAATCCTGGATGCTGGCTATCTCGGTCTGCATTGCTGCGAACTCGGGGCTGAGCTTCACACGGTGCGTGAGCGGACGCTCGAGCAGGGTCATCCAGAGCTGGCCGTTGTTGACCTCCCAGAAGTGTTGATCCACAAGAATCACATAGGCGGGGAAGCGCCCGGTGGCGTCGTACGCTCGTGCGGCGTTTCTCAGCGCCCGCAGATACTCCAGCGTCGTCTCGAATCCCGTACGGTCGGGACGACCGAGGTCGTCGTGGCCGCGGTAATCGTGTACCCAGAGCACATGCGAATAGCGTGTTTGCCGGATGCTACGCTTCAACTCTTCCTGGAAGTGCAGCGCATCCATCGTGTGAATCGTATTCCCGCTTTCGAAGCGCCGGGCCAGCGCGAGTTCCACCAGCTTGTCTATCTGCGCCTGGGTGCGATGATCCTCCGGGCGCAGCACGAGTCCCATCGGCAGCCAGGCGACACGGGGGTCACTGGCGTTCTCGCTGATCCGCGCGCGGAGGCGCTCAAGCTCTTCCAGCCACGAGTCGAACACCGCGCTCACTTCGGCGGCATGCTCCACGCTGATGTCGCTGCGAGCCATCAGCCATTGAGAGTACCGGCCGCGTGCGATCTCCGTGAGCCCGCGCAGCGAGTTCGGCTTGCGGTACTGACCGATCGTGCGGTTGTACGGGAGTACGATCTCCAGCAACGCGATCCGACGCGCGGTGTCGGCAAACATCCTGCCGCGCTCGTCCGTGTCGGCTGTAAAGTCTGGGCCGGCGGCCCAGCCGAACGCCCGCTCCAGCGCGGTGTGATACGCCATGGCCTCGCGCTGATATTGACTCTCACCGCGCCTGCTCACCGTACCGGGGAAGAACTCCGCGCCGAAGTCGGCAAGCACGTCCCGCCATTCGCGTACGCTCGCGGAGTAGCGCACGTTGCGATCCTCAATCAGCCAGAAAAAGGTCAGCATCGACACGAGTTGGGTCATCCTCATGCTGGCCTGGCGCAGCTCCCTCTGCGCGTCGGGATTCGTGACGACGGCGGGCGCAACCGCGCCTCGCGACGCTGCTGGCAGCCGAACCTCGACGTGGCGCGGCCGCGTCCGGCCGGCGAGAGGCTGCGCCACCGGCACGACAACGCCAAGCTCGACTGTGTGGCTCCGCGCCGGCATCCAGTGACTGCGCAACTGCGATCCGGCGAACGGCCAGCCACCGCGACGCACAGGAACCGTCGCACCGAACACCAGATCGGTGCGCTGCAGGCGCTGATCCCAGTCTGCTCCCGCGTGGACGAACAGCGTGGGGGAGAGGAAGAGGGCCCTGGCTCCGCCGTGCACCCCGGAATGGCTCCGGCGCAGATAGGCTTCTCCGCTGTATGCGAGCGCGCCGCCTACAGGATTACCGTAAGAGCGCGCGATGCCGGCGGAAACGACTGCGCCCGCCCGTGCTTTTGAACCACGACTGTAGGACGCGCCCCCCGATGCAAATGGCAGCCATAGCGGCGGTTGTCCTATGGACCTGACCGGTTGCACGATCGGCAGCGGTTGCGTGTGATCCGCTTGCGAGGAGTCCTGCGCAGCGGCCACCCCCGCCGCAACGGTGGAGGCAGCCATGATGAGGCATGCAACCGGCTGCGCCGATGAATACATCACGGTCCGGCACCAACGAAATGCCCTGCGATCACCTGACTCCTCTTCCCAACTCGTGACCAACCAGCAGCGCCACGACCGTTGCCGCAACCACATCGTGTCCGTCCTCGTCCAGCAGCGGATCGATCCAGGGTTCGCCCCGGCTGTCCAGTTCGACCAGTGCGACGGGCGAGTCGCTGTCCAGCACGCGATATCCGGAACCCCTGGTCCGCCCAGCGACCGGGCCATCGCCGGAATCGGTGGAGCGTACGAGGTAATGTCGGGAGCTTCCGGTGATCGTGCCATCAAAATCGGTGCGCCCCGAGAGGGCGATGCGCCAGTTGTCCTTGCCCTCCACCGTGCACTCGAGGGTGGTGCGGTTGCGCGCTTCGTCGCCGCTGATGGTGATCAGCACACACCGGACGTCCTGCTGCTGACCGCCGTCCTTCCGCATGTCGAAGCCGTACCTGTGCGACAGTGTGCGGCTGTCCATCAGCGGCCAATGGCGAGTTGCCGCGGATGCGCTGAGCCCGGCGACTGTGTATTCGCCGACCCGAATCCGTGCGGGGCCACTGCGGGACACGAATCCCGCGACCGTATTCCACGCCGGGGTGATCGACTGCCGACTGTGAACGGAGGGCTGGCAGGCTGTGAGAACGAAGCTGACTACCGGCAGGGCCAGGCGAAGGGCCGTGGAAACGCGGCCCGTGCGTGGCGGCGAGGCCTTTCTGCGTGGCGGCGAGGCCTTTCTGGAGGTATCGCTGACTGCTTCGTTGCGTGTGTCGTATGAGGTGGCGGGCATCGATTTCTCTGGCCGGAGTGGGGTGCTGCGTTCGTATGGCCAAAGGTCGTTTTGCCCGTTAACCCCCTGTATACGCCCGTAAGCGTAGTTCTTGAGGAAGATTGCGTAGCGCTGCGGAGCGACTACGTAGCGGCAGGGGGGCCAGGTGGAAACACCTGCGATTCAGGGGGTTAAGGCCCCGGGGTGGTTCCAGAGGCAGCGGCAGACGCCTTCTCACCGCGCTTGTGCTCTCCGCCGGACGCTGGCGGAGCGACGCTCGTTCAGACCGCTCTGGAGAGCGTCCTTTCGTACGCCTGCAGAATTCCGTCGCGGCTGAGGAGCCCGACAAAGCGCATACCGTGCGCGGTGACGTCCACTACCGGCAGCGCATCCATACCACGTGCGTTCATCATCGCGAGCGCGTCGCGCAGTGACTCATTGAGCTCCAGCGCGTCGCTTGGCTCGGCGAGATCGGCGGCAATCACGACCTGCGCCAGATCGTCGCGCGCAAGCAGCGCGTCGCGGATTGCGTGGTGACTGACCAGTCCGATGAGACTGCCGTCCACTTCGAGCACCGGTATGACGCCGTGTCGCGTGCGGCCGGCGGCCGCAGCGAGCTCGGCAAGTGTCGCCGTCGGCGGAACCCCGCGCACCTTCCGGTCGCACGCCTCTCGCACGTATATGCTGTCCATTACGGACCTGTCCACCCCGTGCGCGATGTGCTCACCGCGCGCGGCCAACCAGCCATCATACAGTCCGTACTGGGAGAACCGCTTCGACGTGACGTACGCGATGACCGTGACGATCATGAGTGGTACGACGTACCGGTAGTCGTCCGTCATCTCAAACACCATGAAGATTGCGGTGAGCGGAGCACGGGTTGCGGCCGCGACCATCCCGCCCATTCCTACAAGCGCCCATGCCTGAGGGTTGACGACGTCGCCCGGTATTACCTGCGCGCCGAGCACTCCGAGTCCGCCTCCAAGCGCGGCGCCGATGAACAGCGTGGGTGTGAACACGCCACCTGATCCGCCGAAGCCGAGTGTCAGTGAGGTGGCGAAGATCTTTCCAGCCGCGACCGCCAGCAGCAGGTACCACGCGAGCCCGCCGAATATCGGAGTGGGGATCGCGAGGTGGCCGTTCCCGGCAAGCAAACCGCCCGAGGCAGCGACGATCGCGCCGGTGAGCAACCCGCCGATCACGGGGCGCAGCCACGCGGGGCCTGGAACGCGTCGGCTATAGGCAGGTGCGGCCAGCACCATCCGCGCGTACATCGCCCCGACGAGACCGCAGCCAATCCCGAGCAGCGGATATACGAGTGCGCTCGCCAGCGGATGCGGATCGTCAGGCAGGATCATCTGGAAGATCGGCTGATCGCCGTGAAACGGACGCACGGTGAGCGCACCAACCACGCTTGCGATGACCACGGGGCTGAACGCACCTAATGAGAAACTGCCGAGCACTTCCTCGAGCGCGAAGAACGCACCGGCGAACGGGGCGTTGAATGCTCCCGCGATGCCGGCAGCGGCGCCGCAACCGACGAGGATCTTCACATGCCTCGCCTGGAACCGCAGTCCTCTCCCGAGGCGCGATCCAACCGTCGAGCCCATCACCGCGACCGGTCCTTCGGGTCCCGCCGAGCCACCAGATCCAAGAGTGATCGCAGCGGCAAGCGTGCGCATGATTACGGGCTTCGAGCGGATGACCCCATCCGCTTTCGCGACGGCACGCTGCACGTCGGCAACGTTCTGTCCTTCGGGCGTGTGAGTCCGACGGATCACGGCCCACGCCGCCCAGATGCCGAACGCGGTGAGCAGCGGCTGGTACAGGGCCTGACCGAACCATGGCAGCCGCTGCCGCGGCCACTGGATGAGTACGAGGTGGCTCAGGTCGATGAGACCGTAAAATCCGACGACGGCGAGGCCGGTGACGAGCCCTACCAGACCGCCGAACACCATGAGCGTCGCGCTTTCATCCCAGTCGCGACGTTCGAGCCAGCCGAGCAGCCATCTCCACAGCTTCGGAAACGGGGCGCGTGGGATGGCGTGTGTTCCGGTCGTCGGCCGCTTCGCACCGTCCTCGGGAGTCACCCGCGCAACTTCGCGCATTACAACGAGATACGCAATTCGGCCCGCGGTGCGATCCGCTCCTGGATCAGCTTCCTGCCCGATCGCGATCTCGTGCCAGAGCGATACTGGTCACAGCTCGGCTCGTCGCGCAGCAGCACCGGCATGGCACCTCCATTGCCCCGCTTTCAGGTGACAGGCAGCAGCACCCCTCAACGATTCGCGCAAGGAGGCACCATGCGCCGCAGTTTTCTTCCACTAATCGCCGCCGGCTTGTTACTGCTCACCTCGTGCGCGCAGCTCGGCTCGCTTGGCGACATCCTGGGCGCCATCGGCGGCCCGGGGAGCACACAGCAGCAACAGGCACAGATCCAGGCTGAAGTGCAGCAGGTCGATGCCAGCGGCCAGAGGATCTACGTACGCACGCAGCAGGGGCAGAGCGGAGCGGTACGCTTCGATAACCAGACAGTGGTCGTGTACCGTCAACAGCAGTACCCCGTTACCGCACTGGAGCGAGGCGACATCGTCGTGATGCAGCTGCACGAGATCTCTCAGAACGAACTCTATGCTTCACGCATAGAGGTCACTCAAAGCGTTCAGGAGCGCACGGGCGATTAGACGTACAGAGCCGCGGCACGCGGTGCGTGCCGCGGGGCGCACACGGGGAGGCAGCCTGATCGTGCGCGGCCTGCCTGCCGCACTGCTGTGCGCGATCTCCGCGTGTGAAGCCGAACAGACACGCGATCCGATCGAGGCGGCGCGCACCGCCGCCATTCAGGACTCGATGCTTCGGGCTCCAGTTGACACTCTGACGGCTCTGGCCGCGGAGTCGCTCGAGGCCCCGTTGGATAAGGCGCGCGTGACATCGGTGACGGCCGACACAGCTGTCATCACCGCGTCGGCAGCCGAACTGAACGCCCTTTCTGCAGCGCTGGTCATTCCCGTGGCGGGAGTCCAGCGCTCGGAACTGCGCGACACATATGCCGAGTCACGCGGGTCGAGGCCGCACGATGCCATCGACATCCCCGCTGCACGGGGAACGGCCGTGGTCTCGGCGACCGACGGCCGCCTGCTCAAGCTGCACAACAGTGTACCCGGCGGCGTGATGGTTTACGCTGCCGACGCCTCTGATCGGTTCATACTCATGTACGGCCACCTCGACGCTTATGCCCCCGGCCTGACCGAAGGGATGACTCTCCGCCAGGGGCAGCTGCTCGGCTACGTGGGCACGACGGGGAACGCACCGCCCGAAACACCGCATCTTCACTTTGCAATCGCGCGCGGCAACCCCAGCGCCTCGTGGTCGCGGGGAACCGCTATCAATCCGTACCCGCTGCTTGCCCGCCGGGCGCCGTAGATGGACGTGGCAGCTATCTGGGCGTTCACACGCAGGGTTTCCCCTGGGCCCGTCAGTAAACCCGGATTGGGATACCCTGCGGCAGGTCCACCACCTCATTCTGCGTCCGATTCTCCTGTACGCGGCTGTACCAGCCTCCGTCTCTCGTGACGCCGGCCGCTTCCATGACTGCGCGAGCGAGCTGGGTTGCGACCTGGTTGGTCACGCGAATGGAACCGTGCGACACGGCCCGGCCAATCGACTCGGGGTTGTTCGTTCCATGGATCGATCGCGGCGCGTCGTACACCAGCTGAGCCCGCCCCAGAGGGTTATCCGACGCGCCCGGCGCCTTGCGCTCCTCGTCCTTCGCCCACTCCTCGTCCGGCGGAATCCACTCAGGATTCCACACGACCTGGTCGATCGTCCAGTCGCCGGTCTGTGTCGGCCATTCGGATGATCCGACTGCAACCGGGTGGCTCTCCACACGGCTTCCGCCCCTGTAGACGTGGAGCTGCCGCGCGTTCAGATCCACCTCGATGCGCATGTCCGGCGGCGGCGGTGCGGGAGTGGTCGCCATGGGCTGACCCACGGCTCCGGGGGTATCTGCGGCCCGGGTGTCGTCGCCACTCTGCACGACACACCCCGCGGTGAGCACAATGGCCGCAAGCGGCAGGCAACAGGCTTTCATCAATGGGGTCGGCATCGCAAGGGTTCCGCTGGCTGGAGTGCCCTGGTAAGCGCAAGACCCGTGCAGAGAGACTGCGGCATGACGACCCGCCGCGGTTGCGGTAGAATCCCAACCGTGACCCAACCATCCGGATGGAGCGTACAGCGGGCGTCGCCAGGCGAGGCCGAAGCCCTGGCAAATTTTGCCGCAGGATCCTTTCGTGACGCATTCGGTGCTCTGAACGACCCGGAGGATGTCGCAGCTTACTGCGCGGGTGCGTTCAATTCCGAGGCGCAGCGTCGTGAGTTGGCCGACCCCGGGATGACGACTTTCGTCGTCAGGCGGCCGGGAGCGCTCATCGGCTACGCCCAGCTCGAGGACGCGGAACCGCCACACGAGGTTGGCGAGCTCCCGGCAGTGCTTCTGAAGCGGATCTACGTGGATCAGGGATGGCTGGGAACTGGTGTGGCGCTCAGCCTGTTGCAGGCTGTGGTCATGGAAGCGGTCGACCGCGGCGCGCGTACCCTCTGGCTCACTGTCTGGGAGCAGAATCCGCGAGCCATCCGCTTCTACACCCGGCTTGGCATGAGCATCATCGGCGAGGCCGATTTTCTTCTCGGAAGCGAGCTCCAGCGCGACCATGTCATGGCGATCCCGGTCGCACTTCTGTCCGCCGCCCTGGAACGGGAATGCGGGGAGAAGCCGCAGATCTGATCTTGCAGTCCGCTTTTGCACGCGGCAGGATACACTGAGCGCTTCAGAGGGAGGCGGAGTGCATACAGACGCGGGCGAGGTCACGCGGCTACTGTCGAGTGCGCGTGCGGGAGACGGCGCGGCGCTCGACAGGCTCGTCCCGCTCGTGTACGAGGATCTGCGCGCGCTCGCACGGCGGCAACTCGGCAGGGAGCACGGACCACGCACCCTTCAGCCGACCGCGCTGGTGCACGAGGCATACGTGAAGCTCTCCGGAGGCGCGGCTCTCGCTGCCTCTGACCGGGCGCATTTCATGGCGATAGCGGGTCGTGCAATGCGCCAGGTACTCGTCGAGCGCGCCCGGCACCATCTCGCCTCGAGGCGGGGTGGCGCCTGGCAGCAGACGACCCTCACCGACGGAAGCTGGACGGCTGAGCTCGACGCTGACCAGCTGATCGCCCTGTCCGACGCGCTCGACACGCTCGATCCCAGGCAACGTCAGGTAGTCGAATGCCGCTTCTTCGCCGGACTCGAGGAGAAGGAGATCGCCGAGGCGCTCGGTGTGACTGAGCGAACGGTGAGGCGCGACTGGACGAAAGCGAGGGCGTGGTTGTATCGCGAGTTGTATGGGAGTGCTGCGGCGTCTGCGGGGGCGGATGGCGCCAACACACCCTCGACAGGATGAGCACGGCGATGGAGCGACGGCTCCAGATCGAGGCGGCTTTCGAGCAGGCGCTGGAGCTGCCCGAAGGGCTTCAGTCAGCCTGGCTGACACGCACGCACGGGTCCGACCCCGAGCTCGTCGCCGAAGTCAGAGCGATGCTGGAGGCGCACCGCGCGGCCGGAATACTCGATTCGCTCCCGGTGCGCCCTGGTGCGGAATCAGGGCCTGCTGAACGGCGCGTAGGACCGTATCGGATCCTGCGGGAGCTCGGGCGCGGCGGAATGGGCGTCGTGTACCTCGCGGAGCGCGACGACGGCCAATTCCGTAAGCGCGTGGCGGTGAAGATCCTGCGCAGCAGTCCGGACGCCGAGGAACTGCATGCACGGTTTCTGGCCGAGCGTCAGATACTCGCTTCGCTGAATCACCCGAACATCGCGCAGCTGCTCGACGGTGGGGTGACCGATGGACGCCTCCCGTACCTCGTCATGGAGTACGTGGACGGCGTTCCGATTACGGATTACTGCGACGCGCAGCGGCTCGGTCTGCGTGCGCGGCTGGCTCTGTTCAGCGACGTGTGCGCAGCAGTCAGCCACGCTCATCAGAACCTCATCATCCACCGCGACCTGAAGCCGTCGAACATCACAGTTACCCGCGACGGGCAGGTGAAGCTTCTGGACTTCGGGATCGCCAAGCTCATGAATCCCGACCTCGGCGCTTTCACTGCGCCGGTCACCCGAACTCACCACCGGGTGATGACGCCGGAGTACGCGAGTCCCGAGCAAATACGCGGCGATCCGCTCACGACGGCGAGCGACGTCTACTCGCTCGGGATCGTTCTGTATCAGGTACTCACGGGACACTCGCCATACCGCCTCACGCGGCGCTCGGCTCAGGAGATCGTGGAGGCGGTTTGCGAGCGCGAGCCTGACCGTCCCAGCACGCGCGTCATGGGAACCGAGCACGTGTATCTGGAGGATGGCAGCACGCGCGAGATAACTCCCGATGGAGTGAGCGGCGCGCGCGGCGTAACCATCGAGCGGCTGCGGCGCCAGTTGCGGGGCGACGTGGACGCCATCGTGATGATGTCACTCAGGAAGGAAGCTGCGCGGCGGTACGGTTCCGCTGACGCGCTGGGCCAGGACATCGCGCGATACCTTGAAGGGCGGCCGGTGACAGCGCACCAGGGGAGCAGGTGGTACCGGGTACGGAAGCGGCTGGTGCGCCACCGGCTGGAAGCAGCGGCCGCTGTCGTCGTCGCAACTTCGCTCCTTGCCGGCGCTGGCCTTGCGACCTGGCAGGCCGCGGTCGCTCGGAGTGAGCGGGACCGCGCACAGGCGGCACTGCTCAGTGCAGAGCAGTCTCTCAGGCAGACTGAAGAGGTGACGGATTTCCTTGTCGCTCTGTTCGAGGCAAGCGATCCTGAGGCCTCGGCGGGGGATACCATCACTGCACGCGAACTGCTGGAGCGTGGGCTCCGGCGGGCAGATGCGCTCGCGGCCGAGCCCGCGGTCCAGGCACGTGTACTGGGCGCCATCGGGCGCGTGCACAGGTCACTCGGAGAATATGAGCGCGCCGCACCGCTGCTGGAGCGCTCCCTCACGCTCAGACGTGAGTCGCTGGGGCCGGAAAACATCGAAGTCGCGGAAGGCATGCAGGAGCTGGCAACGCTGCTCAGGCTTCGTGGAACATACCCGGCCGCTGAATCGCTGTATCGATCCTCGCTCGATCTGCAGCGCCGGATCGCTCCTGGTGACGTGCTTCGCGCAGCCACCACGCTGCACGAGTTTGCTGCCCTGCAGCACACCATGGGTCGGTACGCGGTCGCGGATTCACTTTATCGCGAGGCATACGCCCTTCGAGTGGCGCGGCTGGGTGAAGAACACCCGCGAACGCTGGCAACACTCGATCAGATCGCCGTCGTCACGCGGGACAGGGGAAGCCGCGACAGCGCCGGCGTGATACTGAGTCGCGTGCTGCAGATCCGGGAGAGAGTTCTCGGCCCTGATCACCCGGATGTCGCCACGACTTTGTCGCAGCTCGCGTCGATACACGCCGGCCGGGGTGAATGGGCGCAGACGGAGGCGTTGCTTCGGCGCGCTCTGCGGATCCGGGAACGGGCCTTTGGTGCCGACCACCCCGAAGTGGCGCGCACAATGAGTCAGGTCGCCAGCACTCTCACGTTCCAGGGCAGGCTGGAGGAGGCAGAGACCATGCATCGCAGGTCCCTGGCGGTGCTGCGCCGCACGATCGGACCTGATCACACCACGATCGCCGCGGCGCTGAACTCGCTCGGGCTCGTCCTGAAGGACAGGGGCCGGCGCGCCGATGCTGAGGCTGCGTTTCGCGAATCGGTGGAGATGTATCGACGCATATTCGGCACAGACCACGCGCACCTCGCCACGAGCCTCAGGAACCTGGCGACCATCCGTGCCCAGCGAGGCGATCCCGTGGGAGCAGAGTCGCTTTTTGTGCAATCGCTCGACATGCGTCGCCGTATGCTCGGGCCGCGACACTCGTTCGTGGCTTCAAGCATGGGCGATCTCGCCCGGTTCCGTCGCGACCAGAGCAGATTCGCCGAGGCGGAAGCACTATACCTGGAGATACTGACGACGTTTGCGGACAGCCTCGGCAGCGGTCACCACCAGATCAGACGTACCCACTCGGATCTCGCTGAGCTCTACCGGAAGCTGGGACAGCCTGAGAAGGCGGAGGAGCACGCCCGGCTGGCACCTGGACTGTAGCACAGCCCCTCAGATCTGCGGTGCTGAGCGCGCCTGAGGGGTACTACGCTGCCGCTCTGGCGCGAAATGGCCCGATTTCCCGGCGATTTCCGGGGCAATGTCCGGTCTGATCTGATTTCCTCGCAGGCCATGGTGAACACCTCTTTCAAGGAGATCACCAATGGCACGCTGGAAACCTGATCCAACGTTCTATCCCTCGCCGGAGCTGGCCACTGAGGCGCCCGCCGAGGAGCTGGCTTACGTGGCGCTGCTCGCTCCCGGGGGCAACGGACAGAAAGATGGGCTGGGCGTCATCGACACCAACCCGGACTCTGCGACCTATGGCCGTATGATTGGCGGGGTCGAGTTCCCGCAGGGTGGGAACGAACTGCACCACTTCGGCTGGAACGCCTGCAGCTCGCACCTGTGCGGTCACGCGCCAAACCCGCACATGGAGCGGCGTTACCTAGTCGTTCCCGGCACTGGCAGCTCCCGGATACACGTCGTGGACACGAAGCCCGACCCGCGGAATCCGAGGCTGGTGAAGGTCATTGAGCCGGAGACCGTGATGGAGAAGTCCGGCTACGCTGCACCGCACACGGTGCACTGCGGTCCGGACGGCATCTACATGAACGCGCTCGGCGCGCCTGATGGCGATGGCCCGGGCGGGATATTCATGCTCGACCACGAGACTTTCGAGGTGAAGGGTCGCTGGGAGAAGGAGCGCGGTCCCCAGTACCTGGCGTACGACTTCTGGTGGCATCTCGGGCTGGATACGATGATCACCAGTGAGTGGGGCACGCCGAACATGGTGAAGGACGGCGTGAACGGCGAGCTGCTTCTCGGCGGCAAGTACGGGAACGCTGTGCACGTATGGGATCTGCCGAGCCGTAAGCACGTCAAGAAGCTGGAACTCGGCCCCGAGTATCAGATGGTGCTGGAGCTCCGTCCCGCCCACAACCCACGGCGCGCGTACGGCTTCGTCGGCGTCGTGATCTCGAACAAGGACCTCTCTGCTTCCATCTGGCTGTGGTACAGGGAAGGGGACAACGGTACGGGCGAGTGGAAGATCAGGAAGGTCATCGACATTCCCGCTCAGCCAGCCGACGCGGCCACGCTTCCGCCGGTGATTCAGCCGTTCGGTGCGGTGCCGCCGCTGGTCACCGACATCAACCTCTCGGTTGATGACAGGTTCCTGTACGTCTCCTGCTGGGGGACGGGCGAACTGCTGCAGTACGACGTGTCCGATCCGTTCAACCCGAAGCTCACGGGGAAGGTCGCGATTGGCGGGATCGTGAACCGCGCGGCTCACCCGAGCTCACCCGATAAGCCGCTGAACGGCGCGCCGCAGATGGTCGAGATCAGCCGTGATGGACGTCGCGTTTACGTCACCAACTCGCTGTACTCGCCGTGGGATGCGCAGTTCTACCCCGACGGGATCAAGGGCTGGATGGCGAAGGTGGATGTTGGCGTGAACGGCGGGATGACGCTCGACGAGCGTTTCCTCGTGGAGTTCGAGGACGGCCGGCGTCCGCACCAGGTGCGGCTCGAGGGGGGCGACGCCTCCTCCGACTCGTTCTGCTTCGCCTGAGGTGACGATGAACTGGTCTGATCTCACGGTTCTGCTGCTGGGCGCAGGCCATGGCATCAACCCCGGTATGGGCTGGCTGTTCGCGGTCGCACTGGGGCTGCAGGAAGGGAGCGGGCGTGCCGTGTGGCGCGCCCTGCCCCCGCTTGCCGCGGGCCACGCCGCTGCCGTCGCTCTGGCCCTGGTGACGGCGTACCTGCTGGGCAGGGTGGTGCCCCTCGATTCCCTGCAGTGGCTCGTGGCGGCAATGCTCGTCTCACTCGGTCTTTTCAAGCTCGCCAGGCACAGCCATCCGCGGCTCCGCGGAATGCGCGTGAGCTCGCGACAGATCGCCGTATGGTCGCTGCTGATGGCGACAGCTCACGGCGCAGGGCTGATGGTGGTGCCATTTGCGATGTCCGCGGGAGGAGGGCAGGTCGCGGATGAGCACGCGGGACACGCCGCGCACATGATGATGGCCAGCGGGGGCAGCGCCGTGGGTGGTTTCGAGGGGTTCGGTGTGCTGCTGCTGCATACCGCCGGATATCTCCTTGTCACCGGAATCGTCGCGTTGCTGATATACTGGAAGTTCGGTCTGCGCTTCCTTCGAACGGGGTGGATCAATCTCGATCTGATCTGGGGGGTGGCATTGATCGTGACGGGAGTCGTGACGCCGTTTCTCTGAGCCGACCGACACTTTGGCGCTCCGCCCTTTTATCCTCCATGGATACGAAGGCGAACACCGCCACCACCTCATCTTCAGGGAGTGCTCATTGGGCAGAAAGCCGAATTACAACGTCGAGAAGCGAAACAAGGAGCTCCAGAGAAAGAAGAAACGGGAAGAGAAGCTGCGCATCAAACGGGAAAGCCAGGAAGCCGCCCGCCGGAACGAGGCTCCGCCGGACCCCGAGACGGATAACACGGACCAGCAGGACTGACCCGGCAGGTATAGCGCGGCCCGGCTTCCGGCGCGCCTGAGGCTGGTCGGTTCTGATAGTGACTTCTCACACACTGGAGGTTCAATGCGAAAGCGTCTTTTCGTGCTGCCGCTCGCGCTTGCGGCAGCCGGCTGCACCCCCGCCGAGGATCCTGCAATCACGACGGACACGCTCGCGACGGCCGACACTGCAGCAGTACGGCAGGATCCGGCGGCTGCGCGGACGGAGATCGAGCGGATTCGCGACAACTGGAGATCGGCGGCAGAACGGGATGATGCGGGGGCGGTAGCAGCGCTGTACACAGACGATGCGATCTTCGTTGGGACGGAGACACCGGAGGTGCGCGGCCGTGCCGCGATACAGGAAACGTTCGGCCAGCAGTTTCCGATGAGCACTGTGTCACGGATCGAGTCACGCGATCTCACGATTTCCGGTGACATGGCGTATGACTACGGCGAGTTCACGCAGCAGGTGACTCCGCCGAATGCTCCGGGGCAGACGATCAACGGGCACTATCTGGTCGTGCTGCGTCGCCAGAACGACGGTACGTGGAGGATCGTGCGGCATGTCAGCACGACCCCGACCGCGGCCACCGCTCCTGCGGCGAGGTAGCGCACCCGAAGCGACCGTGCGGCTATCTTTCACCGCGGAACCACCCACAGGAGAGCTTCCGCGGTGAAGATTGCCGTCTGCGTAAAGAGAGTTCCGGACATGGAGGGCCGCTTCAGGATCGCCGCCGACGGCATATCCATAGATGAGGCCGGCCTCAAATACGATCTGAACGACTTCGACGCCTGGGCTGTGGAGGCGGCGTTGCGGCTGAAAGAAAAAGCCGGCGCGGGCGAGGTGGTCGTCATCTCGCTCGGGCCGGACAACGTGCAGGAAACCATCCGCAAGACGCTGAGCATGGGCGCGGATCGCGGCATTCAACTCAAGGCCGATCGCGTTCCCTTCGACGGATTCTCTGTCGCCGAAGCGCTCGCCGCGGAGCTGCGCGACGGCGGCTACGACCTGATCCTGTTCGGGAAGATGTCGCCTGACTCGGCCAACGGAATCGTCGGGCCGATGACGGCCGAAATTCTCGGCCTGCCGTGCGTCACAGCGGTGTCCGGCCTGGAGATGCACGAGGGTGGCGGTGTGGCGAAGCGCGAGTTGGAGGGCGCGCAGGAGTTCGTCGAGTTCCCGCTCCCTGCCGTGCTCACGGTGGACGAGGGGTTGAACCCCGCCCGGCTCCCCTCTCTGAAGGGGATCATGGCGGCGAAGAAGAAGCCGATGGAGGTCAAGCCGGCCCAGCTCGGCGAACAACGTGTCACGATCGACCGCCTCGACAAGCCGGCCGACCGGGCGCCAGGCAGGATCATCGGAGAAGGCGCAGGCGCAGTTCCGGAGCTGGTGCGTCTTCTCCAGACCGAGGCAAAGGTTCTCTGATGCCCGCCTTTCTTGCTCTTGCCGAGGCCCGCGATGGCGAGCTCCGGAAGGTCGCTTTCGAAGTGGTCACGGCTGCACGCACGCTGGCGGACGCGATGGGCGGCGGCGAAGTGCATGCGCTGCTTGTTGGCGCTCCCGGCATCGCCGCGGGCGCCGAGTCGCTCGGGCAGTTTGGCGCCGACGTTGTTCACGTCTGTGAGCACGAGGCCTTCGCGCAATACAATGCCGAAGCTGCGGCCGCGCTCGCAGCGGAGCGACTGACTGGTGGCGGCTACCGGGCGGCCATACTGAGTGCATCGGCGCAGGGGCGTGACCTCGCGCCGCGGGTGGCCGTGCGCGCGAAGGCGCCGATCGTAAGCGACGTAACTGCGCTGGAGAATGACGGCGACGTGATGGTAGTAAAGCATCCGCTCAACATCGGGAAAGTCATCGCGACGATCCGGATCGCAGGAGCGCCGGCAGTGATCTCACTGCGTCCCGGAAACGTGACCGCCGCCGAGAACACGCGCGCTGCGCTGGTCGAAACCGTGCAGCCAATCGGCGATCCGGGAGCGTCGCGCACGAAGGTGAAGGAGTTGCGGACTGGGCAGTCCGCCAAGCTCGATCTCGGTGAAGCGCCCGTGGTAATCGCCGGTGGACGGGGCCTGAAGGCACAGGAGAATTTCCGTCTCGTGGAGGAACTCGCCGACGCTTTCGGGAATGCGGCAGTCGGTGCCACGCGCGCGGTGTGCGACGACGGCTGGCGACCGCACGCGGAGCAGATCGGCCAGACGGGTCGCTGGGTGAGCCCGGAGCTGTATATCGCCGTCGGAATCAGCGGCGCGATTCAGCATCTCGCCGGCATGCGCTCCTCGAAGACGATCGTCGCGATCAACAAGGACAAGGAAGCGCCGATCTTCAAGGTCGCTGACTACGGCGTGGTCGGTGACGCGTTCGAGATAGTTCCTGCGCTGACGGAGGCTGTGAAGCAGGCGCGCGGGCGAGCCTGAGCATGGCCCGGATTCTTCCGAGCGCTCACCAGCCTGAGCTCCCGCTCAACGACCTGATCCTCGCGGAGGCCCCGGACGCCGAGGCGGTGCCGATGGATGTCGTGTTCGTCGGTGCTGGACCGGCGGGGCTTGCGGGCGCAATCGAGCTGGCGAAGCTGGTGCGCAACGATGCTGAATCCGGCGGCGAGCTCGGCGAGCTGCAAATCGCGGTGCTCGACAAGGCACAGGCGCTGGGGGAGCACTCACTGTCCGGGGCGGTGATCAATCCCCGCGCGATGCGGGAATTGTTTCCCGACGTCGGCGACGACAGGTTCCCGTTTCGCCGTCCCGTTGCGAAGGAGCGCGTGTATTTCCTCACCGGCTCGCGCGCCCAGCGGATTCCGACACCACCCACGATGCAGAACCACGGGAATCACATAGCATCGTTGTGCGAGGTCGTGCGCTGGATGGGAGAGCGTGCGGAAGAGTTTGGCGTGAATGTCTTCACCGGTTTTCCGGTGGCGTCACTGCTGGTGGACGGAGATCGCGTGCGGGGCGTACGGACCGCGCCATCCGGGCTTACGCGAGCCGGAGAGCCAGGCGCCGGCTATTCACCGCCCACCGACATCACTGCACAGGTCACAGTGCTGTCGGAAGGGACGCGCGGCTCGCTGACGCAGGGTTGGCTGAGGTGGCAGAACGTCAGCTCGCCGAACCCTCAGATCTATGCGCTGGGTGTGAAGGAGATCTGGGAGACGAAGCGGCCGCTGGATGCGGTCGTGCACACGCTCGGCTGGCCGCTCCCGAACGACGCGTTCGGCGGGAGCTTCATGTATCCGCTCGCGCCGAATCTCGTTGCTCTGGGGCTCGTGGTGGGAATGGACTACCGCAGTACCGACGTGGACGTGCACGTGCTGCTGCAGCGGATGAAGCTGCACCCGCTGTTCCGCGAGTATCTGGAAGGTGGAGAAATGGTGGAGTGGGGCGCGAAGACGATTCCTGAGGGCGGATACCACTCGCTCCCCGGGCGGCGCACAGGCAACGGGGCGATCGTCGTCGGTGACGCGGCTGGACTCGTGGAGGTCGCGTCGCTCAAGGGCGTGCATTACGCCATGCAGTCCGGGATCTTTGCCGCGCGTGCGATCTTTACAGCGCTCAAGGCGGGCGACACCTCCGCTGAGTCGCTGCGGACGTACGACTCGATGCTGGACGACAGCTACATAGTCAGCGATCTGAAGAAGCGTCGTAACATGCGACTGGTCTTTCAGAACGGCCTGTATGCGGGCGGCATCAAGGCCGGACTCATGATGGTGACAGGGGGGGCCTTCCCCGGTGGCCGCATCGACGTGCATTCCGACGCTGCTGTCGAGCGCAGGGTGGAACAGAAGGAGTCGTTCGTTCCTGATGGGAAGCTGACCTTCAGCAAGAACGACGCGGTGTTCAAATCAGGCAACGTCACGCGCGACGACGTTCCGTCACATCTGATCGTGAGCGAGAACGTCACCGGGGATGCTGCTGAGCTGTACTCGCACATGTGCCCCGCGGGCGTGTACGAGCGCGACGGCGACCGGCTTGTGATGAACCCGGCGAACTGCATCGACTGCAAGGCGACGGACGTGATCGGACCTCGCTGGACTCCACGCGAAGGCGGCAGCGGACCGCGTTACAGGCAGATGTGAGCAACCTGACGCTACACATCCGGAACTTGGCCGCGACCTCGATCATCGCGCGACTTCTGACAGCAACTTTCGGATAGCCACGGTTTTACGGGCCGGATAGCGTTCCTTCCATGACAGCAACAGCCACCATCGAGCGATCAACACCGGGTCGCCACAGTGATCCCCCCGCAGCCGCAGCGACCACAGCGGCGCGGAAGTACCTCGATGCTCACACGGGCGAGCGTGTCACGCTGCGAGCACTCGGCCGCGCCGTCGGGATGAGTCCTTTCCACCTGCAGCGCGAGTTCAAGCGCCGCTTCGGCGTCTCACCGAGCGAATATGCGAGAGCGCGAAGGCAGTCCCGCTTTCGCGACCTGCTGCGCAGCGAGGAGACTGTGAGCCGCGCCACCTACGAGGCAGGGTTCGGCTCCAGCAGCCGCGTGTATGAGGGTGCCTCGCGCGATCTTGGGATGACGCCGGCCGCCTACCGCCGAGGAGCGGTGGGAGTGAAGATCCGCTACACGGTTGTGCGCTCCCCGTTCGGCCGGCTGCTCGTGGCGGTCACGGAGCGCGGGGTGTGCGCAGTCAAACTCGGCGACGACCCTGCAGCGCTGGAGCAGGCGCTGCACGAGGAATTTCCCCGCGCCGTTATCAAGCGCGTACGTAGCGGAGACGAGTGGCTGGAGGAACTCGTGGCACGTGTCGCCACCCACCTGCCGGATAGTGCGGCGCGCGATACGGAGATCCCGTTCGACGTGGTCGGCACCAGCTTCCAGTGGCGCGTGTGGCGGGCATTACAGGAGATCCCGCCCGGTGAGACGCGCAGCTACTCCGACGTCGCTCGTCGTATCCGCAAGCCGAAGGCTGTGCGCGCAGTCGCACAGGCGTGCGCCGCAAACCGTATTGCCGTGGTCGTCCCCTGCCATCGCGTCATCCGCGAGGATGGAACACTCGGAGGCTACCGGTGGGGACTCGACGTGAAATCGCGGCTGCTCGACGCGGAGGGAGTGAGCGAGTAGAGAGTGATCGTCTGGCGGATCTCCCCCGCCCGATAGTCGTGCTGTTCCGATCCGAGGAGAGTCAGGCCGCGGGCCGAGCACTCCTCCAGGAAGCTGGTCACCGCTATTCGCCCCGGATCTGCGATGATGGCGCGGCCGTCCTCGGACAGCAGCCGCCTGAGAACGTCCGCTACTGCAGCAGCGTACGGCCGCTCGTACAGCACGTCCGACGCGAGCACCAGCGATACAGGCTCCAGGTCGTCTGGCAGCTGCCGCCAGTCGAGATGGCGAACGGCGGGCCCGACGCCGGTGTTGATCAGCGAATTCAGCCGGGTGAACGCCAGCGCATCCCTGTAGTAATCGGTCGCCTCGACGTCGAACCCCGCCATCAGCGCGGCGCTCGTGACCAGGCCCACGCCGCAGCCAAGCTCCACCGCGCGTTCCGACCCGTGCATCGCGAGCACGTGCTCGGCGAGAATGAGCGACGACGGCCAGATGTCAGCCCAGTAGGGAAGCCGCTCATCGTGCGCGAAGTCGTCCTCGCTGATCAGATCCTCTGCGCTGCGCGGACGCACTATGGCGAGCTCCCGGTCGCCGACTGTTATCACTTCCTCAATCAGAACGAAGCGACGCTCCAGCTCTGCCCGCAGCTCCGCTGCAGCGTCGGCCACGCGTGTCACTGTGCGGCGGGAAAGTCGCCGCGCAGTATCAGAGCGTCGAGTACCGTGCCGACGGCGACTTCGCGCATTCCCGGCCGGACCACGAGCAGCGCGTCCGACCGCACCGAAGTCGAGAGGATCGCCGAGCCCTGCGGCCCGGCGAGGCGCGCATGCCATTCTCCGAAGGCGTTACTCTCGAGCCGGGCGCGCACGTAGACGGTCACATCCACGCCGCCTTTCACCTTCTCTGCCGTTGTCACGCGGCGCATGGCTCGGAACGGTGCTCTCGACCCTGCAAGCGAGCGTACCGCAGGACGCAGCAGTACCTCGCCCGCGACCAGCGCCGAGACAGGGTTTCCCGGCACACCAAGCCAGGGCGTTCCACGGATAATTCCGAACGCGCTGTTGAACCCCGGCCGCATCGGCACCCGCCAGAACGCGATCTCGCCCCCAAGTGCTTCGACAGCCGCGCGCGTATAGTCGAGGCCGCCAATGGATATCCCACCGCTCGTAACGATCAGATCGCAATCGAGTCCGCGCTCGAGTGCTGCACTCATCGCCGTAAGGTCGTCGGTGACGATACCAAGATCGATCGGCTCTCCACCCGCCTCGCGCACGATCGCGGCAAGTGAGTAATTGTTTGCGGAGACTATACGCATTCCTGCTCGCAGCTCCGCCGCCTGTTCCACTCCAACCAGCTCATCGCCGGAGGAGAGGATCGCGACGCGTGGCATCCTGTGCACCATCACGGTGCTGCATCCGAGTGCTGCGAGCATTCCGATCTCAGCCGCGCGGACCGCGGTCCCGCTATCCAGCACGACGTTGCCCGTTCGAACGTCCTCGCCGCGACGGCGTACGTTGCCTCCGGCGTCACGTGCGCTGCGGATCTGGACCATGGCGAGGCCCTCGTCGGTGTCCTCCACGCGCACCACGGTGTCAGCACCTCGCGGCACCGGCGCACCGGTCATGATCCGCATCACCTCACCTGGTTCGAGATCCCGCGATGGAAAGGCGCCCGCCGCGATGGTCTCCACAACGGGAAGTGTGACCGGCGAGCTGTCCGATGCATCCCGGACGTCTTCCGCTCGGCAGGCGTAGCCGTCCATCGCCGAGTTGTCCCACGGCGGCAGATCGACGTCTGCTGTGACGTTGGCAGCCAGCGTCCGGCCGGGCGCTGCTTCCAGCGCGATCGATTCCTTACCAGTCGGCCGCAGAGCCGAGACGATCTCCTGAACCGCCGCGACGACGGAAGAGGCGCGCGGTGTCACGGTCGCAGCGGCAGCTCCGTAAGCGCCCGCAGCATGGTCTGTATCGCTGCCGTCACCTGCGAAGTGGGCGTGCGGTGATGATTTGAGATGAAGCTGAATACCAGTGGCCGGCCATCGATGCTCGTCGTGTAGCCACTGAAGGCACGCACCATGTCGAGCGTGCCGGTCTTGCCGTGTACCACCTCGCTCGCCCGCGTGTCCCTCAGCCATGTCCGGACGGTACCCTCGTGACCGACTGCCGGCAGCGCCGCATGGAATTCAGCGAACTCCGGGTGAGCACGCATCGCGCGCAGCACCAGCACGACAGTCGTGGGTGAGAGCAGATTGTGCCGCGAAAGGCCGCTTCCGTCGCGTATGATGAACTGCATCGTATCAGCTCCCCACGCCACGAGCTGTCCAGTTACGATCTGCGCTGCCGTGTTCCAGTCGCCGGCCCCGGTGCTGTCGAGCGCCAGCGTCCTGAAAACCACCTCGGCCATCTGATTCTGCGACGGCTTCTGCAGAGCGGCGAGAATCTGGCTGAGCGGCGGCGAGATCACGTCGAATCCAGCCTCTCCCGGGATGACGACCGCCGCGGAATCGCGCGCCGTAGTGTCCGTGATCGGGATACCGCGCGAATCGAGGGCGAATCTCAGTGCATCGAGGTAGGCGCGGGCAGGATCCGCTGCAGGCGGGGTTGACGTCGTGTCGCCGCCGTGCGGATGTGCGTGGTCGAACGACAGGCCCTCGTTGAACAGCAGCTCGTCCACACCGGCGGCATAGGGGCGATCGAGGTACCCCAGCGACCAGCCGAAACCGTAGATGGAGCCCGGGAAAGCGTCACCTGCGTGGATCAACCGGCCGTTCACGCGCGCGACGCCGCGCGCACGCAGCGAGTCAGCGAGTGTGGCCAGCGCAGCGAGAGGATTGCCCAGCATCCGCTGGCTCACCGAGGGGTCGCCCCTTCCGAACACCAGGAGGTCACCGTTGAGCACGCTGTCGCTGACCTGGCCGCGCAATGCGAACGTCGTGCGGTACCGGTAGTCGCTGCCGAGCCTGGCGAGAGCCACGGCCCCGGTGACGAGTTTCATGTTCGACGCCGGCATCAGCGCCGTGCCCGCATTGCGGGCGTACAACGTGTCTCCGCTTTCGGCATCCACGACGAGCGTACCGATGATCGCCGACTGGAAAGCGGCGTCGCCGTGTATCGAGTCGAGCGAGGCCCGCAGCACCGTGATGCCGTCCACCGGTCGCGGAACGGTACCTGCCCCGGTGGTGGCACAGCCGTACGCCAGGAGTGGAAGCGCGACTGCGCAGGCGCGCCGCACGGCTACTCGGAGTATGTCACGCTCAGGTTCTCATCCTCGGCCACTCGCACGGTGGTAAGGCGCCCGGCACTGCCAAGTCGCTGCTGCACGCGCTGGAAGATGAAACGCGCGAGGTTCTCGCCAGTCGGAATCATCCTTCCTTCGCCGAACTCCGGCACGTCGGTGTTGATGTTCCGGTGGTCAAACCGGTCGTGGATCTCCTCCTGGAGCACCGCATCCAGGAAGCCGAGATCGACCACGAAGCCGGTGTCCTCGTCCACGGGCCCTGCGACTGTCACGTCGCAGACGTAGCTGTGGCCGTGGTACGAAGCGTTGGCGCACGCGCCGAACACTTCACGGTTGCGCTCCTCGCTCCAGTCCGGACGGCTGTAGCGGTGCGCGGCGGCGAAGCGTACACGGCGCGTCAGCGAGGCAGGCATCCGATGAATTTACAGGGCGCAG
The DNA here is from genome assembly GCA_964577965.1 of uncultured Gemmatimonadaceae bacterium. Taxonomy (GTDB): domain Bacteria; phylum Gemmatimonadota; class Gemmatimonadetes; order Gemmatimonadales; family Gemmatimonadaceae; genus DASUUI01. The sequence continues at coordinate 30,423 of CAZOAT010000007.1, read as the reverse complement.
CGGAAAGCGCCGGAGCGCTCGCCCGGCCGCTGATGCCGCACGGGCAGCGCGTACATCTCAGACGGAGCCGGGTGATTCGCCGCTAGTGGTCCTCACTCCTCGTTTCCGGGCCGGCGTCGGTGCCCCCGAGACCCTCCGGCGTCGGACCCTCGGGTGGGATCCATGGCACTGCTTCCTCGATGGACTCCTGCACATCGGCTGTGCCGAACATGTGGGCGTTGACGTGATCTTCCCGGTGCTCCGCCTCCGGGCTCAGCGGCACCGCGCGATCCCCCAGCAGACGGCCCTCGTGCTCGGCTTCATCCACCAGGTGCTCGTCTATCGCCTCGGGGCTCTCCGCTCTGCGAATCGGATCCACCACGAGGTGATTGTCGTAATCGGTGAGGCCCAGACCATCGCTGAGCAGATGGTCGGCAATACGGAGCTCGACCTCGGTTCCGACCCGCCCGGCGACCGTTACACGACCGTCGCGTACCGTAACGACCAGGTCGTCCGGGTCGAGCGCCTGCTCCGCGTCGAAGCGGTTGCGCACGAGCCGGTGAAGCTCATCGTCCGTCATCCCGGATATGTCGTCAGTGTTCTCGAAGTCGTGCGCCATGCTGCCTCCGTTGCTCGCGGCTGCTTCGAGCCGCGTGAACTCAGCGAAAGAAGAGCATCGATCCGCCGAGAGTGAGTGCGGTGTTGTTCTTCCAGAAGCTTCGCTTCTGGTCGGCGTCCACCACTGCTGGTTCCTCGCCGGGCAAGACGTAATACGATGCCGGGTACTCGAGCCTGTACAGGTAGTTGTCGAGAGAGAGCCGCCACTGAAAGCGACCACCCGGTACCACGCGCAATCCGGCCCCGTAGGTGAGTGCAAACGTGGTGCCGAAGTCGAACGGGTCCTCCTCTACCGACCGACTGAAATCCGTGACGAACCCGAATCCGAGGTTCACAACTGGGACAACGCGGTGGTAACTCTTCTGACCGGTGAGATTAAGCGCTAGTCCGAAATCGGCGATATAGAGCGGCCAGCTCTGGACACCCAGCTCGCGGGTCGCCTCCGGCTCGCGCGGATCCACCACCCGCCGCTCGGAAAGCACGGTGGACAACCGCCCGAGCAGCGAAACCGGGCCGCCGACGTTCGCCTCGTACCGCAGCCCCAGTGTCGGCCCGCTCTGCGGGGCGATGCCGGCGGGATCCTTACCAGCGAGAAACCAGCCACCGAACAAAGTCAGCTCCTGCCTGAACTCGATGTCACGGAACGGGGAGCGCTCCGGCGGATAGCCGATCTCCTGCGCCCGCGCGACTGCGCCCGTGGAAGCGAGAAAGAGCGCGGCCCAAAAGGCACCGATGGTCGCGCGGAACATCGTCTGGTTGTGCATCAATCGAGGTGTCGGAGGTCTTGTCCAGTCATTTCGGCCGGCTGTTCCAGCGCGAGCAGTGACAGAATTGTCGGAGCGACGTCGCAGAGAGCGCCGCCCTGGCGCAGCGGCCGGTCATCGCGGTCGAGCAGTATGAGCGGGACAGGGTTGGTGGTGTGAGCGGTGTGGGGTCCGCCGTCCTGTGGATCGATCATCATCTCGGCGTTGCCGTGGTCGGCCGTTACGATTAGTCGCGCGCCGCTGCGGCTGCTTGATTCTACCACGCGGGCGAGGCAGCGATCCACCGCTTCCACTGCCGTGATCGTCGCAGCCATCGATCCGGTGTGCCCCACCATGTCGGCGTTGGCGTAGTTCGCGAGGATGAAATCGTGTGACCCGCCCTCTATCGAACGGCAGAGCACGTCGGTCACCCCATACGCGCTCATCTCGGGCTGCAGATCGTATGTCGCCACGTGGGGGCTGGGCACGAGTACCCGCTCCTCACCCGGGTACGGGGGTTCCACCCCTCCGTTGAAGAAATACGTAACGTGCGCGTACTTCTCGGTCTCCGCGGTCCTGAACATCGTCCGCCCGACTTCGGAAACCACCTCGGCCAGAATCCGCGCCAGTGAAAATGGCTCGAACGCCGCAGGCAACTCGAACGTCGCATCGTACACGGTCATCGTGGTGACGTGCAGCCGCGGGCGGGTGCTCACGTCGAAGCCGGTGAACGACGGCTCGCTGAGCGCACGCACGATCTGGCGCATTCGATCCGCCCGGAAGTTGAAGCAGATAACCACATCGCCGTCTTGCATGGGTGCGCGCGGCACACCGTCGTCGGCGATCACTGCGGGAGGGATGAACTCGTCAGTGATTCCCCGGTCGTACGCCGAACTGATCGCCTCCAGTGGATTGGCGTACCGCAGACCCGCACCCTCGACGGCGGCACGGTAGTGCTGCTCCGTTCGATGCCAGCGCCTGTCCCGGTCCATACCGAAGTACCGGCCGCCCACGCTCGCAACCTGCGCTCGCGGGCCAGCGTACTCCAGCAGCCTGCGCATATAGCCCAGCCCGGACATGGGCAGCGTGTCGCGGCCGTCAGTCATCGCGTGGATCGCCACGCGCGGTACGCGCTCCCGTTCCGCGAGGTCGATCAGGGCGAAGAGATGCCTGTCGAGCGCGTGAACGCCGCCGGATCCGAGCAGACCGAGGAGGTGCAGAGTGGCGCCTCGTTCCTTCGCCATGCGGCACGCCGCCACGAGAGCCGAGTTGCTGAAGAAGCTCCCGTCCTCAATCGCGGCGAGGATGCGTACGATGTCCTGCTGGACGACGCGCCCCGCACCGAGATTCAGATGGCCGACCTCGCTGTTCCCCATCTGTCCTTCAGGGACGCCTACGCGCAACCCGGACGCCTCGAGCAGCGTCCGTGACGGAAGGGACCACAAAGCGTCCCATGTTGGTGTATCAGCAAGCGCGATGGCGTTTCCTTCGCGCTCCGCACGGAAACCCCAGCCGTCGAGCACGAGAAGAACCACCGGCCGCGACGGATCTCCGGCCATCTTTGCCTGGTATGGAACAGGTGAATATGTTCGAGTCGAGCGCGCGGGCGGGTTGCAGCAATGTATCCGCGGGCAATGAGGCGTTCCAGCGATGAGATTACTTATGACCTGTGTGCTCGCGCTCGCGCTCGCGGCACCGGCCGGAGCTCAGAACACTGAGCCGGCGACGACCACGCGCGAAACCACCCTCCACGTGAGCCCCGAGGGGAAGGCTGTCGCACGCGTGCAGCAGGGCACCGCGGTCGAAGTCCTTGCCCGCGAGCGCGGGTGGGTTCGCATTCGCACTGAGGGGTGGGTCCGGGCCACTGATGTGGCTGCGGCCGAATCCGAGCTGCTCGGCATCCGCAGTGCCGCCGATCTTCGCGCCGATCCGGTGGGGACCCGCGGCAAGCTCGTTCGCTGGGACGTGGAAGTCATTTCTCTCCAGAACGCAGATCCGCTCCGCCGCGATCTGGCCGCGGAAGAGCCCTACCTGCTCGTGCGCGGTCCGGGGACAGAGAACTCGCTGCTGTACGTTGCTGTGCCCGGATACCTCATGACTACGGTCCGGGCCCTGCCTTCGCTGGCCAGAATTTCTATGGTGGCGCGTGTGCGCACCGGGAGGAGCGAGCCGGTTGGGATTCCGGTGCTCGATCTCGAGAGCCTCAGCCGTCGCCCGTGAACGATCCCATATCCGACCGCAGGCAGGGCGAATTCCGTGGAGACCGGCGTCGCACCTCCTGGCGCGAGTTCCGCCAGCAGTATCCCGGTTTCATCTTCACGATGGCACTCGCTCTCGCCGTCATGCTCGCCATGGACGGGTGGCTGATCTACAAGCGCCTCGCCTATTCCGCGGAAATCGAGCGACTACAGGCGAACATGAGCGAGTCTGAGCGTGAGAAGACCGACCTGATCGTTCAGTCCGAGGAGAACAAGATCAGGATGGCTGTGGAGCTGGTCCGCCGGCAGGCTCGGCTCGACAAGAGGCTGCACCTCTCCATCCCCCTCGACAGCGCAGTCATGTACCTGGAACGCGAGGGCGCCATCCTCCGGCAGGTAGCCGTCGAGATCGGTCCTGAAAGGGTTGTCGGCATCGCCCCGGATACGATTCGTGTGGTGGTGCCCCGCGGCGAGCGCACCGTGCGCCAGGTGCTCCAGAATAAGGCGTGGACGGTTCCACCCTGGGTGTACACCGATCGCGGGATAGCCGTCCAGGCGGAGAGGTCGATCCGCGGCGCGCTAGGCCCGGTTGCGGTGGTTCTCGATGGTGGCACGGTCATCTACTCGATGCCGTCGGTGGGACCGCTGGCCGACAGCGCCTATGTGCTGCCCGGCAGTGTGCGTGCCCCCGAGGCAGACTTGCGCGCGATCCTCCCGAACCTCGAAGAAGGCATGAAGGTATACCTCCACTGATGCGATGACCGAGTGATGCAGATGACCGAGGCTTTCCGCTTTGGCGGTCGTGTGGCCTGGATGCTGACTGCCGGCGTTTTCGTGGCGGGCGCCCTCAGCGTGCTGCTCCTGGGTCGTACAGCGGAGCTCCGCTACGAGCGCGACGTGAACCGGATGGTCTTCAACGACAATCTCGGCGTGCTCGATCAGATCCGCACCCGCCTGGGAATGACCAGCGACAGCCTCGAGCGGACGCTCGCCGCAACGCCGGCGACAGCGCCCAGAGGGCCCTACATCGTCGTCAGCCTCGCCGAACGCCACCTCTGGTTCAAGAACGGAAACGAGACGGTGTTCGAGGGACAGATAGCAGCCGGTAGCGGCAAGGAGCTTGTGTCGGGCACCAAGCGATGGCGGTTCGAGACCCCCCGTGGCCGGCTGGTGGTGGTGAACAAGGAAGAAGACCCGGCGTGGGTCCCACCGGACTGGCACTATATCGAGCAGGCCCGAAAGCGCGGACTCGGCGTGGTTCGGCTGGAGCGGGGCCAGAGCCTGGCGACCCCCGACGGAGGAGCGATCTTTGTGGCGGGGTCCGAGGTAGTCAGGCGCTCGCCGGAAGGAGCGGCACAGGCCCTGGGCGGTGGCGTCGAAGGCCGGGAGATAGTGACCGGCGGCAACATCATAATCCCTCCGTTTGGAACGAACGCTCGCCGGTACAGCGGCGTGCTGGGCACTCACCGGCTGAATATGGGTGACGGGTATGCCATCCACGGGACGAACAAGCCGGAGACGATCGGCCAGGCCGTGAGCCACGGTTGCATCCGAATGCGTAACGAGGACATCGCCCGGCTGTATTCGATGGTGCCTGTCGGGACCCCCGTCTATATCTATTGATTTTCAGCGAATTCCAGGGGTTTGGTGCTTGGCGGCAGACCGTCCGCGAGCTACCTTCGTCAGCTGCATGAGCTTACCTGAAAAGCGCCACCCCGATCAGCACGGAGAGAGGCGCCACAACGTTACTGGCCATTCGGCCAGGAGCCCCATAAACCTCGCTACTTTCGGTCTGTTCGCGCTCGCCGCGATCGGGGCCGTACATCTCAAGTACCCGCAGCAGTCGCTCGCCAAGGCGCCGTTCGCGCCCTACCTGGGTGGGGCGGCCCCGACCGCACGCACCTCGGCGACGGCGTTCGGCGCCAGCGGCGAGGTGAAGGTGCGCTTCGCAATGCCCGGCGAGAGCCTGGAGTACCCACTCGAAGTCCAGGGTGATCCGACCCACCTGGCGTATTCGTGGGTGCGTGCGGGCGACACAGTCCTGGTGGCCGAGCCGCAGCCCCTCGTCGGACCCGATCTCGACGTTCCCGAAGAGGCCGGTTTTTATCGCCTCGCGTTAGTGACCGGGGCCTCGCAGCAGGTTCTGGAGGAGCTCTCCGTCGCCGTTCTCGTGCCCTACCATGCGAAGATTGGCCCGATTCTGAATGGCTATAGGATCGGGACGTACATGTCAGAGCGGTTCGGCGAGAGGAAGAATCCCGAGGGGTTTCTCGAGATCGCTGCGAGCGATCTGGACCTCCAGGTGACGAAGCATCTCCGGGTGTCTGATTTCGTGACCCACGACAGACAGCAGACCTGGCCCAAGTATGCGGCTGTCAGTCCCCGCCTTCTGGACAAGATCGAGCTCGTGGTGGCGGAGATCGCCCGCTGGCAGGGACGCGACAACGTGACCGTGATGGTGGATGTGAAGTCCGGCTTCCGATCTCCTGATCACAACAGGCGGGTCGCAAGGGCAGCAAGCGACAGCCGACACCAGTACGGTGACGCCGCTGACATCGCCATTGACGCCGACGGAGACGGCCGACTCACGCGGACCGATGCCCGTCTCGTGGGACTCGCGGTCGAGATAGTCGAGAGTAGGCACCCGGAGCTGGCCGGCGGGCTCGGCCTCTACATGCGTACCGGTACGCCGTATGTGCACATAGACGCGCGCGGCAAGCGCGTTCGCTGGCGCGGCTGACAGGCGGTACCGGTGCACGACTCGCTGCGCCAGAGACTGCTCAGCAAGCTGGAGACGCTGCCCGAGGAGCGCGTTTACCAGATCCTCGACTACATAGACTTCCTCGAATCGAAGTACGCCGTCCGCTCGCGTGAGGCGTCGACCTTCCAGCGCCTGGCTGAGGGGGTGGAAGACACTCTGCGCGCCAGCCGCGTGTCGGCCGGGGCGATCGCCGGCACGATGGGTGTGGTGAACAAGGCGGTTGGGGTGCTCAGCGACGTGGCCACTGCTGGCAAGTCAGTTGCAACCGAGGTCGTGAACGCCGTCACGCGCCCGGCCGACGGCAGTGGGACCGGCAGCGACCCGGCGCCTCCCGCGTCTGGAAGCTGAGCGGCACCCGTCCGCACAGTGGAGGAGTCATCCGTGGGAACTCAGGCAGATCGCGAAGGCGCGGACAGCGGGGGTCCGGCCCGCCAACGCTCAGGCACTCGTCCCGCTCGCAGCCAGGCCCGTCGGAGCAGCTCCAGGGCGAAGAGCACTTCCAGCCGGGCGCGGTCGCATGACCCGGCGATAGACGAGGTCCCGAGCCGCCCGCGAACCGGAGCCAGGCGAACGCTGACTGCCACCATGCGGGAGTTACCGAACTATCTGCGGCTGCTCTGGGGGTTGATGACAGATCGGCGGGTTCAGCAGGTGGACAAGCTGCTCGTCGCCGGCGCCATCGCGTACATCCTGATGCCGCTCGACTGGATCCCCGATTTCATCCCGTTTTTCGGTGAGATCGATGACGTGTTTCTGCTCGTGATGTCGCTCCAGCGGCTGGTACAGAGCGCTGGCAGGCGCGTGCTTCTCGATCACTGGGTCGGTGATCCGGAGGCGCTGGACGATCTGAACATGACACGGGTGGTGGCGGCTGCTGCCTTTTTCCTGCCGCGGCGTATGAGGCGCAGGCTTCGGGCGATCGGGCGGATCTAAGCCCGTTCCGTTGTTTGCAGCCATCGCTGCCTCGCGGTAGATTCCACCATGGCGACCACATCGCGCCCCACTCGGCCCGCTGCACCGGCAAACACCGGCGGCGGGCCGTCGCGCATCCGTGGGAACGCGCCGGTCGAGGAACCGCGCAGCCGCGTGCGGGTGGCGGACGCACTGACTTTCGACGATGTCCTTCTCGTACCACGCCACGCGCTCACGCATCCGCGCGACGTGTCGATCAGCTCCCGCTTCACTCGCGGAATAACGCTGAACATCCCGCTGGTCGCGGCTGCGATGGACACGGTCACCGAATCCGAGATGGCGATCGCGATGGCGCGATCCGGCGGAATCGGCGTGATCCACAAGAACATGTCGATCGACAGGCAGGCGGCCGAAGTGGACCGGGTGAAGCGCTCGGAGAGCGGAATGATCCGCAATCCGATCACGCTGGCACCCGAGGCGACGTTGCGCGAAGCGGTGGCGCTTATGGATCGCTTCAGGATTTCGGGCGTTCCCGTAGTGGATACGAGTGGCCGGCTCGTCGGCATCATCACGAACCGTGATCTGCAGTTCGAGCGCGAGCTGGACCGCCCGCTGCGCGACGCGATGACGGCTGACGGGCTCGTCACAGCACCGATCGGAACGACACTCGAAGAGGCGGAACGAATCCTCGGCAGGCATCGGATCGAGAAGCTGCCGGTTGTGGACGAGGGTGGCATCCTGCGCGGCCTCATCACCGTGAAGGACATTCACAAGCGGCGGCAGTTCCCCAACGCCTGCAAGGACGAGCACGGGCGGCTGCGTGTGGCAGCGGCGGTTGGAGCGCTGGGCTATACCGAGCGCGCCGGGGCACTGATCGATGCCGGTGTGGACGTCGTGGTGATAGACACGGCGCACGGACACAGCGAAGGCGTACTGCGGGCAACAGCCGACCTGCGCGAGCGGTTTCCCGAGGTGCAGCTCGTCGTCGGGAACGTCGCGACCCGTGAGGGTGCAGCTGCGCTCGTGGAGCGCGGCGTGGATGCTGTGAAGGTGGGTGTGGGACCAGGATCGATCTGCACTACGCGAGTGGTAACCGGTGTCGGCGTTCCCCAGCTCACTGCGGTGCTCGATTCGGTGGAGGGTGCTGGTGACGTCCCCGTGATCGCCGACGGCGGCATCAAGTATTCGGGCGACATCGTCAAGGCGATCGCTGCCGGAGCCTCCACAGTCATGATGGGATCCATGCTTGCGGGCACTGAGGAAACGCCCGGCGAGTCGCTCCTGTTCGAAGGGCGACGCTTCAAGATGATCCGGGGGATGGGCAGCCTTGGCGCGATGCAGGACGGAAGTGCCGACAGGTACTTCCAGGAAGGCGAGATGTCGGCGAAGAAGCTCGTGCCGGAAGGGATCGAGGGTCGAGTGCCGTACAAGGGTCCCGTCGGCGACGTACTCTTCCAGATGGTGGGCGGACTGCGCAGCGGCATGGGATACGTTGGGTGCGCTACGGTGGATGAGCTGCGCACGCAGGCGGAGTTCGTGCGCATAACCGCGGCCGGGCTCCGCGAGTCGCACCCGCACGACGTGACGATCACCCGGGAAGCGCCAAACTACTCCAAGTAGCGCGGCCAGCTTTGTCAGACCTCCTCACCGTTCCACCGAAGCGCCTCGCAGCGCTGGAACAGCTGCGCGAGCCGATCGCTGCTGCGCGTACCGTCGCGATCTCGACCCACATCAACGCAGACGGCGATGGTTGCGGCTCTGAGGTGGCGCTGGCCCGGATGCTGGCGCAGCGCGGGATCTCCGCACGAATCGTGAATCCCACGCCCTGGCCTGCGATGTTCCGCTTCCTGCTGGAGTCAGTGGAGGATCGCACGGCACAGGGTGCAGCGGCGCTGAAGGACATCGACGCCATGATCGTGCTCGACATCAGTGATGTGCGCCGCCTGGGAGTGCTCACCGACGCCGTGAGATCTCTCGATGTGCCGGTAATGGTGATCGATCACCACGAGCGCGCCGAAGAACCGGCGGGCCCGCTGCTCGTCGCCGACACAGCAGCCTGTGCCACGGGCGAGCTGCTGTACGACTTCGCCCAGGTCCTCGGTTTCGAGATCACACCAGATGTCGCTGCGGCGCTGTACGTGGCGATCCTCACCGACACGGGAGGTTTCCGCTTCAGCAACACCAGCCCGCGGTGCCACGCCGTGGCCGGGCAGCTGCTCGCCGCTGGCGTGGATCCCGAGGAGATGTACCGGCGGATCTACGCGTCAGTGCCCGTCGGCAGGCTCCGCCTGCTGAGCGACGCACTCGCGACGCTCGAAGTGGATCCGGAGTACGGGATCTCGTGGGTATCGGTCGAGGCGGGTGCCGCCGAGACGCACGGACTGAAGTCGGAAGATCTCGACGGGATCGCTGAGCACCCGCGTTCGATCGCCGGTACCCGCCTGGCGCTCTTCTTCAGAGACCTTGGACATGGCAAGGTGAAGGTGTCGTTCCGCAGCGCCGGCTCGGTGGATGTGAACCGCTTCGCACGCCAGTTCGGAGGCGGCGGGCACGCCCGGGCATCCGGCGCGCTGATTCCAGGATCTCTCGAGGAGGTGCGACACGCCGTAGTTACCGCCGCCCGGAGTTTTCTTGGCGAACTGGACGCCAATGAAAACGCCGGCACCGGCACGACGGCTGCGTCGCGCGGGCGCGCGTAGCACCGGCGCCGGGCGCACGCTTAAGTTGCGGATGTGCCTGCCTTCCGAGGGAAACGCCGCAAATCTGCGTCAGAGGTGGAGAACCGGATCCGCTTCGCGCTCGACGGCCTCCGTCCGCTGCTCAGGGTCGATGACTTCGACGTCGAGCTCGTCCGGTTCGATGAAGCGGAGGGCGTCGCGTACCTTCGCGTCGAGGGCGGCTGCCCCGACTGCGACATGACCGCGGCAACGCTCACCCGCGGGATAGAGGCGCATCTGCGTCAGCGGGTGCCGGAAGTCGAGGCTGTCGAGGCCGACTCGCCCGACAGAGCCTGAGCGCCGCCTGATGCCCAACCTTCAGGAGCGTGTGACGCTGGCCCTCTCCGGCGTTCACAACGAGCGGCAGGGTGCGGACGTGCTCAGCGCCGAGCAGGTGCGCGACATCGCTGTCACCCGCGACGGCCGCGTGCGACTCACTCTCGTGCTCGCGGCGGCCGATGATGCTGCACTTGTTCGCGATGTGCGTCAGGCCGTGGAACAGGTTGAGGGCGTGGCCGGAGTGACGATCGACGTGAAGGACCCCGCCGAACTGCAGCGGCGCGCGCCGGAGCGCCCGGCACCTCAGCAGCGCGAACCACACTCGGCGCCGCGCTCGCTTCCCGTCATGGGACAGGAGCCACAGTCGCGGCGCGCAGCCGTCCCCGCGCAGAAGCCGGTCGCGTACCCGAACCTCGGACGGATCGTTGCCGTCTCCAGCGGGAAGGGCGGGGTCGGGAAGTCCACCGTGGCGGTGAACCTGGCCGTCTCGCTTGCGCTCGCCGGCCACCGCGTCGGTCTGATGGACGGCGACATCTACGGACCGGACATTCCGCGGATGATGGGTCTGGACGAGCAGCCCCGGGTGGAAGGCAATCGCATAATCCCGCTCGAAGCCCACGGCGTAAAGCTCATGAGCCTCGGGTTCCTCGTCGAGCGCGACCAGCCCGCGATCTGGCGTGGTCCGATCATCATGAAGATCATCACCCAGTTTCTGAAGGATGTTGAATGGGGCCAGCTCGATTACTTCATCGTGGATCTGCCGCCGGGCACCGGCGACGCGCAGCTCTCTCTCGTTCAGGCGACCCAGGTGCACGGGGTCGTGATCGTCACTACGCCGCAGGACGTCGCCACCGGCGACGCGTTGCGCGGGGCGAAGATGTTTGAGCGCACCGGCATCCGTGTGCTCGGTGTGGCGGAGAATATGAGCTGGTTCGAGTGTGCTCACTGCGGAGAGCCGAGCGCACTTTTCGGATCCGGCGGTGGTCAGCGTCTGGCGAATGAGCTCGGCGTTCCGCTGCTCTCGCAGATTCCCCTGGATCAGCGCGTTTACGAGGGAGGCGATGCCGGAGCGCCGATCGTAACAGCGGTTCCGGGCTCTCCACCGGCAGTCGCCTTACGCGATCTGGCTGGGCGAGTCAGCGGGCTCGTTGGTAGTGGGGATGCGGCCGTCCAGTAGCACCGGCTGCCGCGGCGTGACCGCACCCGTGCCGCGATGCAGCTCCGAGTTGAGTTCGCCACCCACGAGCAGGACCACCATGGTCAGGTACATCCACATCAGCAGGATGATTATCCCGCCGATCGCGCCGTAAGTCCGGTTGTAGCCGCCGAACTGGTAGACGTAGAAGCGGAACCCGAGCGTCACGATCACCCACAGGACGGCAGCCACGACCGCGCCGACGAGCGCGCGGCGGGCGCTCTGCTTGACGGCGGGGAGTATGTAGTAGATGAGCCACAGCACAATCACGATGATCGCGAACGACAGGGGGTACTGCAGCAGTCCCAGAAGCTGCGCGGTCAGCTCCTCGAGACCGAACGTCCGGGTGGACCACAGGATTATCCGCTCGCCCGCGAGCAGAACGGTCGTTGAGAGAGCGATGGCGAGACCGCCGACGACGACGAACACCATCGCCAGCAGTCGTCGCTTCCACCAGGGCCGCGGCTCTGTCACGTCATAGGCAATGTTGAGTGCGCCGGTCAGCATCGCGATGACGTTCGACCCGGCGAACACAGCCAGCACTGCCCCAACGGACATGAGTGCGGGCGCAGCTGTCGTGAAGACGACGTCGCGCAAAACGGCTTCCACGACGCCCTGCGCGTCCGATGGCATCAGCGGTGAAAGCTGCTGCATGATGCCGCCGATCAGCATCTCCTTATCGCCCACGTAGCTCATCACGGGGGCAAGAAACAGGAGTAGCGGGAACAGCGAGAAGAAGAAGTAGTACGCCCCCGATGCCGCGAGGGTGAAAACGTTGTCCTCGAGTATCTCGGACATCGTTCGCTTCGCCAGCTCTCCGACCCTGTACCCTCCGATTGCCAGATTCCGCACGGGAGCAGGGCGGGCAAGCAGCAGGCCATCGGCGCGCTGTCACATGAGTCGCGGAGCTTCAGTGTCGCTCCGGCAGCGATGCGTCACGCGCCGGATCAGCTGGATAACGTCCAGGCGCGCAGCCGGAGCCCGCGCGTCCTCAGCTCAACTGGCCGACCTGCGAACCGCGACGATACCGCCGACGGGCGTCGGCGTCTGCCACGCCAGCTCATCGACCACCGGTGCTGCGATCTCTTCATCCCTGTCAGCCGGCATACGGAACGACTTGACCACCGCACCTACTCCCGCGGTGACCGCCACAGCCGTGAGGCCGAGTGCCATGGAGCGGAGCACGAGCCCGACCATAGGCGACCACGTGAAGGCGGCCGCGGCCAGCCACACGGAGAGAAGCAGCGTCAGTCCCGTGAGCAGTCCGGTAAGCGCAAGCGCCCGCTCACTCATACGCTCCTTCCGATCACCAAGCAGCGCCCGACCCATCACACTCGCCACAGCAAGGAAGCCGAGCAGAGCGAGGCCGGCATAGGCCAGGAGTACGGCGACCACGCCGAACGGGATCAGCAGAATGCCGATTATCGTAAGCGTGAGCACGACAACAGTGGCTACAAGCAGCGGAACGCTGGCCAGCCCCGCAATCACCCCGGTGATCAGCGCGCCCACTGCGTCTCGCTCGAGTGTCTCGGTCACCTGCCGTAGTCGATCGCCGGCGAAGACAAGCATCGCAAGGCCAATTAAGACGAGCACTGCGTACCATCCGGCTGTGATCGCTGCTGCACGAATGGTCGCCGCAGCCGGAGTCTGGGGAGGTGCCGGCGTTGCTGTACGGGCCCGTCCGAGTGCATCGCGCAGTCCGCCGAAGATGGCGGTCCCGGCCAGGGGGAGTGCGCGCGCGGTGCACGCCGAATCGAGCTGCGACGGGGTCAGTGTCGCAGCCGGTGCGCCGGCCGGCGGCTGTGTCACTGCGGCGGCTTGAGCGTAGCTGGCAGCGGGGAAAACGATCGTTATGGCCGTCAATGCGACGAGCGCAGTGTGCAGGCAGGTCATCGCGCTCTTTGTCTGACGGTTCGGGCTGCCCGTGCTATCCAGGCCCACCCCACTACAGCCGATATGAGGAGCACGACGGCCGCGAGCCCGATCGTCCGGGTTCCCCCCGCCTCGAGTGCGGCCACGGCGGCGCTTCCGAACAATGTGCCGGCCACTTCCAGCATTGCTACCCGCATCTGCTGCGCAAGAACTCCGAGCAGGAGAAGGAAGGAGTCGATACGGGTCGCCGCCCAGAGCGCAGTCGCCGTAAGCGAGACGGCGACAAGCGCTGCAGCGGTCGCCACGGCAGCACGCAGCGGACCGGCCTGCGGCACCAACCGTCGCGCCAGGTCGAGCGCGGTGGCGTACCACGGACGGAATACGTGAACCTGCGACATCACACGTTCAGTGAAGAAAGGTGTCGGCTGCAGGTGTGGGAGCTGCTCGATCTGCTCGACCGCTGCTCTGGCGGCGGACAGTTCCGCCGCGCACTGGCTGCAGTCGCGAACGTGTGCCCAGAGGGGTGGTATGCCGAAGCCGACCTCCTCGTCCACGAGCAGGTCGAATTCATGCGGCAACAGGTGTCTTCCGATGTTCAAGGCGCCTCCATGCCGTGAATACGGCCGTTCAGGGGGGCAGGTTTCAGGATCATCTGACATCCTCCAAAGCTTTCCTGAGCTCGTGCCTTGCCCGGTGGATGTAGGTCTTGACGGTCCCCAGGGGCAGGTCCAGGGTCGCGGCGATCTCTTCGTAGGAGCGGTCTTCCACGTGCCTTAGCAGAATGCAGGCTCTGTATTCTGGCCTCAGGCTGCCGATGGCCCGTTCTATGGCACCACCCAGCTCCCTCGATTCCAGCTCCTCGAGGGGGGACTGGGACGTATCCACTGCCCGGACGCTGGTCGCCTGCATTTCGTCGGTGCTTGTGGCGTAGCGGGAGCCCTCGAGGCTCACCGTATCCACACTCCGTTTCCGGAGGTGATCGATGGCGACATTGTTCGCGATCTTGAACAGCCAGCTCGAGAATTTGAACTCGGGCCGGTAGCGCTCGATGTTGTTCAGGACCTTTACGAATGTCTCCTGCGCCAGGTCCTCAGCGGTGTCCTTGTCCCGTACCAGCCGGAAGACGAGGGAGAACACTGGCCGCTCATAGCGGCGGACCAGTTCCCGGAAGGCGGACTCGCGGCCTTCCTTTGCGAGTGCGACCACATCCGCATCGGGGAGATTCGGTAGGTCGAACGGCGGAGCCATTGGGGGGAGAATCTAGCTCCGGAGTGGTAGCCGCTGGCCGCAGAGAGCGAATACCTTTCGCGGAACATGGCAGCGACGGGTGTGGACGTCGCCACGGCCCGCGCCGCCGCGGCGGGCGGGCGCGAGAAGCGGGACTACGTTCGCCGGATCTTCTCCGAGATAGCTCCTCGGTACGATCTGCTGAACCACGTTCTGAGTTTCAACGTGGACCGACTGTGGCGCCGGGCCGCGGTGCGCTCGCTCGCGGTGGGACGCAATCCGACTGGTACCTACCTCGATCTCTGCGCTGGGACGCTGGACCTCGCGCGGGCGATCGCCGCGAAAGCGGACTTCCGGGGCAGCATCCTGGCTGTGGATTTTGCCGAGCCGATGCTCCGGGCAGGGCGGCGGAAGCTTGCTGGAGTGACAGGCGGGCCGGTCGCCGCCGACGCACTTCAGCTTCCCGTGGCCGATGGCACAGTGGCCGGGGCAGCGGTGGCTTTTGGAATCAGGAACGTGGCGGACATGGATGCGTGCGCCGTGGAGGTGCTGCGTGTTCTCGAGCCGCGCGGGCGGTTCGTCGTGCTCGAGTTCTCAACTCCCCGTTCACCCTTAATAGCTTCGTTGTATGGCTTTTACTTTCGTCGCATCCTGCCGCTCGTGGGAGGCATCGTGAGCGGGCATCCAACAGCCTACCGGTATCTTCCTGAGTCCGTCGCGCATTTCCCGGAGGGCGGCGAACTGGCGGAGCGGCTGCGCGCGGCCGGATTCGAGCGTGTCGAGTGGCGTTCGCTCAGCTTCGGGATCGCCGCCCTCCACGTCGCATACAAGGGAGCCGCGCGTGGCTGAGAAGCTGGATACGATCGGCGAGTTCATCGCCGCGATCGAGGCCGCGGGCGAGCTCGTGCGCGTTCGCGAGCCCGTGCGCGCAAAGCTCGAGCTGTGTGAGATCGCGGACCGCGTAATGAAGATGCCCGGGGGAGGTCCCGCCCTCGTCTTCGAGCACGTGCTGCTCGACGACGGGTCGCGCTCTCCCTGGCCCGTGGCGATCAACCTGTACGGCTCGATGCGGCGCATGTCACTCGCGCTTGGTGTTGAGAAGCCTGACGAGATCGCAGGACGGATCAGCGAGCTGCTGGAGACCCAGGTACCGGAAGGCGTCCTCGCAAAGCTCGCCATGCTTCCACGGCTGCTCGAGATGACGAAGTTCCCGCCTCGCACGCGGAGCGGTTCGCCGCCTTGCCAGGAGGTCGTGTGGAAGGGCGACGAGATAGACTTGGGCAAGCTCCCGATCATTACCTGCTGGCCGGAGGATGGTGGTCCGTACATCACCCTCACGATGGTGATCTCGCGCGATCCGAAACGCGGAATCCGGAACGTGGGGATGTATCGCGTGCAGGTGCTCGGCCCGCGCACGCTTGCGATGCACTGGCAGCGGCACAAGGTCGGCGCAGCGCACTGGCGGGAGATGGCCGAGCGCGGTGAGCGGATGCCAGTCTGCATCGCCATCGGTGCAGACCCGGCCTCGGTGTACTCCGCGTCGGCGCCACTCCCGCCCACTGTGGACGAGTTTCTCTTCGCGGGATTTATCCGCCGGGCACCTGTGGGTCTCGCTCCGGCAGTGACGTGCGACCTCGAGGTACCCGCTGACGCCGAGTTCGTGATCGAGGGCTACATAGATCCGTCGGAGGACCTCGTGACGGAAGGTCCGTTCGGAGATCACACCGGCTTTTACTCGGAGGCAGACCTTTACCCGCAGGTGCACGTGACCGCGGTAACGATGCGGCAGAACCCGGTGTACGCCACCACGATCGTCGGCCGCCCGCCGATGGAGGACTACTACCTCGGGCATGCGACGGAGCGGATCTTCCTGCCGCTCCTCCGGCTGACACTCCCCGAAGTCGTTGACTACCACATGCCGGCCGAGGGGATATTCCACAATCTCGTGTTCGTCTCCATCAACAAGCAGTTCCCCGGTCACGCCTACAAGGTGATGAATGCGCTGTGGGGACAGGGCCTCATGTCACTGGCGAAGCTCATTGTGGTGCTCGACCACGACGTCAATGTGCAGGATCCGTTCGAGGCGTGGTGGATCGCCCTGAACAACATCGACCCGGAACGGGACGCGCGTTTCACGATGGGGCCGATAGACGTGCTCGATCACTCCAGCCGTGCCTTCACTTACGGATCGAAGATGGGAATCGACGCCACACGGAAGTGGCCGGAGGAGGGATTCAGCCGGCACTGGCCGAAGCTGATCAGGATGGACGCGCACACTCGCGCACAGGTCGACGCGATGTGGCCGCGGCTGGGGCTCGACTCCTGGCGCACCGGACGCGGCGGATGACGGCGACCAGGGAAGGGCAGACGTTCACGGGCCGTTCGGCGTGGGTTCGCTACGTGAACTTCGTGAAGCTGCCGCACACAGTGTTCGCTCTGCCGTTTGCGCTGGTGGGCGCAGTGCTGGCGACGCGCATCACGGACGTCACTCCCGGAATGATCCTCTGGATCGTGGTCGCGTTCACGGCTGCCCGGTTTGCGGCGATGGGGTTCAACCGGATCGCCGACCGCCGGCTGGATGCGCTCAATCCACGAACACGTACGCGCGAGCTCCCGGCCGGGGCGATCTCGGTGGCCGAGGCATGGGTCTCGGTGCTGCTCGCCTCGCTCCTGTTTGTTGTCGCCGCGTGGCAACTGAACCCGTTGTGCCTGGCACTTTCGCCCGTCGCGCTGGCCTGGGTGTTCTCCTACAGCTACACGAAGCGATTCACCAGCTGGTCGCATGTCGTGCTGGGCCTGGGCCTGGCTATTGCCCCAGTTGGCGGGTATCTCGCTGTCGCCGGGACGTGGAGCGATCCATGGTGGATGCTCGCGTCGCTGGCTGTAGCGGTCGCGACGTGGGTTGCGGGGTTCGACGTGCTGTACGCACTGCAGGATGTGGAATTCGACAGAGAGCACGGCCTGTACTCCGTGCCGGTGCTTGCGGGCGAGCGCGGCGCCCTGATCGTGGCGCGGCTGCTCCACGCCGTGACCGCAGCCGCCCTCATCGTCGCAGGCGTGGGCGCCGGGCTGGGCGCACTGTACTGGATTGGAGTCGCGGTGGCAGCCGCCCTTCTCGTCTATGAGCACTCTCTTGTGCTTCGGGGCGATCTGTCGCGCCTCGATGCCGCGTTCTTCACGATGAACGGCGTGATCAGTATCACCTTCTTCACATTCGTTCTGCTCGATCGGACGCTGGCGTGAGTCGGGCGATACTCACTCTCGACCGCATGCCGGCGTGAGCGAAGGTCCGCTCGTCTTCGCGATCACTGGTGCGTCCGGTGCGCCGTATGCCGTTCGGTTGCTGGAGCAGCTAACAGGCTCGAAGATACCGATCTCGCTGATCGTATCAGGTCACGGGTGGCGCCTTTTGTCACACGAGGCCGGTATTCAGGACATTGCCGGGCTTCGCGAGCGAACCGGTGCAGCGGTGTGGGACAGGGTGGTCACTGTGTACGACGACGGTGACCGCGGGGCTCCCCCTGCCTCGGGCTCGGCGCCGGGGCGCGGAATGGTGATCTGCCCCTGCTCGATGGGAACGCTCTCGGCGATCAGCAACGGTGCGTCGCGGTCCCTGATTGAGAGGGCCGCGGATGTGGCCCTCAAGGAGAGGCGACGCGTCGTACTCGTCCCGCGCGAGACACCGCTCAGTGCCATTCACCTGCGCAACATGCTGAGGGTGACACTCGCTGGTGCGGTGGTGCTTCCGGCAGCTCCCGGTTTCTATGCCGGTGCCGAATCCGTCGAACAGCTCATTGATTTTATCGTGGCGCGAGTGCTTGACTCGTTCAAGATTTCGCACACGCTGTCGCGGCGGTGGAGCGGCGAGGCGTAAGCGGGGTACGTAACGCCCCAGCGGCACCACACACGAGCTAACGGAGATTATCGATGAAACAGTCCCGGTTCTTCCTTCCACTGATGGCGCTTGCCGTGTCGGCGCAGACGGCGGCTGCCCAGGCTGCGGCCAGCTCCGCCGCCACTGGTGCACGCGCGGGCGCAGCGGCGGAGATCGTCGCCGGCGCGCCGGGCGCGGAGAGTGGGACCGTGGAATTCGGACTGTTCGGCCATTTCACCTATCTGGGAGAGACACCGGAATTCCTGGCCGAGGGCGATATGACGGTCCGTCTCGACAGCAGGAGCGTTGGAGGGTTCGGCGGACGGCTGGGCGTCTTCCTTACGCCCACGTGGAGTCTCGAGCTGGACGCGTCCGGAGCAAAGCCTGATCTGGATGGCGGCGGAACCGCTACCTACCGGGCGCTGTCCGGCCGGGTGAACTACAACTTCACGACCGCGAACCTCGCTGACCGCATGTCGATGCTGGTGGGGCTCGGACTTACGCGCACAGAGTTCAAGGGCGGGACACCGTCGAGGACTCACAGCGACGTGGGGGCCGGGGCGATCGCCGGCGCGCGGGTGAACATTGCAGGCCCGTTTGTACTGCGGGGCGACATCGTCGCCGACTACATCGCGCCGAAGCTGAACCTCGGCGCACGCGTGGGAGTCGGCGTGCTGCTGGGCACGCGGGGGATCAGCGAACCGCGCACGACCCGGGCGGAGGACGACGTCGCGCGCGTGGATCCGGGCCCCGAGCTGCCGCCCGAGCCGCCAGCGCCACCCGCCGAGAGTGTCGACTATGAGGACCGCGACGCAGCACTTGCCGGGGTAGACACGATCCCGCTGAGCCAGTCGATCTTCTTCGACTACGACCAGGTTGCGATCAGGGCCGACGCCATCCCGGTACTCGAGCGGAAGGTGCGCTGGCTGCAGGCGAATCCGAGACTGCAGCTGCGGATCGAAGGCCATGCCGACGACCGCGGCCAGGACGAGTACAACCTGTCGCTCTCGCAGCGCCGTGCCGCAGAGACGCAGTCGTGGCTCGCATCGCGCGGGATCTCAGCCGACCGGCTCCCGATCGTGGGCTACGGCGAAGAGTACAAGTTGTGCATCCAGGATCCGATGACCGAGCAGTGCCATCAGCTGAATCGGCGGGCGGATTTCAGGATCCTCAGAGTGGGGGCGGCGCGGCTGGTAGCACCGTAGACGGCCTGGGCGCTCTCAGTGCGCCCCCACGCTGGTCCGCTTCATCTCCTCCGGATGATTCCTGAACCACGACGATATCACCATCAGTTCGTCGATCTCGTGCGTCGGGACTGCCCCGCCGCTCGGCCTCGCTGACCCGAACAGCGCACTCGCGAGCTCCCGGAGCTCCCGCCGCTGCCGTGCGGTCCGTGGCTTCGGCCGTTCCTCGCGGACGACGCCGTGGCGGATCATGTACACCCGGTCGTCACCTTCGGCACCCGGCACCGTGTAGAGGAACGACAGGTCCTCGACTGCGAACCGCAGCCGCTCGAACTGCGACCGCAGATGCTCGAGCCGCTGTACCTTGTCGCGCAGATTCGCTGCCCGCTCGAACTCGAGCTTCTCCGCCGAAGCTGTCATGTCGTCGCGCAGGACGTCCAGCGGTCCGTCATCGCGCCCCTCGAGGAAGGCTCGTGCGAGTGACACCCGCGTCGTGTAGTCGGCTGCGGAGCAGGCGGCGATGCACGGTCCGAGGCACTTCCCGATCTCGAGCCGGATGCACCCCGGTGTCCGCGGGGGGAGAACGAACAGCTCGCGCTGGTCGGAGAACCGCATCCGCCGGTCGTGGGTGCAGTCGCGCAGCCCCAGCACGTCGCTCAGCTCGCGGAGTGACTCGCCCAGCTGGACCGCGCCGACGAACGGGCCATAGTAGATGGCGGAATCGTCTCCCGAGGGGCCGCGGACGACCATCAGTCGTGGTGCGATGCCGCCGCCGATCTTGATGAACGCGTAATGTCGCGCGTCACGCTTGAGCGCCACGTTGAAGCGCGGGCGCAGCGACTTGATCAGCCGCAGCTCGCGGAGCAGCGCCGCGAACTCGTTGGGCGCGTACTCCCACTCGAGGTCGGCCGACTCGCGCAGCAGTCGGGCGCCCTTTTCCTGCGGGAACTCACAGCGGAAGTAGCTCAGCAGCCGTGTCCGCACGCGCTTCGACTTGCCGACGTACAACACCTCGCCTTCTGGGCCGATCAGCCGGTACACCCCGGGTCGGTCGGCCGCGCCCGTGCGCACCCGCTCCTTCAGTGCCGCAATCAGCTCTTCAGTTGCCTGGTAGCCGGTGGGAGCTTTTCGACGCGCCATCAGCGCTGACAGCGCGGACAGAAGTAGGTCGCGCGGCCGTCTATTCCATGTGTCATCACTATCCGTGTGCCGCACCGCCTGCACGGCTCGCCAGCGCGGTCGTATGCATCCAGTCGGTCGGCGAAGGCGCCGTTCTCGTAATCACGGATTGTGGTGCCCCTGTGCTCGATCGCTTCGCGAAGCACGGAGACAATGCCGTCGCGCAGCGCCTCCGCCTGCCTGCGGGTGACTGAGCGCGATTCGCGTGACGGATCGATGCGCGCGCGCCACAGCGCCTCGCTCGCGTAGATGTTGCCGACGCCGGCCAGCTTGTACTGGTCCATGATTCTGGCTTTCACCGGTCGGATCGAGCCATGCAGTATTCCGTACAGCACCTCCCCGGTGAACTCCGGCGTCAGCGGCTCAGGACCGAGCTTCGAGGCATAGTTCTCGAACTCTCCCGGCGCAAAGAAGGAGAATGTCCCCAGCCGGCGCACGTCACGGTAATGCAGGCGGCGCCCGTCGTCGAGAACGAGATGCAGGGTGCAGTACTGATCGGCGCCGCGTCCCGACCGCTCGACGACGAAGCTGCCGGTGAACCGCGGCTGCACCGCGACCTTCGCCCCCGAACCGAAATCGATGACCGCGAGCTTGGCGCGCCGCCAGACCCGCTCGATCCGGTGACCGACGAGCGCGCGGCGGAGCCGGGCCGGAGTCGTGCCGCGCAGCACATCCTTCTTGTGGACGACCACGTCGGTGACCGCGCGGCCGCGCACCGATCGGTGGAGTGCGCGAGCCATTGTCTCGACTTCGGGGAGCTCAGGCACGGCGTGCCAGCTCGCGGCCTCCGATGTCGCGACGCATCTGCTTCCCATCGAGCTCGACCTCCTCCGCCGCGCTGCGACTGCACTCCACCGCACGTTCGAAGGTCGGCGCGAGTCCAGTGACTGCCAGCACACGCCCACCACTGCTCACCAGCGCGCCATCGGAGGCGGTCGCCGTGCCTGCATGGAACACGATCACATCCGGATCTGGAGACGGGAGCTTGATTGCATCGCCAGTGCGCGGCTTCTCAGGATAGCCCGCCGCTGCGACCACCGTCGTGACGGCGTACGCAGGTGCCCAGACCAGCCCGTGCGCGGCCAGCTCCCCGCGTGCCGCCGATTCCAGCAGCGGGAGCAATGGAGAATGGAGCAGCGGAAGGATCACCTGCGACTCAGGGTCGCCGAATCGGCAGTTGAACTCGACGACCTTCGGCCCATCCACCGTCAGCATCAGCCCGGCGTAGAGCACTCCACGGAACGGCGTGCCGTGCGCTCTGAGCACGTCCAGCGTCGGCTGAATGATGGACTCGCCGATCTGCTGCACGAGCTCGACCGACACACCCGGGACAGGGGCGTAGGCCCCCATGCCTCCGGTGTTCGGTCCGGTATCGCCTTCGCCGAGCCGCTTGTGGTCGCGGGCCGGCAGCAGCGGTATGAAGCGCTCGCCATCGGTGATCACCAGTACCGACAGTTCATCGCCGCGCATGAACTCCTCGATCAGAACTTCGCTTCCGGAATCTCCGAGAGCCCGCCCCCAGAGCAACGAGTCGATCACCTGGTCGGCCATTGCCAGTGTGCTGCAGACCGTGACGCCCTTGCCTGCGGCGAGGCCGCTCGCCTTCACCACCACGGGGGCGCCCAGCTCGCGGGCGTAGGCCCGAGCGCCCTCAGGTTCGGTGAAGACGCGTGCTGCCGCTGTCGGCACGCCGGCTTCAGCCATCAGCTCCTTCGCGAATGCCTTCGAGCTCTCGATCCGTGCCGCTGCGGCAGTCGGTCCGAACACCAGGTGCCCATGCGCCTGAAGCTCGTCTGCCAGTCCCGCTGCCAGTGGGGCTTCGGGGCCGACGATCGTCAGGCTGGGCTGCTCTGCATCGGCCAGGTCGGCGATCGCCGCGATGTCCGACACGGGCACACGCACACAGCGCGCGTGTGCCGCGATGCCGGGGTTACCTGGGGCCGCGATCAGCTCCAGTTCCGCGTGGTCCTTCGCCAGCTTCCACGCGATGGCGTGCTCGCGGCCGCCGCCGCCGACTATGAGTGCCTTACGCACAGTTCAAGCGAGCGCCTGGTCCAGATCCGTGATCAGGTCGTCCACGTCCTCCACTCCGCAGGAGAGTCGTATCAGTCCCTCGGTAATACCGAGCTGTGCGCGCCGCTCAGCCGGAACCGATGCGTGGGTCATGGATGCCGGGTGACTGATGAGGCTCTCCACCCCACCCAGCGACTCAGCCAGCGAGAAGACGCGAACGCGCTCGAGCACCCGTGCCGCCGCGTCCTTCGACCCCATCTCCAGGCTGATCATGCCCCCGAACCCGCTCATCTGCTTCAGGGCGAGCTCGTGCTGCGGATGGCTTTTCAGCCCCGGGTAAATCACGCGCTCCTCGCCGACCCTGGAGGCCAGCCATTTCGCGATGCGACGGCCATTGGAGTCGTGCCGTTCCATCCTCAGGTGCAGCGTCTTCGTACCGCGCAGCGCCAGCCAAGCGTCGAACGGTCCGGGAACGGCACCGGCAGCGTTCGCTATGAACTGCACCCGCTCAGCGAGCCCGTCGTCGTTCAGCAGCGCAATCCCGCCCACCATGTCGCTGTGGCCATTCAGGTACTTGGTCGTCGAGTGGTACACGATGTCTGCGCCGAGCTCGAACGGCTGCTGAAAGAACGGCGATGCGAACGTGTTGTCCACGATCAGGAGCGCACCGCGACCGTGCGCAATCGTGGCGGCAGCCGCGATGTCCGTGATCCGCATCAGCGGATTCGTTGGCGTTTCGATGAGGATGGCGCGGGTACTTGCGGTGCATGCCTCCTCGATCAGGTTGCTGTCGCGGGTGTCCACGTAGGAGAAGGACAACCCCATGTTTCGCAGGATCCGGTCGAACAGGCGGAAGGTTCCCCCGTACACGTTCTCACCGCAGACGATGTGGTCGCCTGCTCTGTACAGCTTCATGAGGGAATCCAGACATCCCATTCCGCTGGAGAAGGCAAAGCCGTGTCTCGCACCCTCCAGAGCCGCCACGTTCCGCTCCAGTGCTTCTCGCGTGGGGTTTCTGCCACGCGCGTACTCGTAACCCTTGTTTACGCCGAGCCCGTCCTGCACATAGGTGGACGTGAGATAGACCGGAGTCATGATCGCGCCCGCCAGGGGCTCGGGTCGCTGTCCGGCGTGGATTGCCTTTGTGCCGAAGGCGGCGTGAAGGTCGTCGTCGTATGCGCGTGTCATTCCCGGAATGTCGGTGGTGGAATCGGAGACAAGTTACATGGTTCGCTCGTTACGGCCTCAGTTCGACCGGAAGCACCCAGCGTGGCCTCAGCGGCCAGTCACATGACCGTGGCGAAAGCGGGCGGCCAGTCAGAGCCGCTGCGGTGCGTCGTGGCAGACGACGAGCCGCGCCTGCGTCAGGTGCTGGTGCGGGTGATGAAAGGCGAGGGCTTTGTCTGTCAGGAGGCATCTACGGGCGTCGAGGCCCTGGCGCATCTACAGCGTGCCCCGGTCGCTCTCCTGCTGACGGATCTGCGGATGCCCGAGATGGACGGGATGGAGCTGCTCACGGCGGTTCATGAGCGGTATCCGGACGTCGCTGTGATCCTGATAACGGCAGTCGCCAATGTCGAGGTCGCGCTTCAGGCGTTGACGGCGGGTGCGATGGACTACCTCACGAAGCCTTTCCACATCGATGAGGTCCGGGCGCGCGTTTCCCAGGCGATGGAGAAGCGCCGCTTGATCATGGAGAACCGCAGCTATCAGGTGGGGCTGGAGGAGCGGGTCTCGGCACAGGCGCGTCGCATAGAGGAACTCTTTCTGGGCGGCATACAGGCGCTCGTTCACGCGCTGGAGGTCAAGGATCCGTACACGCGTGGTCATTCCATCCGGGTGAGCCGGTACTGCACGGCGATCGCACGGCAGATCGGACTGGATCGTGACACGGTGCGCCAGGTGGAGATCGGCGGACACGTGCACGATATCGGGAAGATCGGCGTGCGGGAGGAGATACTCAACAAGGAGGGGACGCTCACGGACGCAGAGTACGCGCATGTGATGACTCACGCCGTCGTCGGATGGCAGATACTGTCACCGCTTCTGAACGACTCTCCCTGCGCGCTGAACATCGTGCGCTCGCACCACGAGCGGCTCGATGGCAAGGGCGTCCCGGACGGGCTGTCGGGCGACGCCATCCCGATCGAGGCACGACTGTGCGCCGTCGCGGATGCGTTCGACGCGATGACGAGCGGCCGTGCGTACCGCCACCACCGGTTGAGCATCGACGATGCTGTGGCCGAGCTGCGGCGTCACCAGGGGACGCAGTTTGATCCGGACATGGTGGTCGAGTTCCTGAGGTTCGTGGACTCTGGTGGAGTGACAGTTCC
The DNA here is from genome assembly GCA_964577965.1 of uncultured Gemmatimonadaceae bacterium. Taxonomy (GTDB): domain Bacteria; phylum Gemmatimonadota; class Gemmatimonadetes; order Gemmatimonadales; family Gemmatimonadaceae; genus DASUUI01. Next base: position 5,339 of record CAZOAT010000007.1, on the reverse strand, counting down.
GCCCGGTGGCAGGCCGACTCCGATAGTGGTACCGGTGGAGGAGTTCCTGCGGGCGGACTGATCCTGGCACGGTCGCAGTGATCAGCGGGTTAGCTGGCGGCTTTGCTGTTGATTAGCATCAAATGTCGGCAACCGTCGTCCCCGCCGGTTCCGAGCACGCTGTCGCTTCTCCGCCGATCGCTAACCGCCAACCGCTGCTCTCATGTTCCCCCCCAGCCTCATGGTCAGTGTCTCCGGTGTCCGCGGCCGCGTCGGCGAGTCGCTGACACCGGAGATTGTTGCGCGTTTTGCCGCGGGCTTCGGTGCCTGGTCGGCGCAGCGCGCGGGGGGAAGCGAACCGGCGACGATCATCATCGGACGTGACAGCAGGGTCTCGGGCCCCATGCTGCACCGCGCCGCGGTGGCCGGGCTTCAGTCGGTGGGCTGCAGGATCCTCGCAGTCGGGATAGCACCCACCCCGACGATCCAGCTGGCCGTCGAGCACCACCATGCAGCTGGCGGGCTCGCACTCACGGCCAGCCACAATCCCGTCGAGTGGAATGCGCTCAAGTTCATCGGATCCTCGGGGCTGTTTCTGCAGGCCGCGGAAGGCACGGAGATGCGCGCCATGGTCGAAGGGGAGATCCCACGTGCGAGCTGGGATCGGCTTGGTACGATCGACCGCGACCAGCAGGCGATCGAGCGACACATCTCCGCGATCCTCGCCCTGGAATACCTCGATGTCGATGCGATCCGGAAGCGGCGCTTCAAGGTCGCGCTGGACTGCGTTCGGGGTGCTGGGGGTGTGATAATGCCGGCGTTGCTCGAGGAGCTCGGTTGCGAAGTGGTGGCAATCAACCTCGAGACCGACGGCCGGTTCCCGCGGGAGCCGGAGCCTGTGGCGGAGAACCTGGGCGATCTGGAGTCGCTGGTCAGCAGCAGCGGCGCCGACGTTGGTTTCGCCGTGGACCCTGACGTGGACCGCCTTTCCCTGGTCTCGGAGCAGGGCCGCGCGATCGGTGAGGACTATACCCTGGCGCTCGCAGCGCGGGTGGTGCTCGCGCGCACCCCGGGCGTAGTCGTCACCAACCTCTCGACCAGCCAGATCGTGGACGATCTGGCCGCAAGTCGCGGCAGCCGCGTTATCAGGGCTCCCGTCGGTGAGGTCAACGTCGCGGTCCGGATGCGGGATGAGAAAGCGCCAGTCGGAGGGGAGGGCAACGGCGGTGTTATCCTTCGTGACCTGCACCTCGGTCGCGACGCGCCGGTCGCTGCGGCGCTGATCCTGCAACTGCTCCTTGACGAAAGCGAGCCATTGTCTCGTATCGTCGGGCGGTACCCGCGCTACGTGATAGTGAAGGACAAGCTGGACCGCCCGGCCGGCACACTGGACGCTGTTTACGCAGCCCTGCGGGAGGCGTTCGCGGACGCGGAGGTGGATACGCAGGACGGGCTTCGCCTGTCATGGCAGGGTCGCTGGCTTCACGTCCGACCGTCAGGAACGGAACCGATTGTCCGGGTGATCGCTGAAGGAACGGACGAGGATCAGGCACGACACATGATACGGGTGTCCCGCGAGCGCCTGGCGGAACTCGCCGGCTGAGGAGGAGTGCACGAAATGTGTGGAATTGTGGGATACATCGGAAACAGGGTGGCAAGGCCCGTTCTGATCGAAGGCCTCAAGCGCCTGGAGTACCGTGGGTACGACTCCGCGGGGATCGCGGTGACGAACGGCAACGGGCTCGAGACCACGAAGGCGGCCGGCAAGATCTCCTTCCTCGAGGATGCGATCGCCGCCGCCCCCCCGGGAGGAACCGTCGGCATTGCGCACACGCGATGGGCGACCCACGGCGCGCCGACGGAGTGCAATGCCCACCCGCACGTGGACTGCAGGCAGGAGATCGCCGTGGTGCACAACGGGATCGTCGAGAACGCGTCCACATTGCGGCGCGAGCTCGAGGGCCGTGGCCACAAATTCGTGTCGGAGACTGACACGGAAGTGCTCGCCCACCTCATAGAGGAGGCGGGCGGACCGCTCGAAGAGGCGGTGATCGACGCACTGCGTCACGTGGAAGGCACCTACGGTATAGCAGTCGTGTCGAGCGCGGATCCCGACAAGGTTGTGGCTGCCAGGAAGGGCAGCCCGCTGCTCATCGGCGTGGGGCACGGTGAGTATTTTGTGGCGAGCGACGCCTCGGCCATTCTCGCATACACGCGCGACGTCGTTTACCTGGACGACGGCGACATCGCTGTTCTCGATCGCAAGGGCTACCGTGTGCTGAATCAGCAGGCGCAGCGCACGACCCGTCCGGTCAGCCGCATCGACTGGGATCTCGCCCAGATCGAGCGTGGTGGATTCGACCATTTCATGCTCAAGGAGATCTTCGAGCAGCCGACGACCATCGAGAACACCATGCGCGGCCGGCTGCTGGACGCCGAGGGAACCGCCAAGCTTGGCGGACTGACGCTCTCGGACGACGAGCTGCTCCAGTTCGACAACATCGTGATTACAGCGTGCGGCACCAGCTGGCACTCCGCGCTTATAGGTGAGCACATGCTGGAGGAATTCGCACGCATCCCGGTGGAGGTCGAGTACGCCTCGGAGTTCCGCTACCGCAGCCCTGTGATCACCGATCGCACCTTCTGCATCGTGATCTCGCAATCAGGTGAGACGGCGGACACGCTTGCAGCCATGCGCGAGGCAAAACACCGCGGTGCATTCACCTACGGGATCGTCAACGTCGTCGGAAGCACCATAGCCCGCGAGTCGGACGCCGGCATCTACGTGCACGCGGGTCCGGAAATAGGAGTCGCTTCGACCAAGGCATTCACCTGCCAGGTGGTGGCGCTGGCGTTGTTCACCCTCAAGCTCGCGCGGCTCCGGAACCTCTCGATGGTGCGCGGGCTGGAGATGATCAACGCGCTGCGGGCATTGCCGGCGAAGGTGCAGTCGATCCTCGACAGGGCTGCCGATATCGAGAAGCTTGCAGAGGAGTTCAAGTCCGCGAACAATTTTCTGTACCTGGGGCGTGGTTACAGCTTTCCCACGGCTCTGGAGGGCGCGCTCAAGCTGAAGGAGATCAGCTACATCCACGCCGAGGGGTACCCCGCGGCGGAGATGAAGCACGGTCCGATAGCGCTGATCGATGAAAAGATGCCCGTCGTCTTCATCGCTCCCCACGACTCCGTGTTCGACAAGGTCGTCTCCAACGTCGCCGAGGTGAAGGCGCGCAGCGGGACGGTGATAGCAATCACTACCCGCGACGAGCCGGCGCTGGCCGAGACAGTGGATCACGAGATCAGGATCCCGGAAACGATCGACATGCTGACGCCCGTGCTTGCCGTCATCCCGCTGCAGCTTCTGGCGTACTACATCGCCGTCAAGCGGGGCGCGAACGTGGATCAGCCGCGGAACCTCGCCAAGTCGGTAACGGTTGAGTGAGCAGCTGACCGCAGGCGAATAACGGTGCGCCTGATCCTGCAGCGCGTCTCGAGCGCGCGCGTGCGGGTGGACGACCGCGTCACCGGCGAGATCGGCCATGGCCTGCTCCTTCTCGTCGGCTTCACTCACGACGACACAGTCGAGCGGCTCACGTGGATGGCGGAGAAAGTCGTCGGTTTGCGCATCTTCCGGGACGACGACGGAAAGATGAACCGCTCGCTGGATGAGGTCGGTGGCGCTGCCCTCGTCGTCTCACAGTTCACCTTGTACGGCGACGCACAGAAGGGACGGCGGCCGAGCTTCATCGACGCCGCCCGCCCTGACGTGGCGATTCCGTTGTACGACAGATTCGTGCTCGAGCTCCGCGCCCGCGGCGTTACCGTTCAGACTGGCGAGTTCGGTGCGATGATGCAGGTGGAGCTCGTCAACGACGGGCCGGTGACTCTGTTCCTCGAGCGCTGATGAGCGAGTCACCCCCCGCGCCTGTTCGCGTCATCCTGGCGTCGGGATCTCCGCGGCGTCACGAACTACTGAGCCTGATCGGCTTGAACCATGAGGTGAGGCCTGCTGACGTCGATGAGTCGGTTCCCGGCGATGAGTCCCCCTCGTCTCACGCGGAGCGTCTTGCACTCGCCAAGGCGGCAGCGATGGGTGCCCGGTTCCCTGACGCGCTGGTGCTGGCAGCGGACACTATCGTGGTCGTGGAAGGCGAGATACTCGGGAAACCCCGCGACGAGGCGCACGCGCGGGAGATGCTCGCGCGCCTGAGCGGCCGCAGCCACACGGTGATCACCGGGGTCGCGGCGGCCCACAACGGGATCGCGCACTCCGACGTCGAGCAGGTCGCCGTCACATTTCGTCCGATCACCGAAGTTGAGATCGCCGACTACGTCAGGACAGGTGAACCGATGGACAAGGCCGGCGCGTATGGCATCCAGGGTTACGGCGCGACGATAGTCGAGCGGATCGACGGCGACTACTTCGCGGTGATGGGGCTCGCGATTGTACGGCTGCTTCGGCTCTGCTCGCGGCTGGGTTACAGCTATACCTTCCCTGGGACCTTCCGGGCAGCTTCGGACGCGTAGCGCTCGCGCCAGACCGCGAGCTTCTCCAGCACCTGTTCCGGTTGAATGCGCAGCATCCGTCCCGGTCTGTTCTCCATGCTCGGTACATAGCTCTCGCCGGAGTCGCCATATGCGTCCACGATCAGGTCGTGGTACAGGCGGTAGGGCCCGGTGCGCTTTGGATTGGTGTAGCCGAACAGGCTGATCACCGGCGTCCTGAGCGCCACCGACATGTGCATCGGTCCAGTGTCCGGTGACAGCGTCAGCACGGAGCCATCGATCACACCGATCATCTCCCGAACGCTCATCCCAAGCGTGGATATGATCGGTGCGCTGCTGCGCTCGATGATGACCTTCTCCGCCGCGAGCTCCCGTTCCGATCTGCCCCCGACCAGCACCGGCTGAACGCCGTGGTCCAGCCAGAGCGCGTCACAAACCCGGGCCCACCGCTCAGGTGGCCAGTCCTTCTCCAGCTTGCTCGTCGCGACCACCAGCGACGCGATCGGATGCTCCAGCTTTCTGAAGAACTCCCGCTGCCAGTCGCGCTCGTGCCTCCATGGACCGATGTCCCATTCCACCGGCTCGCTTGCCACGCCGAGCGCGCGCAGGAACTCGAAATACTGATCCTGCACATGCTGGACGGGGTGGGCCGGGATCCGGTGCGTCGTGAACAGCCAGTTCACGTCGCGGGCGCGTGCGCGGTCGAACCCCAGCTTCACCGGGGCATTCGCCATCCAGGTGATGACCCCGGCCTTGAAGTACACCTGCAGCGCGAGGACCAGATCGAAGCGGCGCCTCACGAGTTTTTCGCGGATGTCGAGGAATGCGCGAGCGCCGCGCTTCCGGTCGAAGAG
>CAZOAT010000006.1:55522-59142 GCA_964577965.1 uncultured Gemmatimonadaceae bacterium | reverse complement strand
GAGAAGAAGCTGAGCTCGCTAGTCGAGGCGTGACGCCACCCTACACCCCGCGTACCAAGATCGTATGCACGCTGGGCCCCGCCACGGCTTCGCGCGCCGGCATACGCGCTTTGATCGAGGGCGGGATGAATGTCGCGCGGCTGAACTTCTCTCATGGCACGAGGGACGAGCATCGCCGGACGATTGAACTGGTGCGCTCCGCAGCTGCCGAGCTCGGGCACCCCGTCGGCATACTCGGAGATCTCCAGGGCCCCAGGATTCGCATCGGCGACCTGGATCAGCCCGTTCAGGTCGAGACCGGTGACGACATGATCCTGGCCCACGAAGGCGAGGAGCGCCCGGGTGAGATCCCCGTCACATACGACCGCCTGGCCGCAGACGTCCATGTGGGTGACCGGATACTTATAGACGACGGCCTGATAGACCTCGTCGTGCTCGATGTCGAGCCACCGCGGGTGCGTGCGAGAGTGATTCACGGTGGCGACGTGAAGAGATACAAGGGACTCAACCTCCCCGGCGTGCAGGTATCAGCTCCGTCGATCACCGACAAGGACAGGGAAGACGCGCTGTTCGCTGCAGAGGCTGACCTCGACTATCTGGCATTGAGTTTCGTGCGCCGCGCCGAGGACATTGATGATCTCCGACAGGTCGTGCCAAAGCACATGCTGGTGATCGCCAAAATCGAGAAGGACGCTGCGCTGTCGAACATCGAGCGGATAATCCGCACGGCAGATGGAGTGATGGTCGCGCGCGGCGATCTCGGGGTCGAGCTGCCGTTCGAGGAAATCCCGATCGTGCAGAAGAACATCATTTCGCTGGCCAACAGAATAGGAAAGCCGGTAATCACTGCGACGCAGATGCTGGAATCGATGGTAGAGCGGCCACGCCCCACGCGTGCCGAAGCCAGCGATGTGGCAAACGCCATACTCGACGGTACCGATGCGGTGATGCTTTCGGCTGAGACGGCCGCGGGCGCCTACCCGCGGCTGGCCGTGGAAGCGATGCGGCGCATCGTCGTCGAGACGGAACAGCACCTGGGAGGAGGCCACCATGACAGACGGCCGGATGCCACTGGCGCAGTTCCCACCGAGCTTGCAATCGCAGCCGCGACAGTCGCAGCCGTGCACATGCTTCAGACACCCGTGGTGGTAGCGTTCACCAAGAGCGGCTTTTCCGCGCGCATAGTGTCATCGTACCGACCGGGTGTGCCGATCCTCGCGCTGACTGATCAGGAACGGACCTACCGGCAGCTTGCGCTCATGTGGGGTGTCGTGCCGGAGCTTGTGCGGCACTGCGACACCTACGACCAGATGATGGTTCTTGCCAAAGAGGCTGTCGTTCGCCGCGAGCTCGCCTCCCCGGGAGACCGAATCGTCGTGACCGCGGGTGTGCCTTTCGATGTTCCGGGCACGACGAACATCCTGAAGGTGGAGCGCGTGTGATCCCGCCTTCGTGCGCATGAAGCTCACGTTCCTCGGAACCGGAACGAGTTTCGGGATTCCACAGATCGGATGCTCCTGCAGGGTCTGTCGCTCGACCGACCCACGGGACCGTCGGACCCGGGTTGGCGCTGTGGTGGAGAACGACGAAGGAACCCGTCTCCTGATCGATACGCCTCCGGAGCTTCGCCTGCAGCTGACCTCCGCCGGGATAGACAGCGTGGATGCCATTCTCTTCACGCACGAACATGCTGATCACACCAACGGGATTGACGACGTCCGGGCCTTCTCCGTCAGGCGCCGTGCCCCCGTGGAATTCTTCGGCTCAGCGGACACGCTCGCTCGTATCGCGCACAGATTCGACTACATCTTCGACGATCGGATACAGCCGCTGCCCGGCACGTCGAAGCCGGAAGGCAAGGTGCATCCTCTGACAGCTGGGGAAACCGTGACGGTAGCCGGAATGGAGGTGACGGCCGTCGCTGTCCCGCACGGACCGGGAACTGTCTTTGCATACCGCATAGGGCGGCTCGGGTACATCACCGATGCCGGATCGCTTCCGCCGGCTGCGCTTGAAGCCTTCCGGGGTGTGAGCGTGCTCGTCCTGAACGCTCTGTTCCACGGTTCGCATCCAATGCATCTCAGCATTCCTGAAGCTGTCCGCATAGCGACCGAGATCGGCCCCGAGCGTACATATCTGACGCACCTGACTCACGAGAATCTGCATGCGGAGCTTGAGGCGGAGCTGCCCGCGGGGGTCGCGCCCGCATACGACGGGCTGGTCGTTACCGTGAGCTGATGGCCATCCACCTGGATTTCTCCAACATGATGCACCCGGCGGTCGGGGGTGGCGTCACTGAGCCGGAGTTCGCTGCTGCCACGATCGACATTGAGCGCGCGCACCAGGGCTTCGAGGCGTTGCGCCGGTCCGGCAGTGTGAGCTTTCCCGATCTGCCGGGCGATGCTTTGCTCCTCGAGCAGAGCGAGGCGGTCGCCCACCGTGCGCGGGGTCGATACACCGATGTGGTCGTTCTCGGCATAGGCGGCTCGGCGCTTGGACCGATTGCGCTCCGAACCGCCCTCCGCGGGGGAGACTGGAACGCACGATCAGTGGACGCGCGCCAGGGTGCGCCGCGTCTGCATGTGGTTGACAACGTTGATCCCGAAACGATGGCTGCGCTGCTGGAGCGCCTTGAGCTTCCTGACACTCTCTGGCTGGTGACCTCGAAGTCCGGTGGCACTGCGGAGACGATGTCCCAGCTTCTTATCGTTTACCGGAGAATCGTGGATGCACGGCTCGATCCGCGGGAGCATCTGGTGTTCGTCACCGATCCCGAGAAGGGTGCGTTGCGCTCCCTCGCGCGGAGCAGCCGGATACCCGCCGTGGAGATTCCGCCCGGAGTAGGCGGGAGATTCAGCGTGCTGTCACCGGTCGGGGTGCTTCCGGCATTGCTCGTCGGCATTGACGCCCGGGCGCTTCTTGCGGGCGCCGGGTCGATGGCCGAGCGTTGCGCGAGCAGCGATCCCCTGAGGAATCCGGCTGCGGCCTACGCACTCCTTCAGTGGCTGGCGGACACGCGCCACGATCGGTCGGTGAACGTCTTCATGCCCTATGCGGACACGCTTCGTGACTTCGCTCTCTGGTTCGTGCAGTTGTGGGCCGAGAGCCTCGGGAAGACGCGAAGCGATGGAGTCGCGGTTGGACAGACGCCAGTAGCTGCTCTCGGAGCCACCGACCAGCACAGCCAGGTACAGCTTTTCATGGAGGGGCCGCCGGACAAGGTGGTCACGTTCGTACGTGTGCGGCGCCGCGGGGAGGATCTCACCATCCCGGCCGGGTTTCCGGAGGTACCGGAGCTCGGTTATCTCGGTGGTCATTCGCTTGGCGAGCTGCTCGCGATCGAGCAACGCGCCACGGCAGGCGCACTGGCAAAGCGCGGGCGGCCGAACCTCACGATCGAGCTGGACGTGGTGGACGCGTGGCACGTCGGCGGCCTCATAATGCTGCTCGAGCTCGCCACGGCGTATGCGGGACAGTTGTACGGCGTGGACGCCTTCGACCAGCCCGGTGTTGAGCTGGGCAAGCAGTTCGCGTACGCGATGCTCGGGCGGCCGGGCTCGGAGGCGGCCATAGCCGAGTGGGATTCGCTGCCGCGGCCTGATCCTCGCTGGAGTGTATAG
>CAZOAT010000006.1:0-55422 GCA_964577965.1 uncultured Gemmatimonadaceae bacterium | reverse complement strand
TTCAGATCACAGACGAAGCGATGCTTCAGACGGAGCATCTCGACAAGCTGGTGCACACCGCCGTGTTCGGTGGCGACGATGAGCGCGACGACGCGCGCTGGCTCATCTGGGAAATCGCACAGGTCGCCGGGATTCACCCATCCTCTGTCCACGACCTCTACATTGCGCGGGGACGCGGCGAGGTCGGCGCTTTCACGGTTCCGGCCATCAACGTTCGTGGAATGGCCTACCACACGGCGCGCGCGATTTTTCGCACGGCCAACCGGCTCGATGCGGGAGCGTTCATCTGTGAGATCGCCCGCTCCGAGATCGCGTACACCGGGCAACGGCCGGCCGAGTACGTCGCCGTGATACTTGCAGCGGCAATACGTGAGGGATTCCGTGGCCCGGTATTCATCCAGGGCGATCACTTCCAGGTGAGCGCGAAGAAATACGCGGTGGAACCGGAGCCCGAAGTTGCCGCGGTGCAGCAGTTGGTTCGGGAAGCCACGGCGGCCGGCTTCTACAACATCGACGTGGATACATCCACGCTGGTCGATCTATCGAAGCCGACCCTCGAGGAGCAGCAGCGGGTGAACTTCGAGCGCGCGGCCGAAATGACCGAGCTGATCCGTTCTCTCGAGCCGGAGGGAATCACCGTCTCCGTTGGAGGCGAGATTGGAGAGGTGGGAACGCAGAACAGCACGGTCGAAGAGCTGCGGGCGTTCATGGACGGCTACAACGCGCGGCTCAGCGGCGGAACGGTGGGGCTCTCCAAGATCAGCGTGCAGTCGGGAACCACGCATGGCGGGGTTGTGCTCGCCGATGGCTCGATCGCCGATGTGAGTATCGATTTCGACACCCTGGCGACGCTCTCGAAGGTGGCACGCGAGGAGTACGGCCTCGCCGGCGCGGTGCAGCACGGCGCGTCCACGCTGCCGGACGAGGCTTTCCACAACTTCCCGAAAACGGAAACGTGCGAGATCCATCTGGCCACGAACTTTCAGAACATGCTGTACGACAACATTCCGTCGGAGCTGCGCGGTGAGATCTACAGCTGGCTGGATGCGAACGCGCAAGAGGAGCGGAAGCCGTCCGACTCGGCAGAGCAGTTCTACTACAAGACGCGGAAGAAGGCGCTGGGGCCATTCAAGCGGGAGTTCTGGAATCTTCCGCCGGAGGTAAAGGAGCGTCTCGCCACAGCGTACGAGGAGAAGTTCACGTTCCTGTTCACCCAGCTGGCGGTCGCTGGCACGCGGGAGATGGTGAGCCGCCACGTCAGGCCCATCGAGCAGCACCGTCCGGCGCCGCATCCGGACCTCGTTGGCGTCGAGGCTGCGCCGGATGATGCGGACCTCAGCGACTGACGCTGCGTCCGCAACGGCGACGTTGCGGGAGGCCACACGGCGGCTGGCTCATCATGCCAGCAACGCCGCCAATGCTGCCGCGGTAAACGTGGAGGTGCTCCGTTCGCGGCTTTCGCGTGGTAGCGGTTCGGCGGAGGCGCTGACGGCGTTCGCTGAGCGGGCGTCGGCTGCGATGGAGCAGGTGTCGGCGGGGGTTACGGCGACGCGTGCCCTGCTCGCAGCGATGGGCAGGGTTGCCGCCGAGGACTCCCCGATGGTGCGCCAGGTGTCCGGCGATCCGGCCGCGGTCGAGCTCCTCGTGGGCGCTGTCATGCCATTCGATGATGCGGCCGTAAGGTTCGCGGAAGCGGCTGGAGTCGGCCTCGGAACGACCCACGACGGGGTTATATTGCGTGTTCTGCGGCGCGGGGCCGCGGTCGATGCCGTAAGTGAATGAGCCAAGCGCAGATACTCGTCGCGGACGACGAACGAGCGATAACCGAAGGCCTGAGCGCGATCCTCTCTGACGAGGGCTATGATGTCGAGGTTGCCTTCGACGGTGAGCAGGCGCTGAAAAAGATCGACGGCAGCCAGTATGGGGTGGTGCTCGCCGATCTCAAGATGCCCAAGCTCGACGGCTTAAAACTTCTGGAGCAGCTCCAGACCATGCCCGGCTCGCCAGAGTGCATCATCATCACTGGCCAGGGGACTGTGGACTCCGCCGTCGCCGCTATGCGCGAGGGTGCGTACGATTACATCGAAAAGCCTCTCAACGCCGAGAAGCTCAACCGGCTGAAGGCGCTGATTCCGAAAGCGCTCGAGAAGCACACGATGCAGAAGCGCAATCTCGAGCTGACGTCCACGATCCAGGGGCTGACCCACTACGGCGAGCTTACCGGGCAGTCGGAGGAAATGCGCTCCGTCTACCAGCTCATAGAGGCGGTCGCCCCGTCTTCGGCGAGTGTGCTGATTCTCGGCGAGTCCGGAACCGGAAAGGAGCTCGTCGCGCGCGCTCTTCACACGCACAGCGAGCGATCCAAGGGGCCGTTCTTCGCGCTGAACTGCGCCGCACTGCCGAAGGACATCCTGGAGAACGAGCTCTTCGGTCACGAGAAGGGGGCGTTCACGGGCTCGACCAATGAGAAGGCAGGCGCTTTCGAGCTTTCCGACGGCGGCACGCTGTTCCTGGACGAGGTAGCCGAGATGCCACCGGACATTCAGGTGAAGCTTCTGCGCGCCATCGAGACGCGCGTGATCCGGCGGCTTGGTGGCAAGAAGGAGATCGAGGTCGATATCCGAATACTTGCTGCCACGAATCGGAATCTGCAGAAGGCGCTGGCCGATGGCGACCTGCGTGACGATCTGTACTACCGCCTCGCCGTCGTGGAGGTGTATCTGCCACCGCTGCGGGAGCGGCTTGGCGACGTCAAATTGCTGGCCAACGAGTTCCTCACCAGGTTCGCGCAGTCTAATGCGAAGCGCATCACCGGCTTTACCGAAGGCGCCTGGGAATGGATACTCACGTACCACTGGCCGGGAAACGTTCGCGAGCTCAAGAATGCCGTCGAGCGTGCGGTAATCATGGCCCGTGGCAGTGAAGTGACTGTTGAGGACGTGATGCCGCGGCACCTCCGGACGTCAGCGGACGGGCAGCCGGCGAGCATCAATCTCAGCGCCGACGCCACCGTCGCCGAAGCGAAGCGTCAGCTCGTTCTGCGCACGTTCGCTTCCACTGGCGGAGATCACGAGCGAACGGCCAGGATTGTCGGGCTGTCGCCGTCGGAGGTTCGCAGTGAGCTGGTGGAGATCGTCAGCGGAAGGCCCAACGGAAGCGCGCGCGCCCCAAACGGCGCACGGCCCGCGAGCACACCTGCTCCGGCCGCAAAGAGTACGACACCCAGGCGTGCGGCAAAGAAGCCGGCCCGGGCGAAACGGCGTTAGGCAGAGGAGATCCGGCGATTGGCTGAGTACGATTTTGACGGGAACGATCCGTACGTGGTGATCGAGCGGCGTTCCGGGGATTTCAGTTCCTTCATCATGGGACTCGCCCTCGGTGCCGGCATCGCTCTCCTGCTTGCCCCCAGGTCGGGTCTGGAGACGCGAAGGGAACTGCGAATGCAGGCGCGGCGCGTGCGCAACGCGGCGGAGGACGTCGCGCACGACGTCGCCGAGCGCGTCACTGACACGCTCGAACAGGCACGGTCGCAGGTGGAGGAAAGGGTCGATGCGGCGCGCTCGAATGTCGAGATGCGGAAAGAGCAGGTCGTGAATGCAATCGACGTCGGTCGTGCGGCCGCGCGCCAGGCGCGCGAGGATCTGGAGCGCAGGATCGCCGAAACGAAGGCGAGCTACCAGGCCTCGGGTAACTCGAGGAGCGGATCGACGACGGAGGAGTAGCGCACGGCGGCGCGTGGGCTGGGCGCGGTCGGGAGCGCGGGGTCCTCGAGAGCTTCGGGTGGACGCTCCGTGACTACGCCCGACGCATCTGGGACAACAGCGCCGAGGACAATATTTTCTTCCTCGCCGGGGGCATCTCCTTCAATCTGCTCCTCGCGGCAGTACCCTTCGTCCTCCTGATCGCGACGGGCCTCTCCTACCTCCTGAACGTCTCGGCGCAGACGGCAAGCGATGAGATCGCGCATCTGGTGGAGACGATGATGCCGGTCGCGGCGGAAACCGCATCAGAGCCGATTGTGCGGATCGTGAGCGGAATAGTCAGACAGCGCGAACAGGTTCAGCTGTACAGCGCGATAGGCTTCATCTGGTTCTCCACGAGACTGTTTGGCTCTCTGCGAAGCGTACTCGCCGAAGTGTTCGACATCGAGCACGAGCGCAGCATAATCGGCGGAAAGATCTTCGACGTCAAAATCACCATCGTCGCATCGCTGCTGCTGGTCGGGTACACGGTACTCAGCGCATACCTCGCGTTTGCCACGACCCGTGGCGTCGTCGTGCTCAGCGAGCTTGGGCTCAGGCGGGAAGTAATGGGGGGACTCGAGTACTGGGGCGGACGACTGATTGGCTTCGTCTCGATAACCGTGCTGTTCTTCTCGCTGTACAAGTTCCTCCCGCTGCGACGCATACGGTGGAAGATGGCCATGCTGGGCGCGCTGTTCGGCGCTTTCATGTTCGAGATAGCCCGCCAGGTATTCTCCCTCGTGATCGCCTCGTTCTCGATCGGCTCGATATACACGGGAACGATTGCAGCGGTCATCATCATTGTGCTCTGGGTTTACTACGGGTCGCTGATCTTCATACTCGGAGCGGAGCTGGGGCAGGTGTACGAGCTGCGACGGATGCGCCAGCTGCAGAGGGAGGCGTTCTGGGACTAGACTGCAGCTGCCAGCTGCGAGCGGCCACCTACCAGCCCAGCTGGCAGCTACCGGCGTTCGGCCCGCTGCCAGGCTGCCAGTCCGCCGGCAAACTGCCAGGCAGCCACTGCGGCCGACTTGACCGCCGTTCTTTTCCGCTAATCGCTAACCGCTAGCCGCTGTGTTTCTGGCGCGAAGGTTGCCGTAGCAGGGCACAAGCACCCCACCTCAGCGGGAGGAAACACACGTGCGCAGAATTGCGGCAGTCGCAATCATAACTTTTGCAGTCGTGACGATGGGCTGCAGGCAGACGGGCGAAGGCGAGTTCGAGGTCGAGCGGCCTGTGGTCGGGACAACTACGGACACCGTTCTGACCCCAACGGTGGATATTGGAACCGACACGATGACTGTGAAGGTTCCGGACGTCGATATCACTACACCGGCAGAGCGCCGGCAGCAGAACCCGTAATCAAGGCACCATCGTTACAGAGCCGTCTGCTGCGCTGATCGCAGCGGACGGCTTGTTGATCCACACGACCTCGGCTGTCATCTGTGTGGGAAACGGGGTATATTTCGGGCGCTCCAGGTCCCGGAGGACGTGAGCCCGCTAACTCCGTCAGGACCCCGAAGGTAGCAGCGGCATGTGGTGCCTTGCGTTGCTCCGTCAGACCTGGAGTATCAGGGGTCAGGAATCGCAGTCCGGCAGCGACTAGGTCGCGCGGAGGCGTACCTGACCCCTGTTTTCGTTTCGGGGGGCGCACCGCGGCTGCGTCACTGGTTCGGTCAGCCCCTCGTCGGCAGTCAGCTTACCGCCGGTAACCGCCTTGTCTCTCGCTCTCGCCCGTAAGTACCGCCCCCGATCCTTTGAGGAGGTGGCGGTTCAGTCGCACGTAGCCAACACGCTGCGTGGGGCAATCGCCCGCGGCCGGGTGGCTCATGGCTACCTGTTCGCCGGGCCCCGCGGTGTAGGGAAGACGACCCTTGCACGCGTGCTGGCGATGGCCCTGAACTGTGAGAATCGCTCTGAGACAGGCGAGCCGTGTGGCCATTGTGTCTCCTGCACGAGGATCTGGAGCGGGTCTTCCAGCCTCGACGTCGTCGAGATCGATGCGGCCTCAAACCGCGGGGTGGACGATGCGCGCGAGTTGCGCGAGCGCGCCATGTATGCGCCTACCGGGGAGGACCGGTACAAGGTCTACATAGTGGATGAGGCTCACATGCTCACCCGCGAGGCGTGGAACGCGTTGCTCAAGGTGCTCGAGGAGCCGCCCCCGCGTGTGGTGTTCGTGTTCGCTACGACGGAGCCCCACAAGATTCAGCAGTCGGCTGCTCCGGTGCTCAGCAGGTTGCAGCGTTTCGAGCTGAAGCGCATCGGCAACAGCGACATCGTCGCGCGGCTTTCGCACGTGCTCGACGCAGAGGGTGTCGAGGCGGGTCCCGAGGCCATCGCAATGCTCGCGCGTGCCGCGGACGGTTCGATGCGTGACGCGCTCAGTCTCGCCGATCAGGTGATCTCGATCAGTGGCTCCGTGACTCCCGAAGCGATCCGCGACGCCCTGGGGCTCGTTCCGGAGGACGAGCTCATCGCCGTTCTGGACCTCATCATCGCAAAGCGTGCGGGGGAGGTTTTTCCGTTCATCACACGTCTGGCCGACGCCGGAGTCGATTTCGCTCTGTTCCTCTCGGGACTCGCGGACGTATTGCGCGCGCAGCTCGCGCTGGAGCTGGGCGGGGAAGTACCAGGCGTGTCCCCTGCACTGCGTGACGCTCAGGCGGCGCGTGCCGGCAAGCTCGCCGCCGGCGATCTGCTGCGCATGTTGAACGCGATTACCGCGATTGAGCCCGCCTTCCGGAAGAGCGGCCAGCAGCAGCTTCTGGTGGAGATGCTGCTCGTGCGATTCGCACTCCTCGAACGCGCGATCTCAATTGAGGAGATGCTTCAGTCGCTTGGTGGCGATGCCGGTGGAATGCTTCCGCGTTCAGGCGGGTCCGGTGGCGCGCCGAAGCCCGCAGAGGGAAGTCGCGGCACGCGGGCGGAGGAAGGGCCCTTGGAGCGCGGGAAGAACCGCACCTCCGCCACACGCGATCGCGGCGACCGCGTCGCTGCTGACAGTGCCATCGCCATGCAGCCTGTCCGGGATACGGTGGAGCCGGGCGAGCCCCGTTCCCGGGCTGATATCGATCGCTGGGATGCGTCACCCCCCGCCGAGCGGATAACCGCGGAAGTTCTGCGTAAGGAGCGGGTGGAATCCATCCGACAGCGGAGCCCCTTCATGGACGCAGCAATAGATGCGCTCGATCTGGAGCTGATCGAATAGATTGCTGCCAGGCGCAGCCTTCCCACCCATGGCAGATCTCAGCAAGCTCCTACAGCAGGCTCAGCAGATGCAGTCGCGCTTCCAGCAGATGCAGGAAGAGCTGGCTGCGCGAACGGTAACCGCTACCGTCGGCGGCGGCATGGTAACCGTTGAGGCCGACGGCAAGGGACAGGTGACGAAAATCCGCATCGATCCTTCGATCGTCTCGGCGGCCGACGTGGAAATGCTGGAGGACCTGGTCATCGCGGGAGTGCGCGAGGCACAGAAGCAGGCCGTCGAACTCGCACAGGCTGAGATGGCAAAGATGGCGGGAGGGCTCAACCTTCCGTTTCCGACGGGACTTTGAAGGTGTCCGCTATCGAGGATCTCACCGGCGAGCTCTCCCGTCTTCCCGGGATCGGGCGCAAGACGGCGCAGCGCCTCACGTATCATCTGCTCAGACAGCCGGCGGAACAGACCCGCCGTCTGGCTGCAGCACTCGTGACGCTGGCCGAACGGGTCCGGCCATGTGAGCGATGTTACAACCTGACCGAGGAGGCGCTGTGCGCCATCTGTCGCGATGCGCGCCGCGATGCATCCGTTATCTGTGCGGTGGAGGAGTCGTCAGACATAGGCGCCATCGAGCGAGCGGGTGAGTTTCGCGGGTATTACCACGTGCTCGGCGGTCGCCTTTCCCCACTCGACGGAGTAGGACCGGAGGATCTCACGATTGCACAGCTCGAGCAGCGCGTTGCCGCGGGTGAGGTGCGCGAAGTGATAGTTGCGACGAATCCCAGCATCGAGGGTGAGGCAACGGCGCTGTACGTTCAGCGACGGCTGTCGGCGCATTCAGTCACCGTTTCCCGGATCGCTCGTGGCCTGCCCGTAGGTGGCGATCTCGAGTATGCCGACGGCGTAACGATCGCCCAGGCCCTGCTCGCCCGGCGGGCAATGTGAGGAACTTCCGCCGGCCGGGCTTTTCGCTTCTCGGTTTCACCGCCGGGGCGCTGGCAGGTGCATTCTTCTGGAGCGGCGTTCGCCACAACTTCCGGCGGGAGCTGTTCAGTCGGCGTCCGCTTGCTCGATTCGTCGCGCTGACCTATCTGAGCTCGCGACCGACGCTGGACACCGTCCGCCTGCTGCACGATTACGTTCGGTGGGAGCAGCGACCGCTGTTGCGGCGGCAGGGCGCTCGCCTTCTGCAGAGTGTCGAGTCGCGTCTGGGGGATCAGAATTGATAATGGCTGAACCGCGGCAGTTCGCGGTCAGCGCGGAAGGAGGAAAGGAGCTCGACGGCCACTTGTCAGGGCTCGCTGTAGTGGCTGGTGTCCGCTGCGTGCTGCTGGTTGATCGCGGCGGGCGGTTGATCGGAAGTGCGGGTGACGCCGGGGGGGTCGATCTGGTTACCTTCGGCTCTCTCGCTGCCGCCGACTTCAATGCCAACGAGCAGCTGGCCCGGCTCGTTGGAGCACAGGGGTTCCGGGCTCTCGTTCACCGGGGTGACAGCACCTCGGTCCACGTGGAGGATGTCCGCGGGAGCGCCGTGCTCATCACGCTGTTCGATGGAACCGCAGCGCAGGGGCTCGTCCGGAAGCTCTCGGAGGAGGTGGCTGAGTGCGTCGGGGTGACTCTCGACAGAATGGCCGACGCCTCCAATTCGCAGCAGGGGACTGAGCAGTCACTCCTCGCGGGAGTGGAGGAGGAAATCGACCGGTTGTTCGACTGGTGAGAGGTGTTACTGGATGTCGATGATCAACTACGCGTCACGCGAGATCAATTGCAAGATTGTGTACTACGGCGTGGGGTTGGGTGGGAAGACCACCAACCTCGAGCACGTGTACGGAAAGGTGAAGCCCGAAACACGCGGGAAGCTCATCTCGCTGGCGACGGAGAACGAGCGAACGCTCTTCTTCGACTTTCTTCCGGTCGATCTGGGCACGGTCCGCGGTTTTCGCACGCGCTTCCACCTGTACACGGTCCCTGGACAGGTGTACTACAACGCGAGCCGAAAGCTGATCCTGAAGAATGTGGACGGCATTGTGTTCGTGGGCGATTCCCAGCGCGAGCGTCTTGAAGCAAATCAGGAATCGATGCAGAACCTGTACGACAATCTGCAGGAATATGGCTACGACCTTACGCGGATGCCTTTCGTGATCCAGTATAATAAGCGCGATCTTCCTAACGCCCTGCCGGTCGCGGAGCTTCAGGCGGCGCTCAACCCCGGGTGGCCGGTTCTCGATCCGGCCCGGCAGCGGATTGCGCCGGATCCATATCACGCCGATGAGAATCTCATCGATCAGTCAGAGGCAGGCGAGTGGATCGAGCGGGCCCCTCATTTCGAGGCAGTGGCGATCCGCGGCGAGGGCGTCTTCGATACGCTGAAGGCGGTCAGCAAACAGGTCCTGAAAGCCCTGGCATGATAAGTTCAGCGATTGACGGTTAGCGATCAGCCATTGGCCGCGCAGCGCTGTTCCACCCGCAGTAGCTTTCCCCTGGTCGCTAACAGCTAATCGCTGCCTTTATGAACCTTCCCAACGCAATCTCTGCAGCGCGAATCGCGTCGGCGCCATTTCTTCTGGTTCTGCCGTTCGTGCCGTCGTCTGAGATGCGGCTGGTGGCGTTCGTTCTGTTCGTGATTGCAGGGTTGACCGATTACTGGGACGGGGTGATCGCACGCAACCGTGCCCTGGTGACCGATCTCGGCAGGATGCTCGATCCGCTCGCCGACAAGATCCTGCTCGTTGCCACGATCCTCCCCGTGTATCTGCTCATGCAGCCACGCGTGCACTGGGTGGCGCGCGCACTGGGTGTGGAGTCCGATCCACAGGCCTATCCCTTCATCACGCCGTTCGGCGAGTTTGCGCTCCCATGGTGGATCCTTGCGGCCGTCCTTGGCCGCGAGGTCGTCATGACCGTCTTTCGTTTCGTGGCTGGCAGACGCGGAGTCGTGATCGGAGCGATTGCGGTAGCAAAATGGAAGACAGCCTTCCAGGCCATCTGGATCGGCGGCGCCTACTTCTGGTTCTTCGCCGCGACGGCCGCACTCGAGCGCGGCTGGACACAGCCGTGGTGGAGCGTTGCCGCGAACACGATCGGGATCATCGGGCTGGCAGCCATGGTCAGCGCCGTGACGCTGACGATGTACTCACTGGTCATCTATCTGCGTCGGTTCGGATCGGTTCTCACCAGGCAAGCTGCCGCGCGCTGAATGCGCGTCGAGCTGATCACCGTCGGTGACGAGCTCCTTCTGGGTTTCACGGTAGACGGCAATGCCGGATTTCTCGCGCACGAGCTGAGCGCGATGGGAATCGGTGTCGGTCGCCGCGTGAGCGTGGGCGACGACGCCGCCGAGATCACCGCCGCGGTCCTCGAGTCTCTGAGCCGCGCCGACGGAGTTATTGTCACGGGCGGCCTTGGACCGACCAGCGATGACGTGACCCGGCCCGGGGTTGCGGCCGCATTCGGGCGGCGGCTGAGGCGCGACGATGCGATCGTTAAGCGTCTGCGTGAGATGTGGCGTGGACGCGGGCGCGCCGGCGAGCTTCCCGCCGCAAACCTGTCGCAGGCACTCGTCCCGGAGGGCGGACGCGTGCTCCCGAACGATCATGGCACCGCTCCCGGCGTCTGGCTGGAGCGCGATGACTCGCGCTGGGCTGCAATGCTGCCGGGCGTACCACGCGAGATGAGGATGATGTTCGCGGAGCACCTGCGGCCGATTCTTCAGCAGCGTGCGGGCAGGACCGCCGTCATCAGGTCCGTTACGGTGAGAACCACAGGAGTGGCGGAATCACAGCTTCCGGAGCTGCTCGGCGATCTGGCTGGCGGCGTACCGGCGGTCTCGCTCGGTTACCTTCCCTCTGCTGACGGCGTGGACCTGCGGTTGACCGTCAGGGGCCACCCGCCGTCGGAAAGCGAGCATCTCCTGCACACCACCGCGGCGATGCTGCGCAAGCGCCTGGGTGACTGCGTATACGCGGACGGGAACACCGATCTGGCAGAAGTGGTTGTGGATGCCTGTCGTGGCAAGCGCCTCACACTTGCCGTCGCGGAGAGTTGCACAGGAGGGCTGCTGGGTGCCCGGCTGACGGCCATTCCGGGCGCAAGCGATGTTTTCCGCGGCGGTGTCATCGCCTACGATAATGACGTCAAGAGTGAAACTCTTGGTGTACCCGCCGCGTTGATTGAGGAACACGGTGCAGTCAGCGAGCCGGTCGTCATCTCGATGTCGGCCGGTGCGCGAACGGTCGCCGGCGCCGATCTTGGGGTCGCCATAACCGGCGTCGCCGGACCGTCTGGCGGCACGTCTGAAAAGCCGGTGGGAACTGTGTGGCTGGCTCTGGCGGACCGTGCAGCCGTGACCTCGCGCCATATCCGATTCTTCGGTGACAGAAATGAGATCCGGTATCGGGCAACACAGGCGGCACTCGAATTGATCCGCCGAAAACTCGCTCGTTAAACTTCCAGACATGTCGAGACGTCGCGCCCACCCCGAAGACCTCGTGCCACCGCCTGATCCGGTGGCCACTGGAGACGTGCCACCGGAGCCGGATCCCGACGCCACCGGCGACACCGATGCACCGCCAGTGGACGAACAGGAGCAGAACCGCGAGGCCGAAGAGGAGAGAGAGAAGTTTCTCAGGCTCGCCGCGGAGTTCGACAATTACCGGCGACGGGCTGCCAGAGAGCGCGCCGAGTCTGGTACGCGGGCGCAGGCCAGCCTCGTGGGCCAATTGCTCGAAGCGCTGGACGATCTCGCGCGCTTCGCGCACCTCGATCCCTCTGCGACCGATGCAGCAACTGTAGTGCAGGGCGCCTCGATGGTCGAGCGGAAGCTCATGAAGGCTCTTGCTGCTGCCGGGCTGGAGATCGTGAATCCGGTCGATGAGGCATTCGATCCGGAGCGCCAGGAAGCGGTGGCCACCGAGCCTGCGGAATCAGCCGGGGAGGATCATACTGTCTCGCGCGTTTACCAGCCTGGTTACGTATTCAATGGGCAGCTCCTTCGGCCCGCGCGTGTGGTAGTACGTCAGTGGGCGGGCTGACCAGCGTATGGCGCAGAAGGATTTCTACGCGGTACTCGGCGTAACGTCGAGCGCCACGCAGGACGAGATCAAGAAGGCGTATCGCAAGCTCGCAAAGCAGTACCATCCGGATACGAGCAAGGAGCAGAACGCGGCTGAGCGCTTCAAGGAGATCTCAGAGGCTCATGCTGTCCTGAGCGACCCCGAGAAGCGGAAACAGTACGATCAGATGCGTCGGCTCGGCGCATTCGAGGGATTCGGTGCGAGGCCCGGCGGAGGGTTCGGCGCTCGAGGCCAGACCACGATGAACATGGAGGACCTGGATCTCGGCGGCCTCGGTGGTCTCGGCGATCTCTTCAGCTCGATGTTCGGCGGCGGCCGTGCCCGGCAGCGGGGACCAGGCCGCGGGGAGACTATCGAGACCGTTCTCGAGGTCCCCTTCCGAATGGCCGCGCTGGGCGGGAAAGTGCCGGTTGAGCTGGAAGTCTCCGAGGAGTGCGGCACCTGTCACGGAACGGGAGGGGCGCCGGGCTCGACCATGAAGGTGTGCCCTGAGTGCAACGGCAGAGGCAGCCTGTCGTTCGGCCAGGGTGGATTCGCCGTCAACAGGCCGTGTCCCAGGTGTCTCGGGAAGGGACAGATACCATCTGCGCCCTGTCCGGCGTGCAATGGAGCAGGTGAGGTACGCACCCGAAAGAAGGTGCTGATCACCGTGCCGCCCGGTACCGACACCGGAACGAAAATCCGGCTCAAGGGCCAGGGCGGCCGCGGCGACAAGGGCGGACCGGCCGGCGATCTCGTGATCACGTTCCACGTGAAGGCCGACCGCTTCTTCCGGCGCGAGGGTCTCGACCTCCACGCGATGATTCCGATCAACATCGCGCAGGCGACGCTGGGCTCGAGGGTGAGCGTTCGGACGATCGATGGAAAGAAGATCACCGTGCGTATCCCGGCAGGAACCGCGGGAGGAAAGCGATTTCGCGTCAGAGGCCAGGGTGTGCAGAAGGGCTCCGACCGTGGCGACATGATCCTCGAAGTTCAGATCGCAGTGCCGGAAAACCTCACGGAAGAACAGGAAAAGATGATGAAGGAGTTCGCCGAAGCTGGCGGGATGAAATACTGAACTGCGGCGATCAGCGATCAGCAGTTAGCGACGGCGGAGCGAAAGGCGCGAGTCTCGAACAGCGGAGAATTCAGTGCGGTACGTAATCGTGTTGATGGTGGCGCTCGCCGCCGCATGTGCGTGGTCGGGGCCAGTGAGTGCGCCTGTGGCCGTTCCGGTGATCGTTCCGCCTGCGGCGGCCAACGCGCGGCTGGATACTCTGGCGGAGGCGTACTACGAGGATTTCCTCGCCGCCAACCCGACCGTCGCGACGGCGATCGGCGACAGCAGGTACGATTACCTGTACATCCCGAGCTTTGCTGAATCGCAGCGGGAAGCCGCGCGCGCGCGCGCCGAGCGGTATCTCGGATCACTGGCGGGCGTGGACCGCAACGCCCTGGATCGGGAGCACCAGCTCACCTATGACGCGTTCCGCTGGAATCTGGAGAACAGCCTCAGGGGGGATGCGCATCCGTCCCATCTCGTACCACTGAACCAGTTCTTCAACTTCACGGCCTCCTTCGCTCAGATGGGGGCGGGGCGCGGGCTTCATCCATTCCGAACCGTGAAGAATTACGATGACTTCCTTTCGCGGATCACGGGGTTCGCCAATGCGCTCGACACTGCGATCGCGAACATGCGTCGCGGCAAGAGTGCGGGCATTGTGCAGCCGCGGGTCCTGATGGAGCGGGTCCTTCCGCAGCTTGCGGCCCACGTCGTGACCTCACCCGACAGCAGCATTTTTTACGGCCCCGTGCGCAACATGCCCGAGACCTTCTCCCCGCAGGACAGGGCGCGTCTCACCGCCGTGTACGAGGTGGCGATACGCGACCAGCTGGTGCCGGGCTTCGCACGCCTGCATGACTTCATCCGGGACGAGTACATCCCCACTGCGAGGAGCACTGTGGGATTGTCGGCGCTTCCCGGAGGTCTGGCGTGGTATCAGCATCTCGTCCGAGCGAGCACGACCACCGATCTCACACCGGATCAGGTCCACGAGATCGGGTTGTCGGAGGTGGCTCGAATTCACCGGGAGATCGACGCGTTGCGTCAGCAGGTGGGTTTCGAAGGTACCCTCTCCGACTTCCTCCGCCACCTGCAGACAGATCCCCGATTCCGCTACACCAGCCGCGAGGAGATGCTAGCCGACTATCGAGCGGCGCAGGCACGGATAGATCCGCTCACCGACCGGCTGTTCGACGTGAAGCCGAAGGCGAATTACGAGATCCGACCGGTCGAGGAGTTTCGGGAGCGCAGCGCCTCGGGCGGCTCCTACCAGGCGGCGAGCCCCGACGGCAGCCGCCCGGGCATCTTCTATCTGAATACGTACGATCCGCCGAGCCGGCCCCGGTATCGGATGGAGTCTCTTCTGCTCCACGAGGGTTCGCCGGGCCACCACTTCCAGATCACGATTCAGCGGGAGCTCGAGCACCTGCCACGCATCCGCCGCTTCGGTGGCTTCACGGCCTACTCCGAAGGCTGGGGCCTGTACTCAGAGTTGATCGGACGGGAGCTTGGTGTGTACACCGATCCGTACCAGTACTACGGCGCGCTCGCGGGCGAGCTGTGGCGGGCGATACGCCTGGTGCTCGATACCGGCATCCACGCAAAGGGCTGGACGCGAGAGCAGGCCATCGAGTATGCGCAGCAGAATTCCTCGGAGTCAGACACGCAGATCATCAGCGAGGTCGAACGGTTCGTTGCCATCCCCGGCCAGGCGCTCGCTTACAAGATTGGCGAGCTGAAGATCAGGGAGCTGCGTACAAGAGCTGAGGAAGCGCTCGGTGCCCGGTTCGACATCAAGGCTTTCCATCGCGCAGTGCTCGAGGATGGTGCGCTGCCGCTCTCCGTCCTCGAGGCGAAAATCGATCGCTGGATTGAGCGGCAGCGGAGCTAGATCTCGCCGAGGATCTTGGTGCGCTGAACCTCGTACTCTTCTTCGGTGACCAGGCCCTTGCTTCGAAGATCAGCCAGCCGCGACAGTCGCACCTCCGGAGAGCCTTCGTCCGCTGCCCGGGCGGTGGCACGTTCGCTGAGGGTCGGTGGCGGCCGCCGTCGCCGCGCGTTGGCGACGATCACCACGAGGAGAATGAGACCCACTACGGCGCCGATAATGAGGAGAGCGTTCTGATCCAGCTGCATGCAGCCTCCGGTTCTTTTTGGTGGCTCTTCTCTTCATACGGCGGGCCAAACCATGAGCAAAGGCCTTACGCGCATTAAGGGCGCTGCAGTCGCTGCCCGGCGGCCGAGCCACGGTATGAGCGCCGATACATCGCAGTAAACCCGCCTGCGGTGGAGCGGCCTACCGGTACGTGATGGTGATCGACTCGATCTGATCGCCGAAATGCCTGTCGAGATAGCCGACGAAGGACTGCATCAGCTGCCAGTCGTTCTCATCACGTGCCCGTATTTCGGCAACGATGATCCCGCCCATCACCTCTTCCCACTTGATCCAGCCCTGGTACTTCACATGCCGCCACCTGCCTTCGGCGTGGCGGCGAAAAGCGGTCGTCCCACCGCGCAAGGCCCGCTCCTTGGCTTTCATGAGTGACTTCAGGCTCTCTTCACAATCGGACCGCGGAACGACCTGGAGGATTTTCATGGTGCCTCGAAGTTGGCGTGGTCGCTGGCTGTGATATAGTGCATCCGGCCTGCATTCCGCGCAGCAATTTATCCGTTCCAGCCCTCGCTGCGCGACAGTCGTGCAGGGCCCCGAACCGCTTGTCGAGCAGCGCCTGCCGGGAGGCGAAGCGCCCGGCTTACAGGCGGGGCGTTCTGCCCCTATTATGCGCCGGCCGACCTCCAGCACGGAAGCGTACATGGAACAGGAATCAGAGCTCCTGATCATCGGGGCCGGCCCCTTCGGCCTCGCCCTGGCTGCACAAGCAACAGGCGACGGAATCGATTGCGAGATCGTCGGGCGACCGATGGAGTTCTGGCGGTCGAACATGCCGGCCGGGATGTATCTCCGTTCCGATGCAGACTGGCACTACGATCCGGCCGACGTGCATACGATCGAGCGGTTCCTCGAGGAAGCGAATCTCCCGCCGGAAGCTGCGGATCCGTTCCCAATGGGGTTGTATCTGGAGTACGCAGAGTGGTTCCGGGTGCAGAAGGGACTTGAGCCGCAGCCGCGTAGCGTCGAGTGTCTCGACTACGACGCCGGACGCCGCCGATTCATTGCATCGCTGGATGACGGCTCAACTTTGATGGCCCGGAATGCGGTGGTTGCACTGGGTGCAGGGTATTTCAGTCATGTACCCCCAGAGCTCGCCGCCCTGCTTCCGCCCGGCCGGTATGCGCACACCCGAGATATGGTGGAGTTCTCAGAGCTTGCAGGGAGGCGTGTGCTCATCGTTGGCGGGCGGCAGAGCGCCTTCGAGTGGGCGGCCCTGATCCAGGAAAGCGGGGCTGAGTGCGTTTATCTCTCGTACAGGCATCAAACGCCTTCCTTCGAGCATGCACACTGGGCCTGGGTGTCAGATCTCGTGCGGTTGATTGGGACTGATCCGGCGTGGTACCGCCGGCTGACCGCGGACGAAAAGGAGAAGCTCAGCGCGCGGATGTTCGCCGAGGGGCGGCTCAAGCTGGAGCCGTGGCTCTCGCCCCGCATCCCGCCCGATAAGGTGAAGCGATTCCCCGGGACGGTGATTACCGGCTGTGCAGCCTCGAATGCCGATCGCCTCGAGGTCACACTCAGCGACGGCTCCCGCCTGGATGTCCACAACGTGGTTCTTGCCACGGGCTACAAGCCAGACGTAGCGCGAATACCATTTCTCGCTAAGGGGAGCGTCTTTGCACGGCTTGCTACCCGCGACGGATTCCCCGCTCTGGACGAGCGCATGCAGAGCAGCGTGCCCGGTCTTTACTTCACCAGCGCGTGCGCGATAGGTGACTTCGGACCGTTCTTTGGTTTCACTGTGGCAGTCCGAGCGTCCGCGAGGCTGATCGGAAACGCGATACGGCAGCGGCTGCGAGAGTCGGGAGGGTGTGAAGAAGTGCCGGGGGCCGCCTAGGCGTCCGGCTCTCTGTAAAACGCGACCAGATCGCTGACCGGAACCGGGTTGCCGAGCTGCCGGAGCATCGTCGCAACCTGCCCCCGATGATAGGTGGAATGATTGACGACATGGCGCATCAGCTGCCACAGCGGCTGCGCGAACGGCCGCGACGCGAATGTTCGGTAGTCGATTACGCTGCGAACCCGATCGTTCGTGAGAGAGGCGACATACGACCGCTGATTGTTCTCGATGATCCGCCACTGCGCGCGCAGCGCGGTATGGGTGCTTGTGTCCCAGGGCGGTATCTCGACAGGCGAAGCGCCGTTCCACCGCTCCAGCCAGATCCACTCGGCCTGCAGAATGTGCTCGAGCGTCGCCTGAATCGATGAAAAACTGCTCCGCATGTCGCGGGTGAACTCCTCCTGGGACAACACCGCGGTCGCGTCCAGGAACCTATTGTTTGCCCACCTGTTGTAGTCGTACAGTTCGGCGATCTCCTCGATCATTCTCCGCTCACTGGGTTGAAGTGAGGGTCCCGGCACGCACCCCTGCCGGGACCAGCCACGCGCGATGCAGTATCGCCATAGCAAGCATCGCAGCCGCAGCTGTCGCGATCAATGGCAGGGCGGGACGCTCCAGGCCGCCAAGGCGTCCGCCGCGTGCGAGGACGTCGATCACGCCGAACAGTGCCAGAAAGTTGTGCAGCATGACCGTGCCGTAGACGCTGCGACTGATGAAAAAAAAGGCGCTCGTGAGGAGGCCGACGACGCTGAGGAGCAGCACCATGCGCAAGCTGTTGAAAGGCGGGCTGTGCGCGACGTGGTAGAGACCGAACAGCACGGCGGCTGCTCCGCCGGCCCACAGTCGCGCCAGCGGAACATTGCGCTCACCGAGTGTGGCTTCGAGAACCCCGCCCACTATCACCCAGCAGACGAGTACCTCAGCCGCCGAAACGACCAGCACCTGACTGAAGCCGTTGAGCAGCACGACCGGATCGAGCGATGGCGGGCCCTGTGCTACGAACACTCCTGCCCCGATTACGACGCCGGCCACAATTCCGGCCAGCGTGCGCAGTGTACCGCCGAATCCTGCCATCCGCTCGTTCAACACGCCGGTTTCGATCAGCCGGCGCAGCAACCAGAGCGAGCCAGCCACGCCAATCACGATGTTGACCATTACCGCATACGCGAGACGCAGACGGGCTGCTTCCGGCCGCAGCAGAGTGCGCGGGAGCCCTTCGAGGATGTATGTCGCGGCAGCCCATGTCAGGAACAACGCCAGGGCCGTCAAGAGCGCCGCCAGATGGCCCCGCGGCAACGGTGGGGGGGTAATCGGGCGCGTGGCTGGGGTGCTGTCGCTCACCTGCGGAACCTAAAGCTGGCGGGCCTGTTTCGGGCACACCGCGGTGGCCCCAGAAGGTGATCAGGGGCCCGAGATACTGGCCCGCAATTCGCTTGAACAAAACGGCATGAAGACGCCTATGAGCAATCTGAGGTTAACAGCCGCGATTATCGGGATCGTGTCGCCTGCCGTGATCGCGGGCTGCTCGGGCGGTGAGTCCGCGACGGCGGCCGAGCCGGCGGCCACGTGGTCACCCGAACAGCTCACGTCGGTCAGCGGCGTCCCGATCGCGGATCTGCGACTGGCCATGGAGCAGAAGCTGGCCGGATCGGCTCCGGCCACGGTAGACGCCGAGCAGTGGCAGCATGCCAAGCGCCTGTATGAGACATACGGCGGCAACCCCCTCTGGCTCACATCAAAGGGGTTGCATGACGAGCGGACCAGGGGGCTGACCGATGCTGTTCTCAACGCTCACGCCGACGCGCTGCGGCTCGACGATTATCCGATCGCCCGCCTGGCGGCAGCTCTGGCCGCGGTGAAGGAGACAAGGCGTCCGACGGCGGAGCAGCTCGTCGAGGCGGATCTCATGCTGACGGTGACCTATGCCGCACTCGGTGAGGACCTGCTCACCGGCCAGATCGACCCACGCACCGTGGCGCAGAGCTGGCACGTGAACCCGCAGGAGGAGAACGTGGACAGCGCACTGGCGCGCGGGTTGCGCATAGCTGCTCTCGACCAGTCACTGGCGTCCATGCGGCCGCAGGACGCGGATTACGTCGGACTGAGCAAGGAGCTCCTGCGATATCGCGAGCTGGTGCGGCGGGGTGGGTGGCCGCAGGTGCCCGCGACCGAATCGGTCAAGCCTGGCGACCCGATCCCCGTGGCCGTGGCCGAAGCGTTGCGCGCGAGGCTTGCCGCTGAAGGAATCACCGTACCGCCGGCACCGCAGGGCGACACCGCTGCGACGACCGTGAGGGCGCCGGCTGGTGGGGCACAGCCGTCTGCACAGCATGCCACCACCACCTATGACCGTGGACTCGCAGGCGCAGTGGCACAGTTCCAGGCGCGGCACACGATCGTCGTGGACAGCATACTGGGAGGCGGCACGCTCGAGTCCATGAACCAACCGGCCCAGTACAGGCTGGCGCAGATCGCCGCCAACATGGAGCGCTACCGCTGGCTGCCGAGGACGTTCGGATCGCGGTACATCTTCGTCAACGTGCCGGCTTTCCGGCTGGAGGCCTACGACGGCGGACGCAAAGCTCTCGAGATGCGGGTCATCGTGGGTGAGGAATACGAGGACCGCGCCACGCCGGTATTCAGTGATTCCATGAGCTACGTCGTGTTCAGGCCGTACTGGCTGGTCCCCCCCAGCATCGCCCAGAACGAGATATTCCCGAAGGGGAGCGCGTACATCGCAGCGAACAACATGGAAGTGTACACGGCGCAGGGAGAAAGGCGTGTACGGCAGCGCCCCGGCCCGAAGAACTCGCTGGGGCTCATCAAGTTCATGTTCCCCAACGATTTCAACATCTACCTGCACGACACGCCGCACGGCGACCTGTTCAAGGAGGACATCCGAGCCTTCAGCCACGGCTGCATACGCGTCGAGAAGCCGGACGAGCTCGGAGCCTGGGTGCTTGGCTGGACCGCGGACAGCGTCCGCAGTCGGATGGAGAATGGCGCCGACGACCGCACGGTTCAGCTGGACGCCAAGATTCCGGTCTACATTGCGTATGTCACGACGTTCATGCGTGACGGTGCGATCCACTTCGGCAACGATCTGTACAGCCGCGACGACAGGCTGATCACGGCAGTGTCAGCCGCCGCACTTCCGAGCGCGCAGGCAGTGGAGGCGGTGCAGGCGCTCAGGAGGATTGCGGGGCGGTAGCTGGAGTGGTGCACCCATGACGGGTCCGGGCGTAGATTTCCGCATGCCCCCCTCCAGCGCCGATCATATCTACCTGGATCACGCCGCAACGGCGCCTGTCCGCGCGGAAGTGCTCGAGGTCATGCTGCCGTTCTTCGGCCCGCGGTTCGGCAATCCGTCGAGCACGCACCGCTGGGGGAGGGAAGCGCGGGTGGCGCTGGACGAGGCCCGGGAGCGCGTTGCGGGAGTGATCGGTGCGCGTCCGGACGAGATCTGCTTCACGTCGTGCGGCACCGAGGGCGACAACATGGCCATCCTGGGCGCGTGGCACGCGCGGAGGATGTCTGGCCGAAACGCAGTCGTCGCAAGCGCGATAGAGCACAAGGCGGTGCTCGGTGCGGTCCACTGCGCTGCGCGGGAGGGGGCAGTGGAGCGTCTGCTGCCGGTCACGCGCGATGGCGTCGTCGATCTCAGCGCAGTGGGCGAGCTGCTCGGCGACGATGTGGCCGTCTGCTCGGTCATGTGGGTGAACAATGAGACTGGCGTCGTCCAGCCAATGGAGCGTGCCGCAGAGCTTGCGAAGGGGGCTGGAGCTGTATTTCACACAGATGCGGTGCAGGCGCTCGGAAAACTGGCAATCAATGCGGCTCGGCAACCATATGACCTGCTCACGGTATCGGGTCATAAGATCGGAGCACCCAAAGGCATCGGTGCCCTGTTCATAAGGCGGGGGACGAAGCTGGAGCCGTTGATGCACGGCGGGGCACAGGATCGGGGTCGCAGGCCCGGCACGGAGAACGTGGCGTTCACGGTCGGGCTGGCTGAGGCGATGGCGCTGGCCGTGGCGGAGCGAGACCAGGAATGCGCGCGCCTGCAGGCGTTGCGCGACGGACTGGAAGCCGCGATCCGGGAACAGCTACCCGATGCCGTGATTCACGGGCGCAACGCTGAGCGCGCACCGCACATCGTGAACGTGTCCGTCCCCGGTGCGGACAGCGAGGCGTTGCTCATGGGACTCGATCTCAGGGGGATCGCAGCCTCGGGCGGCTCAGCCTGTCAGAGCGGAAGTGTCGGGCCGTCCCACGTGCTCGAGGCGATGGGGGTTCCACAGGACCTGGCACGTTGCGCGGTACGGTTGAGCCTCGGTCAGCTCAGCACTGAGAACTTGGTGGAGCGCACGGCGACCGCGCTGGCTTCAGTCGCGGCCAAGGCGCGCGCGGTAGCAGGAGTCCTGGCCTAGGGGTCAACTCGTATGCTACGGGCGCATGATCCCGCGGCCCTGAAAAGCGCGCAGTAGGGAGTGTCGGCCGCCTCGCGCGACGGCCGATCCCCACAATCCCGCGCGAGTTCACAGCCTAAGTGCTGGCTGGTGACTGTCTTAGGCCTCGTATGCGAGCTCCTGATGCGGTAAATTGCAGGATGCCTGCATATGGGTCCTCCAGTCCGCGTGTCCTCGTCGCCATGTCCGGCGGTGTGGACTCGTCCGTGGCTGCGGCCCTGCTCGTGGAGCAGGGCTACGACGTGGTAGGGGCCACCATGAAGCTGTTCTGCGGCTCAGGCTCGGCTGAGGAGATGCCTGACCGCCCCTGCTGCTCGCTCGATTCGGTGAATGATGCGCGTCGCGTAGCTGACCAGCTGGGCATCCCCCATTACGTGCTCAACCTGGAGAGCCGCTTCGGCCGTGACGTCGTGGACAACTTCGTGAGCGAATACTCCCGCGGTCGCACACCAATTCCCTGTGTGCGCTGCAACACTTTCACCAAGTTCAGGGATCTGCTGGAGAAGGCCGACGCGATCGATGCTGAGTTCGTTGCGACCGGCCACTACGCGCGGGTCGTAGACGGCGAGCTGCGGCGCGGCGTGGATCAGTCGAAGGATCAGACGTACTTCCTGTGGGGGATCGATCGGGCGGTACTGAAGCGGATGCTGCTCCCCGTGGGCACACTGACGAAGAGCGAGACCCGCAGAAAGGCGCACGGACTGGGACTCGGTATGGTGGCGGAGAAACGGGAAAGCCAGGAGATCTGCTTCGTTCCGGATGGCGATTACATGCGCGTCCTGCGATCGAAGCTTCCTGCCGACGCACCTGCTCTGATTCCCGGACCGATCGTAACGTCGGACGGTCGGGTTGTGGGGGAACACGACGGCTATGCCAGGTTCACGGTCGGCCAGCGGCGCGGGATCCCCGGTGGATTCAGCTCGCCGATGTTTGTCGTTGGGATCCGGCCCTCGCGGCGCGAGGTGGTGGTCGGGCCACGCGAGGAGCTCCTCGGGCGCGGTGTGGTGGCTCGTGAGCTCAACTGGCTGGTGGAAATGCCTCCGGCGGTGGGTGATGTGGTGCAAGTGCGGGTGCGGCATCGCGCCCCGCTTGTGGAAGGCGAAGTGATCCGCATGGGGGGTGAGGAGATCGAGATCGCACTGGGCGCATCGATTGCAGCGATCGCTCCGGGGCAGAGTCTGGCGTTGTACGACGACACTGGCAGGATGCTCGGCGGCGGATTCATAGACGCGGCCCGCGCCGCACCCAGAACTCTGGCCGTGGTTGCCGCCTAGCGCTTCAAACTCCGGAGCTGAGTCATTCTCCGTCGGCTTCCGCCGATCCGCCCTCGGGCGTCCCCTAGTCCAACCGCTCAGCGGGACCGGCTCCCGCATCGCCACGAAAATCCGGTCGCCAGTGGGCGCCTCGTCCGCCAGGTCCGGGGCGAAATTCTTTGTGCATCCCTGCTAGGTTCCTGTGGCTGTGCGCCGATCACGCGACTCACCTCAAGCTGTCATATACGGTACCAGGATGTTCGAAGTACGACGCAGCGAGATTGACGGTCGGGGAATCTTCGCCCGCAGAAGGATCCCCGCGCGCCGGAAGCTCGGCGAGCTCGAGGGCGAGCGCATCACCCTGCGGGAGGCACGCAGACGCGCTGCAATGCGCCGGCGAATCGCGATAGTCGAGCTGCCGAAGGGCGGAGCCATCGACGCATCTGTCGGCGGCAACGATTTCAGGTATATCAATCACTCGTGCACGCCCAACGCCTACATTCGGATCTTCGGCAGCCATGTCGAGTTCTATTCACTTCGCACGATTCAGCCGGGGGAGGAGGTCACGTGCAACTACGGGGAGACGCAGCACGAAGGCACGCTGGCCTGCAGGTGCGGAGGCGATCGATGCAGAAAGTATCTTTAGCTCTGAAGCCACACAGCAGCCGGCATGACCTCAAGCACGATAGTCGTGCAACTCCTGGATGGGCTCGTATGACAGCACACTCAGCCGCGCGCGTCTCGTGCCTGGTCGTCCTGGCACTCGCATGCACTTCGGCCGGCGACAGACCAGCAGAGCAGGTCGAGCAGCGTGCACTGCCTGCTGACGTCCACTCACATGCACAACCGGACAGGGCACGGGTCACGCATGTCGCGCTGGATATCACCCCTGATTTCGAAGCTAGGCGAATCAGCGGGACTGCCACGCTGAGCGTTGAGCGGACGCCCGCTGCCGACAGCGTGCTCCTCGACGCACGGGACCTCGCCGTAACGAGGGTTACTACAGCAAGCGGAGATAGCCTCGGGTTCGTAATGGGGCCCCCGGCTGGTTTCCGGGGTTCACGTCTGGCGGTCGCGCTCCCCTCTGGCGACACCCAAGCATCCACACAGCAGGTGCGGCTGCGCAGCGACACCGTAGTTGTGCACTACCAGACGTCGCCCGATGCCGCTGCGCTTCAGTGGCTCACACCTGCGCAGACGGCGGGGAGGCGTCTTCCGTTCCTGTTCACTCAGGGTCAGGCGATCCTCACGCGGACGTGGGTACCTACGCAGGACAGTCCTGGAATCCGCCAGACGTACAGTGCCGTCGTTCGCGTTCCCCGGGGAATGCGGGCCGTCATGAGCGCCGAGGACGCCAGCAGCGAAGGTGAGCTCGACGAGCAGGGGCGGTCCGTTTTTCGCTTTGCGCTGCGGCACCCTGTTCCTCCGTACCTCTTTGCCCTGGCGGTCGGTGAAATCGCGTTCCGCGCGATCGGCAGCAGCACGGGCGTGTACGCGGAACCCTCCGTCGTCGAGCAGGCGGCGAATGAGTTTGCCGAAGTCGATGAGATGATCACCGCGACGGAGCGGCTGTACGGCCCCTACCGATGGGGCCGGTACGACATTCTGGTTCTGCCGCCGTCGTTTCCGTTCGGCGGCATGGAGAACCCGACCCTGACGTTCGCGACGCCGACGATACTCGCGGGCGATCGCTCCCTCGTTGCGCTGGTCGCGCACGAGCTGGCTCACTCATGGTCCGGGAATCTCGTCACGAACGCCACGTGGAACGACTTCTGGCTTAACGAAGGCTTCACGACATACATCGAAGCGCGCATCATGGAGGAGCTCCGCGGCCGGGATTACGCGGACATGCTGCGACAACTCGGCAGGCAGGACCTGGAGGAAACCCTCGCCGCCACCGACAGCGCCGACACACGCCTGCAGCTCGAACTCAGTGGCCGGGATCCGGATGACGCTGTCACGAACGTCGCATACGAGAAGGGCTCCGCATTCCTGCAGACTGTGGAGTCGGTCGTAGGTCGCGAACGACTGGACGCATGGCTGCGATCGTACTTCGACAGAAACGCGTTCAGGCCGATGACATCCGAGTGGCTCATCGAGGAAATGCGCACAAGTCTGCTGCAACCCGGCGAGGAAGAGCGCATCCGTCTGGAGGAGTGGATATACCAGCCAGGCCTGCCTTCCAACGCTCCGCCGGTGCAGTCGCGCCTGCTCGCGGCGGTGGACTCACAGGTGATGCGCTGGCAGAGCGGCACTCCAGCCCCGGAGCTGTCGACCTCCGACTGGTCCACGCACGAATGGCTGCACTTTCTTCGCGCCTTGCCCGACACTGCACCCGCCGCACGCATCGCCGAGCTCGATCGCGAGTTCCAGCTCTCACAGAGCGGGAACGCTGAGATCCTTCAGACGTGGCTGGTCATTGCGATAAGGAATCGTTACGAGCCGGCGTTCCCGGCGCTGGACCGGTTCCTCACGTCGCAGGGGAGGCGCAAGTTTCTCACGCCGCTGTACACGGAGCTGATGAAGACATCATGGGGACGAACGATGGCGCGTGACATCTATCGCCGCGCCAGGCCGACCTATCACTCGGTCGCGACAGGTACGATAGACCGGGTGGTCGAGTGGCAGGCGCGTTGAGCCCGCGGCGTATCGCGGCGGCTGTGACCGGCTCGCTTACGGTTCGATGATCCACACGGCTGCCTGCGGGCGGATGTCCGCGCCGTAACCGCCGGTGATCGCTACGCTGCCGTCAGCCAGCTGAGCGACCGCGGGAAAGCTTCCCGCGAGCTGCATCTCACCCGGAAGCAGAGCGAAGCTCTCCGCCTGGGGATCGAACAGCTCAGCCCCGACGGAGCCCCCTGCCAGGAGAACGCGCCCGTCTTCAAGCACGACAGACGTGCCGGAATGCTTGTACCGCGGGAGTTGCATCGCGGCGGTCGCGGCGAACGTTCCGAGCCCGGGATCGTACAGCTCTGCGCTGGCGTAGGGGCCGTCCCGCTCGCTCGCGTCTATTCCCCCCGTTACGAGCACGCGGCCATCCTGGAGCAGCACGGCGTCGTGCTTGTGGCGTCCAGTGATCATCTCACCGGCTGGCTCGAAGCGGCGGGTCTGCGAGTCGTACAACTCCGCAGTCGCGTGAACCACCATGGCAGCGCGCCGTCCCACATGGCCGCCCGTAATGAGGACACTGCCGTTCTGCAGACGCACTGCGGCCAGCGACGCACGAGGCACGCTCATGGAGCCGACCTGGACAAAGGCAGCGGGGGCGGGGTCGTAGATCGCCGCCGTCGCGAGGAAAATCCAGCCTTCGCTGGTGCCTCCGACGAGCAGCACGGTTCCGTCCTGCAGTGGTACAGCTGCGTGTCCCGCGCGCGACGCGGGCATATCGGCCGCCGGCCTGAAGGTGCGGGTTGCCGGATCATACAGCTCGGCGCTGTTCAGATACCGCGCTCCAGCGCCAAAGCCTCCAGCGAGCAGAATGGTTCCATCCTCGAGCGGCGTAGCCGTATGACTGTGGCGTGGCTCGAGCATCGCAGGGAGAGGCGTGAATTCACCGGTAGCTGGATTGAACAGCTCGGCGCCGGCGATCTGCGTCTCCCGCTCGACGAAACCGCCGACTATCAGCACAGTTCCGTCAGCGAGCGTGGTTGCCGTATGCGCAGCACGGGGACTGCTCATGGTCGCATCGGCGTGGACGTCACCGACGTCCTCTGACGTGCCAGCCGCTGTCCCGGGCACGCCAGTGCAGGCGGCGAGCGCGAGCATGCAGCGGGTCGTGAATGCGAGTGGTTTCATTCTACCTTGATGGGACACGTCTGGCCGCAGGATCGTTCCCATCAGTTTCCGATGATCTATATCGCGATAGTTGGGCCTGGAGAGCGCGCAACCGCCCGCGCGATAGCGGACGCGCGCTCCGTCGGCGCGCACTGCGCTGCCCGCGGGTGGATCACGCTCACGGGGGGCCGGGATTCAGGTGTAATGGCAGCCGCAGCCGAGGGCGCAACCTCTGCGGGCGGAATGTGCATCGGCATACTTCCAGGCAGCGACAGGAGTGAGGCTGCAGCTTCGCTCACCGCGAGTATCCCGACTGGCCTCGGGGAGGCGCGTAACGCAGTGCTCGTGACGGCCGCGAGCGGCGTCATCGCATGCGGCATCAGCGCAGGCACACTCTCCGAGATCGCGCTCGCTCTGGCGGCACGTCGTCCGCTGGCCCTGGTGCGCCCTGGGGACGCGGAAGTGGCGCTGTTCAATTCGATGCGAATGGATTCGGCGTTCGTCGCCAGCAGTGCGCAGGAGGCGGTCGACTGGATGGCTCGACAGCTGGAGGACAATGTGGGAGCTGGCCGGGGAACCCCGTGATCGGGGTGCCTGTGATCAGCTGGCCAGGAGTCGGCGCGCCACGACATCCGCCACGGCCATGATGGTGAGCTGAGGGTTCACTCCGGGTGCGGTAGGAAGCAGCGATCCGTCAGCAACGTAGATCCCCGGTACGCCATGCCGCTCGAAGCCTGGAGTGCACCCGCTTGTGTCGGGTGAGCCTCCGATCCGGCACGTGCCGTTCACGTGAGCCGAGAAAAGATTGACCTGATTGTGGCCGTATCCCGCGTGCGACACCTCGGAGAGGTGCGCTTCGCTGCGCAGCCGCACCGCGGGAGAGTTCAGCGTCTGCACTTCCGTAGCACCTGCGGCGAGATGGATGCGAACGGCGGCCATCATCCCGTCGCGCAGTGTCGCGCCCGTCGCCGGTGACACCCGGTAGGTGATCCTGATACGCCCGGTGCGGCTGACCGTCACTCCCCCGTCGGAGCGGTGCAGGTCAGCTCCATCGCGCGCGAGCACGATGAGGCTGCCGAGGTTTGCGAATCGCTCCATGACTGCGCGGTGTGAGGCGCCAAAGCCAGTGACCGCCGCCGCTCCGAGCCCCGGGAGTAGCGCCGGGCACTCGATCCAGAAGCCGTATCCGTTGCCACCACCGCGCAGAAAGTCGTCGCACAGCGTTGACTGCGGAATTCCGGCCGGTCCGTAGATCTCGCGATCATAGATTCCAAATGCGCCTGTGGTTGGGTGAAGCCGGAGAAAGCGTCCAACCCCACCGCCGCCGAGCCCGGACCGCTGCAGTATCACGGGAGTACCCACGGCTCCCGCGGCCAGCACGACTGTGGGGGCAGTGACGACCAGCCGGTGCCGCGGCGCGCCTGTGTCACGGTCCAGCACGGTGCAGTGCACGCGCTTCCTCGCCCGGCGGCCGCCGCGCTCGACAATCTCGAGGCGGTCAACCCTGGTGTCCGCGTACAGGCGGGCTCCCGCCGCCAGGGCACGGGGTACGTAAGTGAGCACCGTGCTCTGCTTGGCATCGTACCGGCATCCCACTCCGCAGAATCCTGCGCGAACACAACCTTTTGCATTGTTGACCGCCGCGCGCGCGTTCCATCCCAGCCGTGCGGCCCCCTCGAGCAGTATTCTGTTGTTGGGGTTGTGAGCGTCGTCCGGGACCGTGCGTGCATGGATCTCTCGCTCGATCCGCTCGAACACGGCTGCCATCTCCCGCTGGCTCATCCCCTCCGTCCCGTGCTGCCGCACCCACTCGTCCAGCACGAAGTCGGGGGTTCGCAGCGTCATCATCCAGTTGATCGTGGTCCCGCCTCCGACACAGCGGCCCTGAAGCAGAGAGACGGCGAGGTCATCCGTTGCCCGCATTCCGCGGTCCGCGTACAGTCGCGGGACCATCTCGGCTTCACACTCCGTAAACTCAGCGCCGGTCCAGTAGCCTCCTTCCTCGAGCAGGATGACGTCGAGACCCGCTTCCGCGAGCCGTGCCGCGACGACCGCGCCGCCCGCGCCGGTTCCGATGACGCAGACGTCGGCTGTGAGCGCGAAGTCGCCGCCCACGCCGCGCCCCTGGAACACGCCGCTACTGGGAGCGGTTTCCACCGCCGGTGGTAGCGCACCCGGGCTCGTGCTGCGTGCGACCGGTTCGTCCGCACGCTCGTCACCAGACAGCGCTCCTTCCCACTTCAACTCCACACTTCGTCGGTGAAGGGGACCGCGATAACCGATGGAGGCGTGTGACTCGGGCTGTGCGTACCAGGTCGATACGATCAACCGCCTGAACGCCTGGAAAATTGTACGCCGCACGCCCAGGCGGCTCCGTTCCCAGCTGTGCAGCAGCTCGTCCTGCTTCACAGCTGGCACCTGCGAGAATCGAAGCAACCGCCCACCAGCGGCGGCGCAGACAAGGGCGTTGCCGAAGATCGTGAGGAGCAGCGCCAGCTGTCGCTGGACGGTCGGATCGGAGGCGCTGAGCTGCGCCTCGACCGCTGCAGTCAAATCGATATTGGCGACCGGGGCTTCATACGCCGCCGGGACTATGCGCCGGCACAGCGCGTCGAGTGTGTCGCGCTGACTCACGCTGAGCGGCTTCCCCATGCTCCGGAAGATCCATGGGCCCATCAACCGGCGCAACCGAAGCTTATGAGTATGTTCTTGCCTTCGGCTCGCGGTTCAGTGCCTTCTGACACCTGGCGCCTCAGTCATGATCGTTCATCTCCTGGATGGCACCTACGAGCTGTTCCGCCACTTCTATGGAGTCCGCCGGTTCAGCAAGGGCGAGGACCCGCCGTTCGGTGCGGTCATCGGAGTTCTGAACACGGTGCTGCAGATGCTGGAAACGGGCGCCACGCATCTGGGCGTGGCGACCGACCACGTGGTGGAATCATTTCGCAACGACATGTGGCCTGGCTACAAGACCAGCGAGGGAATCGAGCCCGCACTTCTGGCGCAATTCCATCCACTGGAGGACTCACTCGCGGACATGGGTGTGGCGGTCTGGCCGATGGTCGAGCTCGAAGCGGACGATGCGCTCGCTTCCTCCGCTCACATTGCAGCGGCCGATGCACGTGTGGGCAAGGTCTGCATCTGGACGCCGGACAAGGATCTGGCGCAGTGCGTTCGGGGCGATCGCGTCGTGCAGGTCATTCGCAAGGGAGAGCAGATAAGGAACGCCGACGCGGTACGCGAGAAGTTCGGCGTTCCACCCGAGCTGATCCCCGACTACCTCGCTCTGGTCGGGGATTCTGCGGACGGATTCCCCGGAATGCCGGGCATCGGTCCGACAACGGCTGCGCGGCTGCTGAACCAGCATGGCCGCATTGAAGACTTTCCCCTCGAGGTCCTGGGAGACCGGCGCAAGCTGGTTCTCCTCTTCAAGGACCTCGCAACGCTGCGAACGGACGCGCCACTCTTCGCCGATGCAGAGGAGCTTCGCTGGCGCGGCCCGACGACCGCGTTCGAGAAGCGGGCCGAGCGTCTCGGCGAGGGACGACTGCAGAGTCGCGTGCTGAGAGCGGCGGCTCAAGTGAGTCGCTCAGGCTAGCGAGTAATCCGCCCTGGACCCCCGCCCCGGGCATGTTGGCGTCTGCGCCGGCCTGGGGGCGGAAAGGACAAGCGTGCTGCTTGACATCGGAAATTACGTGCATATACACTCATCTATGACGATTTCGGCCGAGCTCAGGGCAGCGAAGGACTGCCACTGTCTTGCTGCCCGTCGGCGGGCGCGGGCTCTCAGCCGACTGTACGAGGAGCGACTCCGTCCGCACGGCTTGAGGGCTACTCAGTTCTCGGTGCTCGCTGCGCTGGCGCTGAAGGGCCCGACCTGTGTAGGAGAGCTCGCTGAGTTCCTCGTGCTCGAGCGGACGACGCTCACCCGGGGTGCGACTCTGCTGGAGAAGAAAGGCTGGGTCGATGCTGCGCCTTCGGCCGATGCGCGGGAGCGGCGCCTGAGACTGACTGCGGCCGGGCGCAGGAAACTCGAGGCTGCCCTCCCTTCCTGGCAGGAGGCTCAGGCGCTTGCCGGCCGCGCGCCCTCAAGGCCTGCGCACGTGTGACCTGGCCATGGGGTCACGGCCACTGTCGGATTCGTCACTGCCCGTTCGACTACCCAGGCAGAGACAACGCGACCGCTTAGTTTCGGCCGCTCACCCAGTCAGCGAGTAAAAAGGAGGAGTGCGATGCTGCTGCAACCCTATCTCAACTTCAACGGCGACTGCGAAGCGGCTTTCACCTTCTACGCCGAGGTGCTGGGCGGCAGGATCGAGGCGATGATGAAACACAGCGACTCCCCTGTCGCCGCGGAGACTCCCGCCGAGTGGCAGGAGAAGATCCTTCATGCGCACCTCACGGTGGGCGATGCCGTGCTGATGGCCTCGGATGCTCCGCCGGGGATGTACTCACCGGCGCAGGGTGTGTATGTCTCGATAGGGCTGAGCGACCCTGCAGAGGCGGAGCGGATCTACAATGCTTTCGCCGAAGGAGGCACGGTGCAGATGCCACTCGAGGAAACCTTCTGGGCTGCGCGCTTCGCAATGCTCATCGACCGGTTCGGCACACCCTGGATGATCAACTGCGAGAAGCCGTCCTGACCATCCCAAACCCCCGCTTCTGAACATGATACCAGCGATCGAGACGAACGGGCTCGTCAAGCTGTTCGGCACGACCACAGCCGTCGCGGGGATCGATCTCGCGGTGCGGCGCGCCTCTGTGTACGGGTTGCTCGGCCCGAACGGAGCAGGAAAGACGACGACTATCCGCGTGCTCGCGACCCTGCTTCGTCCCGACGGCGGCTCGGCGCGCGTGCTCGGCCACGACGTCGTCCGGGAAGCGGCAACCGTGCGCGGGAAGGTAAGCCTTACCGGGCAGTTCTCTTCAATAGACGAGGATCTGACCGGCCACGAGAACCTCGTACTCGTCGGCCGTCTGCTTGGACTCAGCTGGCGCGGTGCGAAGTCGCGATCGGCTGACCTGCTGGATGCATTCGATCTGACAGAGGCAGGCGGTCGCCAGGTGCGAACATACTCGGGAGGCATGCGTCGCCGTCTGGATATCGCGACGAGTCTGGTTGTAACGCCGGAGCTTCTCTTCCTCGATGAACCGACGACCGGCCTGGATCCACGGAGCCGCAACCACGTGTGGGACATCGTGCGCGCCATCGCAGCTGAGGGAACCACGGTGCTTCTCACCACCCAGTACCTGGAGGAGGCAGACAGGCTCGCTGACCGTCTCGCAGTGATAGATCACGGCAGGGTCATCGCCGAGGGAACGAGCCATGAGCTGAAGCGCTCCGTGGGCGGGAACACACTGCACCTCCGCATTCAGACTCTGGAGCAGCGCGCCGCCGCCGAATCGCTTCTCGAACGGGTTCTGGGCGTAGAGGTTCACAACGGAAGCGATCCTCAGCTGCTCTCTGCGCACGCCGCAGACGACGCCCTGGTCGCTGACGCGCTGGCCGCGCTATCGCGGGGCGGCGTGGGCGTAGCGGAGTTTTCTCTGGGCCAGCCCAGCCTCGACGAGGTTTTCTTCGCTCTTACCGGGCGGACCGCGGAACGGGAGACGGAGGAGAAGTCATGAGCACGATGGCACCGGTCGTCCAGGACCGGGCTATGCACCGCGTGCTGTCGGGAACGAAACGACCGCCGCCGGCGAGCGCGCTGTCTGCCAGCATTACCCTGGGCTGGCGCGCGCTCCTGAAGATCAAGCACGTTCCGTTTCAGCTTTTCGACGTGACCGCTTTTCCGTTGATGATGACGCTGATGTTCACTTTCCTCTTCGGCGGCGCGCTTGCCGGATCCCCCGGCCAGTACATCCAGTATCTGCTTCCCGGAATCGTGGTCCAGGCGGTGGTATTCATCACCGTGTACACTGGCGTGGGGCTGAACACCGACCTGACGAAGGGCCTGTTCGACAGGTTCCGCTCACTGCCGATCTGGCAACCGGCGCCCATAGTAGGTGCGCTGCTCGGCGACGTGTTGCGCTACACCATCGCAGCGCTGATGGTGGTCGGCCTTGGAATCGTTCTGGGATTTCGCCCCGCGGGCGGCGTGATCGGCGTTGTGCTCGCCGTCGCGCTGATACTCGTGTTCGCATTCAGCGTCTCGTGGATCTGGATTCCGGTCGGCATGCTGGTCAAAACGCCCGAGTCGGTGATGACAAGCAGCTTCCTGGTTCTTTTTCCGCTCACGTTCGTGAGCAACATCTTCGTCGACCCGGCTACCATGCCTCAATGGTTGCAGGCGGCCGTGGATTTCAATCCCGTCACACACCTCGTGTCTGCGTCGCGCGGCTTGATGCATGGCCAGGTGGTGCTGTCCGATGTGTGGTGGGTTCTTGCCGCCTCGGCAGCGATAACGGCTGTCTTCGCGCCGCTCTCGCTGCGCATGTACCGGCAGGAGCGCTAGGGCGGGCGTGCTGCGCGCCGGAGCCCTATAGATTGCGCGCGTGACGACGCCAGCGGCCGGTACCGGTGAAGACCGTGCGGGCGGCGCTCCCGCGCCCGGGACCGCGCCGACGATCAGCCCGTCGACGACTGCGGCGCCACCGGTGACAATACCACCTCCGCCCCCGACGCTGGGCGCTGCGCCCGATCGCCGCCGATACGACCGGTCCATCGTCGAGGGGCCGCTGTTCCCGGTGGTCTGGAAGCTCGCGTGGCCGACCATGCTTACCAACATCATCGGCGGGCTTCAGGGGATCGTCGATCACGCCATGGTTGGACACTTCGTCGGTTATGCGGCGAACGCAGGCATCGGTGTCGCGACGCAGATCTGGATCGTCGTGATC
This sequence comes from uncultured Gemmatimonadaceae bacterium, assembly GCA_964577965.1. GTDB lineage: Bacteria > Gemmatimonadota > Gemmatimonadetes > Gemmatimonadales > Gemmatimonadaceae > DASUUI01. The sequence goes on along the minus strand of CAZOAT010000006.1, from coordinate 22,014 downwards.
GTGTTCATCGTTTCCGTGTTCACGGGGATGAGCATTCTGGTTGCGCGTTTCGTCGGGGCAGGGGATGAGGACAAGGCCGATCGCACCGTGTACCAGGCCTTCCTCACGGCGGCAGCCATCTCAGTGTTCATCCTGGCGCCCATCGGATACGTCAGCGCGCCAGCACTGCTTCAGCTGGTGAATGCCGCTCCCGCGGTCCAGGCGGAGGCGCTGCCGTACCTGCGGATCATGCTGGTCTTCAGCATCGGCATGCTCATCTTCTTCATGCTGAGCGGGGCGCTGCGGTCGGCAGGTGATGCCCGTACGCCGATGGTGCTCGGGATCGTGCTCACCGGGCTCAACGTCGTGTTCAATGTCGTGCTCATTCGTGGTCTCGGACCGATTCCCGCGTACGGCACGGCCGGCGCCGCGATGGGCACAGTGATAGCCTCCGGGTTGCTCGCGGTATACGCGCTCTGGAAACTGTGGGGCGGTGGCTGGGTCGTGGCGTTTCCGCGCAGGCATGGCTTCGGGCCAGACTGGCTGATAATCAGGTCGCTGTTCCGGTTCGGCCTCCCGACCGGCTTTCAGGGGATCGCGATGAACGTGGGCGGTGTTCTGATGCTGGCCTTCATCGGCTCCCTTGCGCAGAGCGCTGCTGCGCAGGCCGCGTTCGCGGTCTCGTACTCACAGCTGTTCTCCCTGATCACATGGACGTCGGTGGGACTCATGGGCGCGGCAGCCGCCGTGGCAGGGCAGAATCTCGGGGCGGGCCATCCGGATCGCGCCAATGATGCCGTTCACGTCGCGGCCCGAATAGGTGTGGCGGGAGCTGCAGCAATCGGGGTGTTCTTCCTGTTCATGCCGCGGCAGCTGCTCGCGGTGTTCGGCATGGACGATCCGGTCGTTGTGCAGATCGCCGTGCAGCTGCTGCGGGTGCTGAGCGTCTCCGGGCTGCTGATCGCGGTCGCCCTGGCCTACACCGGCGGGCTTCAGGGCACCGGCGACACGAAGAGTCCGCTGTACATCTCGATCATCTCGCAGGTGGTGATACCGCTGGGCGCCTGCTTCGTGATCCAGACCGTGAGCACGCTCGACACCCTGGACATCTGGCTTGCGATACTAGCGGGACATGCGACACGCGCACTACTCAGCGTGGTGCGATTCAATCAGGGCGAATGGCGCTCGATCGATGTGAGCATACCCGCGTCATCGCGCTGATCAGCAACTCTTCTGCGGGTATGGCGGTGGTGCTTCTCGTGCTCAACGCCTGACTAACAGGCTCGTTGTTGGCGGTTCGGAACAAACTGGTCGAGCGTTCGTGCCTGGAGCGATCGCCGGAACACCGCTTGCCTGATCTGGTCGCAGGTGCGTCCTCCGGGGCGCTGATTTCCGGATCCCAGGCTTCAGGAGGCAGAAAATGGACAGCGAGAGAAAAATGCGGGACGACAGGAGAGCGGCCGATGCCGCCGCCGCGCGTGGTGGTTCGCTCGCGAGGCTGGACGAGCTGGACAACTACAAGGTCGCCGACGGCGATGCTGATATACGCGGCTGGGACGTACGAATGCAGGATGGCCGCAAGGTCGGCAAGGTGGACGAGCTGATCGTGGATACGGCTGCGCTGAAGGCGCGCTATATCGAAGTCAAGATGAAGAAGGAGTTCACCGGCTCCGACGACGATCGGTGGGCACTGATCCCGATAGGGACCGCGCAGCTCGATGAGAAGGAGGATGAGGTGATCATCGACCGGGTTCCGACGGCCGGTTTCCTGACGCGGGAACAGCGCGACAGGGAGCCGCTGAGCAGGGCGACCGAGCTCTCGCTACGGGAGCTGTATGGCGCGACGTCCACAGGGCTGGCCGCTGACGCGGCGCTGGAGACCGACGAGGAGTTCTATGGCGACGCGTTGTACGACGACGCGCGGTTGCGGAGGCAGCGCGGTGAGCAGCAGAGCGACGCCTACCTCACGCGGGGCGATGACATCGAGCACCGTGTCTGATTAGCAGGTATGCAGAGGGGCTGCCGGCGCAGCCCCTCTGTCAGGACCCCGTTGAAGCCCACTCAGCGTGCGCTGACGCGGACGCTCCCCGACGACGCAGTGGCGGAGACGCGTCCTGTACCATTGCCAAGCGTCGCAGCCGTGTAACCGCGCCGACTCTCGGCAATCTGCGCGGGCGCGTCCAGCCTTACGCTGCCGCTGGCGCTGCGCAGCTCGATCGCTACATCAGACCCCGACGGAAGCTGCAGGTGGACTGAGCCGGAGGCACTTCGCAGCTGCGCCGCGCGGACCGTCCCGTCCAGCTGGATGTCGAGGGAGCCGCTCGAGCTCCGTGCGTACACTTCAGCGGCTACGGCACCGCGCGCCGTGATGCTGCCGGAAGCAGTTGAGAGCTGGAGGCTGTCGCTGCCAACGCCGTCAACGCGGATTCTTCCCGACGCAGTGCCGATCTCGACCGCCATGGCGCGGATCGATGCTGCGGTGATGGCTCCCGACGCTGTCCTGGCCCTCAGTTCCGTGCCTTGCGCGTTCTCGACATCGATCGAGCCGGAGGCAGTTCTGAGCGTGATCGCGCCGTTCGCATCGACTACCTCGATCTTTCCCGAGGCGGTGCGGAGGTCGAGCGGACCACGCGTGCCACTCGCATTGATGTTGCCGGCGGTGTTGCGGACGTTCAGCGCGCCGCCGACGTTCTGAATCCGCGTGTCGCCGATTGCAGTGCGCGCTGTAAGCCCCGCACCGGGCTGCAGCCGGACCACGATGTCAGCGGCTGCATGCAGAGCGCCAGCGCCGGCCCGGTCGCTACTGCTGATCCGCACAGTTCGTTCGCCGCGCGTGTCGCCGAACGCGCCATCCTCGCTCACGGTGATTGTGGACTGCGATCCGCGGGCATGCCCCGGGTAACTGATCTCGTCGCGGGGATAGATCACCCGCAGTGACGATGGAGAGGGAGTGCTGATCGTCAACTCTCTGGAATCGCGCCCGACGCGCGTGACCTCGACTTCCGTGGATGTGCCCGTCCCCGCGACGATCTGCAGACTGCCAGCCAGGTTGTACACCGATAGCTCCTGCCCGGAAAGGGTGAACCGCTCCTGTGCTCCCGCGGTGCCCGTGAGCAGCAGCGCTGGAATGAGAATTCCGGCGAGGGTCCGAAAACGTATCATGATCGTTTTCCCGTATTGAGTTTTCTCAGCGGTCCCTGAGGCTCACTGAGCCACTTACCGTTGAGCCTTTGATGCGCGCCCGACCGCTGCCAACCACAAACCGGAGTCGGGCACCTGGTCCACGGGTCGCCCGCTCCGGCCGTGGCCCGAAACTGTTCGTGATGCCGCCGGTGACAGTGGATAACTCGAACTCCGCCGACGTGGTTGCTGGGAGCCGCAGAAAAACGGAGCCGCTGGAGGTCTCTGCCGAAAGCCGGCCTCCGCTCGCGACCGTCCCCTCGAACATCACTGAGCCTGATACGGTGAACAGGCGTCCGTCGGTTACGTCGCCGTTCACCCTCACGCTGCCGCTGCTCGACGAGGCATCGACTACTCCACTCGCGTCGGTGATGACCACGCTCCCGCTGGCGCTCTCTGCGCGTGTAATCTCGCTTCCTCCGCCCGTGATCATCACTCCACCGCTGAATCCGGTAGCCGTGATGGATTGCGCCTGTGCTTCGATCCGTACTGGACCGCTGCCCGATTCTGCCTCAATCGTTCTGGTCAGCCCTCTGATTGTGATCGGCCCGGCGCCGGTCTGAACGTTGAGCATGGCGTCGCGTGGAACGCGCACCTGGAGCGGAGCGTCCCGCAGTACACGGATTGTGACGCGGCGGCGGTCGCCTGACAGGTCGTATTCGTTCTGGTCGGCGCCCGGGCTCGTCACCGTAACCTCAGCGCGTTCCCACGCAGTCACGGTCACAGGCCCCGTGGGGCTGCTGATACTTACTCGTGCTTCACGGTCAACGGCCATCGTACTGTGCCGTCCCTGAGCCGGCGCGACAGTCACGACCAGCATCAGAACGACGAAAACCAGCAGAACACCTCTCATGTCTCTCCCCATGCGCGAGTCGCGCTCCTGAGCATCCGGACTTGTGTCTGATAGGTGGCATTGAGAATCGCGGCGACATCGTGATTGGCGGGGTCTGCCACCAGCGCCGCCTTCGCATTCTCCACCGCGATTGCAATCACCCGCAGGTTCTGCTCGACGGCGGCAACCACCGCCGGGTCCATCCGGTCGCGACGCTCCTGCAGCAGGAGCAGCAGCGTCCCGGTCGCCTCGAGGTAGTCGGCTTCGGCGTGCGCCATACCCATCGCGGGGGACGCCGGCGCTGACACAGCTGCTGTCTGGACGGGTCGGTTATCGGCCGCGATCCACCAGGTGATCGCTGAAGCAACGACGACGAGTATCGCTGCTGCCGCGGCGAGTGGAGCGCGCAGTTCCCAGTAAATCCTGGCACGACTGCGCCGCGGCGACACCGTGCGGTCCCGCACCGCTTGCCACAGCCGCGCTGGCGGATCGATGCTCGCAGGCAAAGCGCTCGCGCCTGCGAGCAGCGCTTTCAGCGCGGACACGGCTGACGCGCATTCCGGACAGCCGGCAATATGCTCCTCCACCGCGGCGCGGCTGGATTCCTCCAGTTCACCGTCAGCGAAATCGTTCAGTTGTGTCTCATCCGGGTGCCAGTTCATCACAACCTCTGCTGCAGAAGCTTACGGGCGCGGTGCAGTTGCGCCTTCACTGTTCCCACGGCCACCCCCGACATTCGGGCGATGTCCTCGTGGCGATACCCCTCCACGTCATGGAGTACGAAGATCTGCCGTGCTTTCGGTGGCAGAGTGGCGATCGCCCGCTCGAGGTCCATTCTCGCCTCCGGCGCGTCGCTTCGCCGTTCCTCCAGTACCGACACATCATTGAGATACGTGTTCTGCCGGTTTCGCTTTCCACCTCTGTCCAACCAGTTGAGACACACGTTGACGGCCATCTTGTACAGCCATGTCGAGAGCTGACTGTCACCCCGAAAACTGCCGAGGCTCTTCCACGCACGGATGAAGACATCCTGTGTCAGATCCTCAGCCTGCTCTGCATCACCAGACATGCGCAGGCAGAGGGCGTAGATACGCCCCGCATTGTCACGATACATGTCCTCGAAGGCGGCCGCGTCCTGGCTCACTGACGCGGCCCTGGGGACAGGCAAAGGTTGCTCAAGCGTCTCCGGTTCTGTCACTCAGACCGCGGACAGGGGTGAAAGGTTTGAAATGGATCCCGCTGGACGATCGCCAACCCGCGTTAGTGAGCCCGACGCACTGGCCTGCGAGCAGGTTTCGGCCGAGAGCCCGTGATATCTTCCCGCCGATGCCCGAGCGCACCTACCCGCTGCCGGCCGTCGGGCCCGACGGCAGGGACTACTTCGCACGCCAGGCGGCTCATTACTCGAGCCATCGCCCGCTCTACCCGCCGGAGCTCTTTATCCATCTGGCGGGCCTCTGCCAGAATCATGAGCTGGCGTGGGATGCGGGTACCGGTAGTGGTCAGGCCGCCGTGGGAGTTGCGCACCACTTCGAGCGGGTCCTCGCCACCGACGCCAGCGGCGAGCAGATCGCCCACGCACATGCACACCCCGGTGTGACCTACAGGCAGGCTCCCGCACATGCGAGCGGCCTGAAGGACGGCTCCACCGACCTCGTAACCGTGGCGACGGCAGTCCACTGGTTCGATCTGGACACGTTCCACGCCGAAGTGCGAAGGGTGTTGCGTCCCGCGGGGGTGATCGCTGTCTGGGGCTATCAGGATACCCGGACCGACCCGGCCGTGAACATGGTGCTACTCCGATACCGGAGGGAGATAGTTGGCGATGACTGGGCCTTTCAGGTGAGCCTGCTGACGGAGCGGTATCGCACGCTTCCGTTTCCATTCGAGGAGATTGCCGCCCCGGAGCACTTTACGGCGCGTGCGGAAATGGCGCTCGACGATATCGTCGGATATCTGGAGAGCTGGTCGGCGACCCAGCGGCACCGCGAGCGGACCGGTCGGGACCCAATTGCGGCGATTCTGCCGGAGCTTGCGGAGGCATGGGGAGATCCGCACGCGGTGCGTGTCGTCGAGTGGCCGCTGTTCATGCGTATCGGGATGAATCAGTCAGGCACCCGCACGAGGAGTTAGCATGTCGGTTTTTACGAACCCGGGCACTGCTTCGAGGGAGCATGCCAACGAGTACATCGCGGCGGTCCTCGAGATTCTCGGCGACGAGGCCCCGCTTGGGGTGCTTTCCAGCACTCCCGCAGCTTTCGCTCAGGCGGTTGCCGGGCTTACACCCGAACAGCTGCGTGCGCCTGAGAAAGGGGGAAAATGGTCGATCCAGCAGGTGCTGGCGCACATGGCTGACTCGGAGATCGTTTGGAGCTGGCGTCTCCGAATGGTGCTGGCACAGGATCGGCCGCCGCTGGCCGGATACGATCAGGACACCTGGGCGGAACGCCTTGGCTACAGCGAGACAGACCCCGCGCAATCGCTGCGCGGGTTCGCCGCGCTGCGGCAAGGCAATATCGGATTGCTGCGACGAGCCACTCCCGCCGAGCTCAGGCGCTGTGGCGTTCATGAGCAACGCGGTGAGGAGACCGTGGAGCACATGATCAGGCTTTACGCGGGCCACGACATCGTCCACACGCGACAGCTTGAGCGTGTCAAGACGGTCGTGACATCGAGCCCGAGACAGGGCGCGCAGTGAGCCTCCCAGCTCCGCTGGAACCGATCGATATCCGGATCACAGCCTGGATGGCCCGCCATGGTGTCACGCTCACACGGGTCGCACTTGGCGTCGTCTTTCTATGGTTCGGCGCGATCAAGTTCGTGCCAGGCTGGAGCCCGGCCGGTGACATGGCGGCTCGCACCATCGCAGAGCTCACTTTCGGTCACATAACCCCGGGGGTGGCGCTCCCGGTGCTCGCAGCCTGGGAATCGCTGATAGGGCTGGGGCTGATCACGGGGAGGTTCCTCCGCTTCACCCTGCTTCTGCTCTTCGTGCAGATGCCGGGCACGATGCTGCCGTTGCTCTTCTTCCCAGCTGAGACATTCACGGCCTTCCCGCATTCACCGACGCTCGAGGGGCAGTACATCATCAAGAACATCGTTCTCGTTGGAGCCGCCATCGTGGTAGGTGCCACAGTTCGTGGCGGGCACCTCCGTGCCGAGCCACTGTGACCGTCATGAGTCACGCGGAACGGCATGACGTCACCACAAACGTCACGGGAGCGTCGCTGAGGGCGATTTTTCGTGAAATCGACAGCCTGCGGCCTGTGCGTGCGCTCGACGGTCAGCGCGTGTCTACGGGTCCTGCCTCAATGTCGGTGACTTCCCGGCTGGCCGCGAGGAACTTGATCGGGTCTACCGATGTGCCGCGCGTAAGCACCTCGAAGTGCAGATGCGGGCCGGTCGTGAGTCCGCTGGTACCTACCGTGGCGATGGGCTCGCCCATGGCCACTTCGTCGCCGACCTTCACGAGTGCGGAACGGCAGTGGCCGTACCGCGTAACCACGCCACCGCTGTGAGCAATCTCGACGATGAGTCCGTGTCCCGGCCGGCGCCCGACGAAGCGAACGCGTCCCGCTGCCGGTGCCACAATTCGGGTCCCAGCAGGGGCGGCGATGTCCACGCCGCGGTGCGGGCGGAAGATTCGGAGCACAGGGTGCATCCGCGACCGCGCATAGTTACTCGAGATCCGCCCGGACAGCGGCATCATCATGTTGCGTGGCGGGAGCCGCTTGGCTCGCTCGCTCGCGAGGAGGTCCCCGAGCACGTGAACACTGTCCAGCAGCGCGACCACAGTGCGTTGAGACTCCGCCAGCCGGTCGGCTGTGGTCGCGGCGATGTTTGACGTCTCCCCAGTCCATGTGGCGGCACCAGCGACGAGCGCCAGCGTGAACGTGCCAATGGCGATGACGGTTCTCGCGCGCACTGTGAGCTGATGCGTCCGCGCACCCGGGCGCGGCGGCACCAGCATCACTGTCCAGACTGCGCGGCGATCCTTCCGGGTCGACATGCTCAGGCGGTCAGTCTGCTGGTCTGGAGCGCGACGGGCGCGAGGTCGTACCGCTCCGACGGCACCTCTTCAGGCGTCTCCGTTGCGGCCTCGATCAGTACCTGACCGTTGAGGGCGGCGCCTTCGCGCATCACAAGGGCGGCAGCCTGCACGTCGCCGCAAACCGTGGCACCGGGCTCGATCTCGATGCGTCCCGTCGCCTGCACGTTGCCGGTGACACTGCCTGCAACGATGACCTCCGCGGCCTCCACGTTGCCGATAACAGCTCCGGTGGGGCCAACTACGAGGGTGCCTACGCGATGCGCCAGGCCTTCGACCCGGCCATCAACGCGGACGGTGCCGGCGGTATCCATGTCACCGCGGATCGTTAGACGAGCGTCAACCACAGTCAGTCCTGAGGAGCGTCGTCGGGAGCGAACGCCGAACAGAGTCATTGGGGGGGTCTCCTGGCCCGTGCCTGGGTGAACCTCGTCGCACGGTGGTCATACTTAAGACGCGGGAACCCCCCGGTCGGTAAACATGGGCGTAAGCCTCAGTCGCACATCGCTTTAGGTTCGTAAACAGGCTCTTTTGGGGCGGTTATGGCTGGGGGCGTAGCCGCGACCCTAGATTCCATCGGCGTTCCCGGGGGTAACGGCCGGGCCGTTATCGAGCAGTTGCTCGCGATTCCCGGCGGCAGCTGCTTCCGACATCATCGGGGACAGCATCTGAACCGGAGGCGGATATGAGCCCTAAGCGAATCGTCGCCATCGTTCTGATCGCAGCCGGTGCGGTGATACTCGCGCTGCGCGGCATCAGCTACACGCGTGAGAGGGAATCGGTGGCGATAGGCGGCCTGGAGCTGTCGGCTGAACGCAAGGGATTCATCCCACCAATCGTCGGCGTCATCGTCCTGCTCGCCGGCGTGGGTCTGTTGCTCATCCCCGCGCGGAAGAGCTGAATGGAGCGCGTCTCCTCAGGGAGCAGCTATGAGCCAGTGATCGGTTTCTCCCGTGCCGTGAAGGTGGGAAGGACGATCGCCGTGTCAGGGACGGCTCCGATAGGACCCGACGGGAAGACATTCGGGGTGGGCGATGCTGCCGCGCAGACGCGGCGCTGTCTCCAGATCATCATCGCCGCGATCGAGCAGCTGGGCGGCAGTGCCCGGGATGTGATCAGAACTCGAACATACATCACGCGCGTCGAGGACTGGGAGCAGATCGGCCGCGCGCACGGCGAATTTTTCTCCGCCACACGGCCCGCCAGTACGATGGTGAAGGTGGGCGGACTGCTCGATCCCGACTGGCTGGTGGAGATCGAGGCAGATGCAGTGCTCGCGGGGGACACGCAGCCGTAGATGTTCCTCGGGCACTTCGCCATAGGATTCGCAGCCAAGCGCGTGGCGCCTGCGGTGTCGTTGGGAACGTTCTTTCTGGCGGCGCAGTTTGCCGATCTGCTGTGGCCGAACCTCGTCCTGCTCGGAGTGGAGCGGCTTGCGATACGACCTGGCATCACGGCGGTGACCCCGCTGGAGTTCATCAGCTATCCCTACTCCCACAGTTTGCTGGCGCTGTTGCTCTGGGGTTTCCTGTTTGGCCTCGTGCACTGGCTCGTGCGGCGGTCACCTGCGGCCGGGGTGACAATCGGTGCCGTCGTGGTGACCCACTGGTTGCTCGACTGGGTGGCACACCGGCCGGACCTCCCGCTCACCTTCGCTGGCGACGCGCGCGTGGGACTGGAGCTCTGGCGGTCCATCCCTGCGACTGTTGCTGTAGAGCTGGCGCTCCTGGCCGTGGGTAGTGCGGTGTACGCAAGGGTTACGCGCCCGCGGGATGCTGCCGGGAAGTGGGGGCTTGCGGGAATCATCGTGCTGCTGCTCGCGATTCAGCTGGCGGCTGTGTTCGGTCCACCGCCACCCTCCACGGCGGCCGTGGTCTGGTCTGCCCAGGCGGTGTGGCTGCTGGTACTGCTCGGCTACTGGGTGGACCGTCACAGATACACGACGGTGGCGCTTCCCCGGGCGAGTGTGTGATGCGCGCTGGATCGCACCGGCCAACGCCCAACCGCGTAGTGAAGCGAAACGCGATACTGCTCATCCTCTCGATCGGGCTCACGGTGATCGCGCTGCGCATCGCGCTGCACAACTCCCCTGACGCCGACTTCGACGTCGCCGGCTACAACATCCATCACCTGTTCACCGGCCTTGTTCTGATCGCTCTTGGTGGCATTCCACTGGCGATATTCCGCAGCACCTCGCGAGCGATGGACTCCGCAATCGTGGTGTTCGGTGTGGGACTGGGGATGGCGCTCGACGAGTGGGTCTATCTGATAGCTACCGACGGCAGCAACGCTTCCTACCTCCTTCCCGTGTCGCTTTACGGCGCTGTCGTCGTCGTGGCTCTCGCCTGTCTTTACGCCTTCGGACTGGCAATGGGCCGGCTCCTCTCAGGGCGGGACGAAGGGGCCGGCGGGACTTCCGGCTAGAACAGCTTCGCTCGCACTTCCCACAGGGCAGGGAAGAACCGCTGCCCGACGGTGCGGGCGAGATACTTCGCGCCCAGCGTGCCACCGGTTCCGCTTGTTGCAGGCCCTATCACGCGCTCCACGATCTGCACGTGTTTGAAGCGCCACTCGGAAAAAAGCTGCTCGTAATCCAGGAGCGATTCTGCCAGGAAGAACAGCACAGTTGGTCCCGGGCCGGTGTAAAGCTCCTCGAGGCTCGTGCTCTCGCGCTCGAGCAGATTGAGAAAGAGCTGCTGCAGCGTCGGCTGATCCAGATATCGCTGCACCAGCTCCGGAATCGGGCCGTGCTCCTGCAGCGCGTTGAGGAACTGCGTCTCCCGCAACCCCGACGCAGCTTCCAGGGCGCGGAACTGCACACTCTGCGACCCGCTGGAGCTTCCCAGCAGTTTCCGGAACTGCAGGAATCTCTGCGGAGGAAGAAACTCCAGCGAGGAAAGCTGCGAGGACACAATCCGCATCATCGCGTTGGTGCGGCCGCTGTGCCACAGCGCGCGACCAGCCTCACGCTCGCGGAGCGCGCCCACCAGCCCGTCGAGTTCCGCGAGGATTGCCTTGAACCACAGTTCGCTTGCCTGATGGACGACGATGAAGAGCAACTCATCGGGGTGCTCAGGCTGCGACCGCGGCCGTTGCAGCGACAGAAGCTCATCCAGCGCGAGATACGACCCGTACGTTATCTCCGGCTCCTGCATCGCGCTGCTGTGCGCGCGAGCCGGGTCGTTGGCGCTCAAAAGGTGGAGACCTCGAGCGCAGTGATGTCGTCAACCCGCACCATCTCCGTCGTGACGAACGGCTCACCGTAGCGTGTACGGATGAGCGACCCGTAGTGGGCTGCCTGATGGGTGATGACGTCGTACAGTGGCTCGGTGTTGGGATAACACTCGCCCGCCTGCGTCACGCCATCAAACTGGGAAGCATAGGCCTTGATCGCCTCCATCTTCTGCTCGAATTCATCAGTGATGTCCACAATGAAAGTTGGCCGCTCGAAGTCTTCCCTGTATGCGGTGGCATGGATGACCTTCCGTGGTCTGTGGGGCGGCAGGTCCGGGATGATCTTGCTCAATCCCGCGACGAAGCACGCATCACGCACGAGCTGGGCTGTAGCATGGTGATCCGGGTGGCGTCCGCGCGCAGCAGGCGCGATCACGATGGTGGGCTGGAATCTGCGAATCACGCGCGCGAGCTCGTTCCGCATCTCGGGTGTATTCACGACTCCGGCGTCAGGCCAGCCCAGGTTCTCGCGTGCCGACAGTCCGAGCACGGCGGCTGCACGGGACGCTTCCTGGGCGCGCAGCTCCGCGCTACCCCGCGTGCCGGCCTCTCCGGCAGTCAGGTCCACGACGGCGGTGAGGCGGCCCAGGCGGGCACACTTGATCAGTGTTCCGCCGCATGACAGCTCGACGTCGTCCCGGTGAGCGGCGATCGCGAGGACATCGACCGGCGTGGAAGCGGAAGTCATGACGTAAAGCTAGTGGCTGTCCGCTACTCGTACCGCAGCGCATCGACCGGATCCAGCCGCGATGCGCGGATCGCCGGTACCATCCCGAACACGATGCCGATCCCCACGGAGACGACGACAGCTATCGAGGTCAGCACGGGGGATACCCCTGGTTCCACGCGGACGAACGTGGCGATGAGCGTGGAGAAGCCGATGCCGAAGATCACTCCGATCACACCGCCGATTCCCGTGAGCGTCGCCGCCTCCACCAGGAACTGCAGTAGTATCTCGCGCCGCGTCGCCCCCAGTGCCTTGCGCACGCCGATCTCCCGCGTGCGGTCGGTCACCGACACCATCATGATCGCCATCACCCCTATCCCTCCCACCATCAGGCCGACGCTGGACAGCACTATCAGCACGAGGAAGAACACGCCGGTGATCCTGTTGAAGGTGTCGAGGATCTGATCCTGTGTGATGAAGTCGAAATTGTTCCTGTCGGCGGGACGCAGTCCGCGGGTGGAGCGGAGCGCGATGATCACTGCTTCCTGCGCCTCTTCCATCGGAACTGCGGCGACCGGCTTGACTGCGATGAAAACGCCGTTGGTCTTGTCGAGCGGGAACTGGTGCTCGAGCATCAGATACGGGACGATTGCGGCAGTCTCGGAGCCCGGGGGCGCGAAGATGTTCCCAGGAGGATCGTACACGCCGATCACGCGCGCCGGGCGGCCGCCGAGCCGCACCGTGTGGTCAATCGGGTTGACCTCGCCGAAGACCCGCTGAGCGAACTTTCTGTCCAGAACGACTACAGCGGCGCCGCTGCGCATCTCCGCACGTGTGAACCAGCGGCCGGTGATGAGCTCGCCTCCCTGGATCTCGGTGAAGCCGTCGTCAGCGCCCATGAACGTTGCCTGACCTGTGCGCGCGCCGCGAAACTCCACGCGCCCGAACGCCTGGCCCCATATCGCTGCATAGCGGATCTGCGGCAGCCGGGCGATGGTCTCGGCTTCGCGGGCAGTCAGGTCCGGTCGGATCCGCACCCAGGCGGGGAGGCGGTCCGGATTCAGCGGAGTCTGCGAGAAAACCTTCACCACGTAGAAGGTCGTCGGGCCGGCGATCTCCAGGGTGCGGACGATCTGATCGCGGATTCCCTGAACGATCGCGGCCGTGGCCATCACCGTGGCGACTCCCATCACGACGCCAAGGACCGTTAGAGAGGAGCGCAGCTTATTGGTTCGCAGCGTGTCGAGAGCCAGCCGAACGTTTTCTCGCACGTGAACCATGCCCACCTGCTCGCGTGCCGCGGCCAGTGGGGCCCGCTCCTTCCCGCTGCGCGGGCTCACTCGGCTCTCAGGGCGGTGATGGGATCCAGCCGCGAGGCACGCGAGGCGGGATACACGCCAAACAGGATGCCGACGCTCGCGCCCAGAAACAGCGACAGCAGAACTGACCAGGTCGTGACTCGTGCCGGCAGCGGAGACAGCAGCGAAACGAGCATGGCGAGCGCAGCGCCGCCCAGTACGCCGAGTATGCCTCCTACCGTCGTGAGTGCGATCGCCTCCGCGAGGAACTGGCGCCGGATGTCCACCGCACGCGCCCCGACGGACTTGCGTATTCCTATCTCGCGCGTGCGCTCGCGCACAGCCATCAGCATGATATTCATGATCACGATGCCGCCGATCACGATGCCGATCGCGACCATGGCCGGAATGGCGGCGAACAGCACACCGGTAAGCCGTCGCCAGAACTCGATCAGAGCGTCGCTCGCTTCGATTGTGAAGTCGTTGTCGTCGCGCGGGCGCAAGCCGTGCGAAACCCGCATCGCTTCCTCGGCACGTTGCATCGCACTCGCGACGAGATCGGGGGTCGGCACTTTGACCGACACTGTCGTGTTGAGCCGGCGTCCGTACATCGTTTCGAACACGGTCAGCGGGATTATGACAAAGCCGTCGAACGACTGGCCCAGCACGCGGCCCTTCTTCGCCACCACCCCCTGCACCCTGAATCTGCGACCGAGAATCCGGATCTCCTGGCCCACGGGATCGACGTTCTCGAAGAGTTTCTCGGCGATGTCGGCGCCGATGACGGCAACCGGCCGACGTTCCTCCACGTCCAGGTCGGTCATGGGGAAGCCGCCGGCGAACGAGTAGTCCTGCACCACCTGGTAGTCAGCCGTGACGCCAAATATGAGAACGTCGGCGAGGCGACGGTCGCGCCAGAACACGTCGCCCTGCGGTGTTGGCCACCCGGACTGCCGGCTCACCGCGATCGCTTCCGGCACCGCCGCTGCAACGGCTGCGGCGTCGCGCTCGCTCACCCGAGGGCGTCGCGCCATGCGCCGCATCTCCTCGTCGTCAAACAGGCCGATCTGGATCGGCAGGCGTCTCACCTGAAAGGTGTTCTGCCCGATGAGCGCACTCGCGAGGTTTTCGCTGACGTACGCGTTCATCCCCTGGATTATCGCGACGACGGCCACCAGGAAGCCGACCGAGACGATGATTCCGAGGAGAGTAAAGAACGAGCGCAGCTTGTTGGTCCGAAGCTGCGACAGGGCGACGACGACTACGTCTGCAAATCGCACCGCGGGAATCTACGGTGCATGGGCTCCTGCCAGCCACGGCTGGCGGAACTCACGCACGAGCGGTGCGGCCGGGACGGTGTCGATGATCGACCCGGATCGCGCAGTGGTGGTCGCTGCGATCCCGGTCGGCCGTCGGCCCTGGGGAGTCGCCGTGTCGCGCGATGGGCGCTTTGCCTACACGGCCAACGGACTCTCCAACGACGTTTCCGTCGTGGATCTGAGGGCGGACTCGGTGGTAGCGACGATCGTTGTGGGGGAGCGGCCGTGGGGAGTGGCTGTGAGGTAACGGTGTAACTGACTACTCGTGCCGCAGCGCCTCGACCGGATCGAGTCGCGCAGCACGGATAGCGGGCAGCATCCCGAATACCATGCCCGTTACGACGCTGGCTACGAGCGCGCCGACGATCGCGGCTGGCGGGGTCTCAGCAGGCACCGGCGTGAGGCTCTTGACCAGCCCGGCGACGATCGTCCCGCCTATGAGCCCGACTGCGGCGCCTATGCTAGTGAGCGTCGCGGCCTCGACGAGGAACTGCCAGAGGATTGTGGCCTTCGTTGCCCCCAGGGCCTTGCGCACACCGATCTCGCGAGTGCGCTCAGTGACGCTGATCATCATGATGGCGATCACGCCGACTCCACCGACCAGCAGTCCGACTCCCGATAATGCGATCATGATCAGGAAGAAAACGCCGAAGAATCCGTTGTAGATCTCCATCAGCTGGTCGGATGTGACGATCGCGAAATTGTTCGGAGCTGCCGGCCGCAGGCCGCGCTGCCCGCGCAGATACGCCGTCACTTCATCGATCGCCTCGGACTGCGCCACTCCTGCTACTGGTTTCACCGTGAGATCCAGCCGCCGCATCCAGGTGTTGAGATGCCGCCGGGCGGACTCGAGCGGAACTATCGCGCGGGGGCTGGATCCCTGGCTGGAAGCGGTGGGCTTGCCAAGGAAGCTTGCAACGTTGTGATACAGGCCGATCACTGTGAACGGCACGCCGTTGATCTGAATCTCCTTGCCGAGCGGCTCTGACTCCCCGAACAGCTCCGTTGCGAGGGTCTGATTGATAACGACGACGCGCGCGCCCGACCGATCTTCGGCATATGTGAAGTTGCGACCCGCGACGAGGTCGCCGCCATCCACGTCGATCCAGTTGTAGCTGTAGGCGTCACGCCCGACCGAGGGCAGTAGCTTGTCCTTGTACTTGATCGGGGAGTTGTCGCCGATGTGGGCGGTGACAGCTTCGACCGAAGCGAGGCCCGCTATTCCGCGGGCTTCCGCCAGGGTCAGGGCCGGATTGCGGCGCCACGGACACGTGTCATCCGTGCCATCGCACACTTCTGTCAGGCTCACAGGACGACGGTACACGTAGAAGCTCGTGGGCCCAGCGGATTCCAGATCCTTGGCCACACTCCGATTGATCCCGTGGGTCGCCGACGAGAGTGCCACCACCACGAACACGCCGACGGCGACGCCGAGAATCGTGAGCGCGGCGCGCACCTTGTTCGAGCGGATCGCGTCGAGAGCGATCCCGACGCCCTCGAGAATCGTGAACAGGGCTGACCCGATCTTCATTACTCGGACCTCAGTGCAGCAATCGGATCCAGCCGGGAGGCCCGGGTTGCCGGATAGACGCCTGCTATAACGCCGACGCCTGCACCCATTGCAATTGCCGCGAAGATCGACCACGGCGCGACGGCGGCAGGGAGCGGTGACACGGCTGCGATCAGTTTGGAAAGGCCGATGCCGATCAGCACACCCAGAGTTGCCCCCACCGCACTCAGCGTGGCCGCCTCCACGATGAACTGCGACAGAATGTCGCGGCGCCTGGCGCCAAGTGCCTTGCGGATTCCGATCTCGCGCGTCCGCTCGGCTACTGCGACGAGCATGATGTTCATGATCACGATAGCCCCGACGACGAGCCCGACCGCTGGCAGTACCGCGCCAGCGACGACCAGCTTGGACTTCACCCCGGCCCAGAACTCCAGCGCCGACTCAGAGCTCTCTACCGCGAAATCGTCGGGCTGCGACGGACGTAACCTGTGGCGCTGTCGCATGACTGCCCGCACAATCTCCTGAGCCTCCGACATCGCCTGCGTCGTAGGAAGCTGGATCTTCATCCCGTCCACGATGCGATGCGGGTTCACCTGCCGCTGCACCGGCGACGAGGAGGACGTTATCACCATTCGGTCGAGCGAGATCCCGAAAATCGAGCCCTGCTTCTCAGCGATTCCCACGATCTCGTACTGGTTCCCCGCGATGGTCAGTCTGCGGCCAATCGGATCGAGATTCCGGAAGAATCGCTCCGCAACATCGCGCCCGATCACGACTACACGCGTGCCGAGTTCCATCTCCTGCGGAGTGATCAGCCGGCCGCGGTCGACGCCGAGTTTTCTGATCTGGAAATAGTCGCCGCCAACAGCCTCGACCCACAGCCGTGTCGGACGCGCATAGGGAGACGTGACTTCCAGCATGTCGGCGCTCTCAGTGGCCCACCGTGCGTCGGGCGGAAGCGCCGCAGCCACCGCCTGCACGTCGTCGTTCGTGATGCGTTTTCGCCGCTGCCACTCCCGCCACGTCTGCATGGTGATGTTCCCCATCTGGATGTCGGGGAAACGCCGCAGCTGGAACGTGTTCACACCAATGATCTTGGCCGCGAAGTCGTTCTCCATGTAGGAGCCCATCCCTTCCACAATGGAGACAACTGCGATCAGGAACATGACGCCGATCGTGACGCCGAGCAGTGTGAAGAAGCTTTTCAGCTTCTGCACGCGGATCTGTGCGAGGGCGAGGCGGATCGCCTCGCGGAATGGCATAGCCTAGGCTCCGGCGCCGACTGCGGTGCCTTTGCCCCGCTTGTCGCTGGCGATGAGCCCGTCGAAGAGTGTGACGACGCGCCGGGCGTGCGCCGCGATGTCAGCCTCGTGCGTCACCATGATCACGGTCTGTCCCTGATCGGCGAGCCCCTCGAACACACGCATGATTTCCTCGGAGGTGGTCGAGTCCAGGTTGCCGGTGGGCTCGTCGGCAAGGAGGATCGCGGGCGCGTTGACCAGCGCGCGCGCGATCGCCACGCGCTGACGCTGTCCGCCGGAGAGTTCATTGGGGCGGTGGCTCATTCTGTCAGCAAGCTGAACCCGGTCCAGCGCTTCCTGTGCGCGCCGCTTTCGCTCCGCCGGCGAAACGCCGGCGTAAACCAGCGGCAGCTCGACGTTGTGGAGCGCCGTGGCGCGGGGCAGCAGGTTGAAGGTCTGGAACACGAACCCGATCTCGCGGTTGCGGATGCGCGCGAGCTCGTCATCACCGAGATCTGACACCAGCTGTCCGTTGAGCCAGTACTCGCCGGCTGTCGGCGTGTCGAGGCACCCGATGAGGTTCATCAGTGTGGACTTGCCGGACCCCGACGGTCCCATGATGGCGACGTACTCGTTGCGGCGGATCGCAATGTCGACGCCTCTGAGTGCACGCACGACCTCGCCGCCCATGTCGTATTCCCGCGTGAGTCCGCGTGCCACGATCACC
Organism: uncultured Gemmatimonadaceae bacterium; assembly: GCA_964577965.1. Classification (GTDB taxonomy): domain Bacteria; phylum Gemmatimonadota; class Gemmatimonadetes; order Gemmatimonadales; family Gemmatimonadaceae; genus DASUUI01. The sequence continues at coordinate 3,979 of CAZOAT010000006.1, read as the reverse complement.
CATTCGGGCCCCGGTGTCACACCCCGGGAAGCAATGACGACTCCGCTCGCCGGAGTCGGAGTCAGGACCTGATCGGTGGCGGTCACGAGGACTTCGCCGAAGCTGTGGCTGTTGCCGGCGTTCCCTGTGCCTCGGGCGACTGGCGAACACGCGTCCCATCCTTCAGCTCGCGGATCGCCTGGTAGGTGCCGGCGACTATCCGGTCGCCTTCCTCCAGGCCGCTGACCACCTCGAAGTACCGGTCGCCAGCTATCCCGACGCGCACCGGCCTGAACGACGCCTTGCCGTCCGCGTCGACGACGAAGACACCTTCCACGTCGCGCCGGCCGACCTGCCTCCGTGGTGCGGGACGGCCCAGGGTCACAACCGTATCCGCGATGTGTGATGCGCTATCCTCACGAACAGTTAGCGCGATGATCGGGATTGAGAGGGCACGCTGACGGGTATCCGTGACTATCCGGGCCGTCGCCGAGAAATCCGGTCGGGTGAGTGGCGGCGGATTGAGCAGCTCGATTATCACCTCGTAATCGATCGCCTGGTCGGTCGCCTGGCCCATCTGCCCGCTCGCCCGAACAGAGCTGTGCGAGACGCGCACCACGCGGCCGAGGAAGGTCGTATCGGGGAAGGCGTCGATTTCCACGTCCGCCGAGTCGCCCAGCGAGATGCGCGACACGTCGGTCTCGTCGACCTTGACCTTCGTCTGCAGGACGCTCATGTCGCTGATCGTCAGGAGGGTGGCAGCATCCTTGTTCAGCGTGCCCATGATTGCGGTCTCACCTTCCTCGACGCGCAGGCTGGTGACTTTGCCGCTCATCGGGGCGACGAGCGTCGTCTTGGCGAGGCTGCTCTGCGCGTCGCGCAGCGATGCGGCCGACTGTGCCACCGCGAACTGCGCCGCCTGCCGCGCCGCCTGTGCCAGCTCCATCTGGGTTCGAACCTGCTCGATCTGCTCGTCCGAGATCAGGGTCGGATGGGCCCGCTTCAGCTCCTCCATGCGGTTATAGTTGCGCTGCGCCTGGGCGAGGTTCACCTGCGCCTGCTGGGCCTGCGACCGGGCGTTCGACAGCGCCGCCGCAGCACGCTCCGCCGCCGCCTGGTACTGGGACGGGTCTATCTGCAGGAGGAACTGACCACGCGTCACCTCCTGTCCTTCCTGCACGGAAAGCCGCACGATGCGACCGGTGATGTCCGCGCTTATGTCCACCTTCGTGCGCGGCTCCACCTGCCCGCTGGCGGTGACCGATTCGACGATGTCCCGTCGCTCGACCGGTTCGATCCTCACGGTCGTGGACTTGTCGCCGCCGGCAGCGAAGGCGCCGACCGCGCCAAGCACGACCAGCAGGCCTATGCCGCCGCCGATGTAGAGTTTCTTTCTCTTTGTCATTGTCCTGTTAGCGAAGGGAGCGGCCGACCGCACTCTCCAGCGCGGCGAAGGCACGATGGTACTCGTAGACGGCGCGGATCCTGTCGCTCTCCGCGCGGGCGAAAGCATTCTGCGAATCCATCAGATCGAGAAACGTTGCCGCCCCCAGGCGGTAGCGATCCTGGGAGAGGCGCAGCTCGTCGCGCGCCTTGACGGCATTCTGTTCCTGCAGTGAAGCAGAGCGCTGTGCTGATTCGACCGTCAGGTATGCTGCCGTCACGTCCGCGGTGAGTGCGAGCTCGCGCGCCCGCTCAGCATGCCTCGCGTCAGCCCGCTGGGCCGCCGCCTCCTGCACTCTCGCCTCGCGCGAGAATCCGTCGAACAGCGGGAGGGATACCGTTGCTGTCACGGAGCGCGGGTTCCGCGTGAAGTTGAACGGGAACTGGTCGTTCTGCCTTCGCAGCGCCAGTGCCTGCTCGTCCGTGATTGAGAAGCCGCTCTGGCACTGCCCGATGTTGCTCGGCAGTCCCGCCGCGGCGAAGCGCTGCTCGAAAGCGATGCAACTTGCCTGCTGGTTGGAGAGCTGCCCCCGGGTCTGATTGACCAGGAAGTTGGAGTCCCTGAACTCGTAGGTGTAGCCGCCCCATCCGGTGCTCAGAGTCAGCGTCGGCGTGTACTCGCCCCGCCGGCTGGCGAGAGCTAGATCCGCCACACGCGCGCGCTGCCTGGTGGCCTCGAGCGCCGGATTCTCCCGCTGCGCCGTCGCCAGCAGATCGTTCAGGGTCAGTGCCAGCGGCGTTACCTCGAAGTCGCTGGTCAGCTCGACATCCACCCGGGGCTCGACCCCGATTTCCTGAAACAGCCGCAGCTTGGCCACATCGGCCGCATTCCGAGCCTGGATCCTCGCGACTTCGGCCTGGCCGAGGGCGATCTCCGACCGCCGGATGTCCAGCGCGGTACCTGCGCCAACGATCTCACGCGCGCGAGACAGCACCAGCTGCGTCTCGGCCGAGACCACCAGGCTGTCCTGCAGCTCTGAGTGGGCCTCTGCCTCCAGAACGGTCAGGTACCTGTCGGTCACGGAGGAGCGAAGCAGCGCCTCGGCGCCTTCTATGTCGGCGTCGACCGCGTCCCGCTGGGCCCGCTGAAGCCGCGGAGCGATGAACGTAGCGCTGTTGACGCGTTGCGTGAGCCCGATACGGTAGCTGGACTGCAGAACGTCGGAGCTCGCCCCAAGGGAGGCTCCGCTGAAGATCTGCTCGCCGCCCTGCTGATACTGGCCGGAGAGCGACGCGTCAACCGCGGGCAGGAACCCACCGTAGGCCGCCCGCAGCGCTGCCACGGCCGGACGACGGTCGTTGATCACCTGCTGCAGACTCGGATTGCGCCGCCTTGCCAGGTCGCGGGCTTCCTCCAGCGACAGCGTTGGCCCGGGCTGGCCGGGCGCGGTGCTCTGCGAACGGGCTTCCCACGCTGTCGCCGGGACCAGAAGGAGTGCCACGGCGGCAGCTCTGACTGAGTTGGATAGTGTCATCGGAATGGTTTGTGGTCGGGCTACTCCTACTTTACGCCACCCGGCCGTGCTTGGTTTCATTCAGTCTGCAGCTGATGGCGCAAGGAATATCCGGTCGCTGATACGTGAGCGGATGCGCTCGTAAAGTGCGCGCCCTTTCTCAGCTGACGCGAGGGAAGGCCTGCCGATGGAACTCCCGCTGTCATGCGGCAGCTTGAGCTGTCCCCGGCGATAACGGCGCAGAGCCTCTCTGCTCATCATATTGTCGCGCACAAGGTCCATTCTCACGAGCTCCGGCGCCAGAAACAGCATCAGGGATGTATCTGCTTCATCGCCATGCATCGGTTCCATCTGGCCCTCGAGGAGATCACCAACTGGCACGCCAAACACGTCAACCACGCGTACTCTAGCCTCCGCTGTGATCACTGTCGCGAGCGCCTCCTGATGCGGATCGTGCCCGTGCGCGGTCAGCAGGATGAACTCGCGCACACCCCCTTCTTCCCACGTATCGAGAAGGTCATTCAGCGTGCGATGGAGCGTCTTCTTGCGGAGCGAGGCGTTCCCCATGAGCCCGCGCTCGGACGAGACGTTGACCCCGTACTCGATTGTCGGGGCCCGGAGTACCGCGAATTCCGCGGACAGGTCGTCGGCGAGATGATCCACTATGATCGTGGCAGTGCCGAGCGGGAGGTGAGGGCCATGCTGCTCGCACGTCCCGACCGGGAGTATGAGCCGCGGGTCCTCACGCAGCGCGGCCGCGATGGCGTCGGGCCGCATGTCCTTGATCCGGAGGGCGGCCCCGGAATTCTGCCCGGGGCGATCAGTGCTGGTGTATGGATGAGTCATGAACGAAGCGGCTGAGCGCGTAACGCGCCTGAAATGGCGCAGATGGCTGCTGCCCCTGCTCGGCGGGCTTGTGATCGTGCTCGCGGTGTGGGCGCGGTCGCCCGCGGTGCCTAACATAGCGCCACGCGGACCGGCCAGCGTCGTCGAAATTGCCCGCGAGAGGGCGGCGGCTGACCTGACGCGGGATGCGGCCGCTATCCGTGCGCGGCTCGAAGAAGCCGCAACCGCTGCGCTCGCGGCTCCGCGGGAGCCGGCGG
>CAZOAT010000005.1:0-59949 GCA_964577965.1 uncultured Gemmatimonadaceae bacterium | reverse complement strand
GCTCGCTCTGCAGATGACCAGCTGGGAAGTAACCTCTTTTCTGCTGGGGGAGTACACCGAGGAGGAACAGCGGAATCCCGTTTTCACCGTGGCCGACGGCATCATCTGGCTGTCGCAGGCGACGGACAGGAATTCTGTAGTTCGAAAGCTACAGGTGGTCAAGGTGCGGGGCCGTGCGCCGATGCCCGGACTTCACACTTTCAGAATCACCGACGACGGGCTGCAGATCTTCCCCAGGATACCCGAACAGACCGGCAAGCGGGTGATGCAGAGGCGCGACCGGCAATCGACGGGTGTGTCGGGATTGGACGAGATGATCGGTGGCGGCGTCGTTTCCGGTGATGCGGTCATGCTCACCGGGCCAGCGGGCAGCGGCAAGTCGACGGTCGCCACACAATTCATCGTGGCGGGCCTGGCGAACGGGGAAAGTGGGGTAATCGCGATTTTCGAGGAGTACCCCGAGGAGTACCTTGCCCGGGCCAACGCTCGAAATCCCGAGGTCGGGAGAATGATCGAATCGGGGAAGCTCGAACTGATCTACCTCCGCCCGCTCGACCTCTCGGTCGATGAGACTCTGGCGGCGATTCTCGAGGCGGTGGAACGGATCGGAGCTACACGCGTCGTCATCGATTCGCTGTCAGGATTCGAGGTCGCGCTTGCACCAACCTTCCGCGACGATTTCCGTGAGTCGCTTTATCGCCTTGTCGGATCGCTGACCGCTGCCGGCGTCACGGTTTTCATGACGGCCGAAGTTGCCGAAGGATTCGCCGAGGCGCGTTTCACGTCGGAGAAAGTGTCGTTCATTACTGACGAGATCATCGTTCAGCGCTACATCGAGATGAAAGGAGAGCTCAGGCGCGTGATGGCTGTGATCAAGATGCGGGGGAGCGAGCACAGCCATGAGTTCAGGGAATACGAGGTCACGGCGAAGGGAGTAGTCGTCGGTGGTCCGCTTTCGGAGTACGACGGAATCATCACGGGCGTGCCCGTCTTGCGCGCACCGACGCCAGTGACGCGGAAGCGCAGATAGCTCGAATGGAATCCGAGCTGACCCCCGCTACCCCCCCTGCCCAGCAGCCCACAATCCAGGAAGCGTTGCGCCGCTGCCTGGAGCAGGCGCCGGTGCCGTTCGCGATCACACACGGTCCGGAGCACACGCTGGTCTACGCGAATTCCGCGTTTGCCCGGCTTCCTGACTTCTCGGGCGCGCTCGCGACACCAGTGGTCGCAGCATTCGCCGACAACTTCGGCCGCGACCTGCAGACCCTGCTCGATCGGTCCTTTCGCGACGCGGCAGAGCTGTTGGATGAGCGCATCGGCGCATCGGGCGAAACGGTGGGTGGCTGGCTTTGCAGCGTGTGGCCGGTGGTGGACGACGATGGTCGTGTCGAGGCGCTGGGCGTCCGCATTCACGAGCCAGGTCCCTCAGAATCCACGCTGGAGCTGCAGCGCCAGATCGCCGAGCAGATGCTGCTGGGAGCGTTACGCGAGCGCGGTTTCGCCGAAGATGCGGAGGCCGCGCGTCGTCGCGCAGCGTTCCTCGCTGAAGCCGGCAGGCTTCTTTCCGAATCTGTCGATCAGGCCAGCACCTTCGTCGCGCTCGCCAGGCTTGCACTCCCCGCCCTGGGCTCCTGGTGCATCATGGACGTGCTGGATACAGGCGGTGAAATTCAGCGCCTGGGGATCTACCACCCCGACCCGGAAAAACAGGCGCTCGCTCGTGAACTGCAGAACACCTGGCTGCCGAAGCGAGACGACCCCTTCGGCGCGCCTGCGATGCTGCGTCAGGCACGAACGATCACGATCGTCGAGGATATCGAAGCCATGGTCGCGGCGACCGCCCGCAGCGCGGAGCACATGCATCTTCTGCGTCAACTCGGGATCAGGGCCCTCCTGACTGTGCCACTGGTTGCCCGCGGGAGGCTGCTCGGCGCGATAACCTTCGTGAGCAGTCAGCGCGATGCGCCGTACAGCCAGGAGGACGTGCAGCTCGCCGAGGACCTCGCGGCACGCGGGGCACTGGCGCTGGACAATGCGCGGGCCTACGACCTGGCGCTGGTCAGCAAACGCAGCGCGGAAGCCGCGAACACCGCGAAGACGGCGTTTCTCGGGGCTATGAGCCATGAGCTGCGCACCCCGCTGAATGCCATTGGTGGCTACATAGATCTTCTCGATATGGGGCTGCGCGGTCCGGTGACCGAAGCGCAGCACGCCGACTTTGCGCGCGTGAAAGCCAGCCAGCAGCATCTCGGCGTTCTTATCACGGAAATCCTCAATGTTGCGCGGTTCGCGAGTGAGGGTGTGTCTTTTGCGATTGCAGACATCGACGCCTGCGACGTGCTGCAATCCGCCGTCGACCTGGTTGAGCCGCTGTTTGCTCAGAACGGCGTAGTCTTCGATGGAATCACTGGGGACTCCGGCATAATGGCGCATGCTGATCCCTCAAGGGTGACCCAGATTCTGGTGAACCTTCTCGCCAATGCCATCAAGTTCACGCCGGCGGGGGGCCATATCAGCACCGAGTGTACAGCTGCGACCGACACTGTCCACCTGCATGTCAGGGATACGGGGATCGGCATCGCCCCCGGCGAGCTCGAAGCCATCTTCGCGCCGTTCACGCAGCTGAAGGAGGGACTCTCCGCCCGCGCGGGCGGAGTCGGACTCGGACTGGCGATAAGCCGGGATCTTGCCAGAGCGATGAAGGGGAGCCTCACCGTGGAAAGCGTCGAAGGAAAGGGTTCGCGGTTCACCCTCTCGCTTCCACGCGCAGTGAGCAGGAAGGCTGACTGATATGCCGCGGCACGGCTTCCGCCTGCTCTCCTGCTTCTATCAAGCGCGCTCCACAGCCGAAGGAGTTCAGCTCGTGCGACATCTCTACGCCCGCAGAATCGTGCTCGGGTCGCAGCAGTCTTCGTAACGTTGGTAGTCCCGTTTGCGTGGCTCCGCGGTTGATAAGCCGGCATGCTGCCGGATAACGGGCCGGCTAAGTCACATCCGAGGTACACGCGGGGCAGCGAGTCGCGGTCAGCGGAATCGCCGTGCGGCAGTACTGGCACTCCCTGGTCGTCACAGCAGCCGGTGCACGCATCCTGTTGTACTGCCGCACGATGAGGAAAATGACAAACGCCACCAGCAGGAACTGAATCAGGGCCGCTATCAGGAGCCCGTAGTTGAGCGTTGCCGCTCCCGCCTCCTGCGCCTCGGCCAGTGTGGCGTAGTTCCCACCGGAGAGGTCGATGAAGAGATTCGAGAAATCGATACCGCCGGTCAACAGGCCCAGTACCGGCATTATCACGTCATCGACGAAAGAGCTGACCACCCTCGCAAACGCGGCGCCTATCACGACTGCGACGGCCAGATCCATCACGTTCCCGCGTGCGATGAACGCCCTGAACTCATTCAGCATCGACAACTCCTGTGAGGTGACGCGCTAACGTAGCTGCCGCTCACCCCCGGATGCAAAAGGAAGAGGCGCGACCGTGGGGCCGCGCCTCTTCAGGGCTTCGGGACTGGGCTCCCGTGAATTAGCGGATCGTTATCCCACGAACCGTCGTTCCGCCGATGATGCCCCCGCCAGCGCTCTGGTTGGGGAGCGCAATGATCCCTCCGTTCCTGCCGCGTCTGCGAGGCGGCGGACAGTGAACGTCACCGACCACGACTCCACCGCGGATCACGGCGATCCCGATGCCAGCAAGGATGGTCCCGACGTTGGAGCCACCGCCGCTACCCGCGGCTGGACCCGGGCCGGCATCCACTACCTGAGGCCGACCAGTGATGATCGCTTCCTCGCCCATCCCGTCGAACCCGCGGTCGTCAACGGGCTGAGGCTCCGGCTCGGCCGCCGCGAATTCGATCTCCTCGAGGAGCTCGATCCGTGGCTCGGCGCGAACTGGAGGGGCAGGAGCCGGACGCGGCTGCGGAGCACGAGCCGATGGCGCAGGAGCTCGCGTCCTGGGAGCCGTCTGCTCCACCACGCTAACCACTGCGCGCGCTTCAGGTCCGGAGGGTGCCAGTTCCAGTGCTGATACGCTGGAGGCCATCTCCAGATCCGCGCGCAGATCAGCGGGCATCTGCTCCTTTCCACCACAGGCGGCGACACTCACCGCTACGATTCCTGCAATCCAACGATGCACGGACTCCTCCACCTTGTACCTGGTACTTATGCGCAGAAGCAACTGCCAGACCGCGCGTGGACCCTGTTAATACGAGCCTAAACGACCGTGACCGCCACCAACTGTCCCCAAGCCTGGACACCGCTGTCCGGCGCAAGAGACACAGCCGCCGGACCTGCGCAACTCTTACGCGAGGGGTGAGTGGCTGGTTTCTTCCTACACCGTCGGCACCCAGCTGTTCGTTAGGATAACCTCCTCCCGTGGGCTGTGGGCTGCTGACCGGGCCGGAGTCACAGCATGCCAACCCTTCCTCCCATGTCCGAATCGAAGACAGAGTCCCACCTGCGCTGGATTGCCTGCGCGGTGCTGCTCGTCGCCTGTACACCAGGGAACGTCGAACTGACCGCGGGGGAAAGAGAACAGATAGCGCGGGAAATCCGGGCCCAGGTCGTCGAGGCCTACGATATCAGTCAGCCGGATGCCGTGGATCGACTGATGAGTCTGTACCCTGCGGCGGGTCCGATCTACTCTGCGGGCGCAGGAAGAGTTACGGCCAGTCGTGACACGCTGGCCATGGGCATTGAGGGGTTCTGGGAGAACGTCGGCCAGAACATGAAGGAGGCACGCTGGGAATGGACGGCGATGCACATCGATGTGCTGTCGCCGAGGTCAGCGGTAATGACTGCGACGTACCGCGTCCCACATCTCACCCCTCGCGGAGAGCCCCACGTGATAGGAGGCGCCTGGACCGCGGTGTTCGCCAGGCGGGACGGCGGTTGGGAGATCGTGCACGAGCATCTCTCCGACGTGCCGGTGATCCCCGACTCGGTCGTGCGCGCCGTGACTGACACGAGCCACGACGCGCACGACGGGAGCTGAACCTGGTAGCTGCTACTCCGGTCTGGTCGCGTCCGCGCTGACGTTCAGCTGCTCGTTCAACGTGGCATCTCCACTCACGATCGAGCGCCAGCTGATCTCCTGGCCCTTGCGATAGCCCTTCTGTGTCACCTTCACCCCTTCGGGTGAGATCGTGATCATGTAGGCCGTGCCATCGATTTCCAGCTCCCGCTTGATCGGCTTCTCCAGTTTGGTTGCCACTTCGCTCTCCGCTCTTGGGGTGTTGAATTGTCGGTCTTGCTCGCTACCGCGTCAACGCCAGCTGCTCAATCCGATACGCGTGCAGCAGGTCGTGCATCATCACATGACGGAACATGATGCGTACGTCGTACTCAGTGTAGCCATCGTGCCTTGCGGTCCGCCGCCACTCGGCATCGGTCAATCCCTCGAGACGCTGCACGAGACGCGCCCTGTCGTCTGCAAACCGAAGCAGCTCCGCATCCAGATCCCGCTCCAGCAGTGACCCAGCCTGTTCATCGGGAGGCGGGTCGTAGGGAACGATAGCAGGGTTGTCCTCCGCAAGCATGAGCGTCAGCCTGTCCGAGAACAGCGGGCCGACCGCAGCCAGGTGACACGCGTGCTCATGAATCGACCACTTGCCGTCCGGGGGTCGGCGCCTGACGCGTTCCGACGGCGTCTCCCGCACGAGCTCCTCGAGCAGGGCCGGTGCGGCACGAAGGGAATCAATGAGCTGATCTCTGCCCACGGCGGCATTATAGTCAGGGCAGACCCCGGTGGGCAGATCGATCCGGGGGGCCCCGTACGCGAAGGCCAGCTGGCCCGGAAACGGACCCCTGCCCCGAGTCGTCAATAGAATGCGTCCGGCCTGCGGCCAACGCGCCGCGTGATGGCGCGCTCGCAGGGGTTGTGTCGCGCACCGTACCCATCTTCCTGGTCGGGCAGTGCTGTCACTGAGCGCCGAGAGAAACCGCTGATGCTGTCGTTTGCGTGCGTCGTGCTTGCCGCCGGTGCTGGCACCCGTTTTGGCAGTCCTAAGGGGGCGGCCACGGGGCGCGACGGCGACACTTTCGCGCAGAGCATTGCCCGCGCGGCTGGTGAAGCCGGCGCAGATCCGATCATCGTGGTGACAAATGGCGCCATCGAGGTTCCCGCAGGCACCCGTCGTGTCGAGAACCCCGACCCGACAAGCGACCCGGTTGTATCGCTCAGGCTCGGACTCGCTCAACTGGCCGACGCCAGTGTGCAGGGCACGCTCATCTGGCCGGTGGACTGCCCGTTCGTGAAGGCAGACACGGTCACCACGCTCATGGAGACCGCCGCCGCGCGCAACGCCGTTATCGCCGTCCCCTCTTACGGCGCGAGGCGCGGTCATCCGTCATGGTTCGCCCGCGAAGTCTGGTCCGAACTGATGCGTGTGGAGGAGGGCGGGGCGCGCGCCGTCATCCGGAGCGACGAGAAGCGTGTGCTGTACGTGCCTGTGGACGACCGGGCGATCCTCGCGGACATAGATACGCGCGCCGACCTCGCCGAAGCACTCGCCGAATGGCCAACATGAAGGGCAACGGCAGGGACCGGAACGCCCCGGTAGCCGGCAGCAACGGAGAGTCACGCGTCCGCCCGGCATCCAATGGCAACACGGAAGGCGGGAGCCCCGCGGCGGCAGATATCGGGATGTACCTGGTGTACGAATTCGAGCGCCGCGCTTATCCGCTGCGCCAGGACTTCACGATCGGCCGGGATACTGCCAGCGATCTGGTCGTGCTCGAGCCCACGGTCTCCAGAACACACGCACGGGTCAACACGCAGGACACGAGCTATTTCCTCGAGAACATCGGGGCGACCGGGACGAGGGTGAACGGCATTCGCATGGAGCAGGCCCACCAGCTCGCTTATGGCGACCGTATAGAGATCGGCACCGCAGTGCTCACCGTTCGAACAAACCCGCTTCCGCTCGGAGTCTCACTGGAACGCCCGCACAGCGAGGGGCTCGACGCGATCGCTGCCCGCCGTCCGACAATACGGCATCCACTGATGTCCGAGCGGATCGTCCAGCGCCCGCACGCGTGGGGAAAGTGGCTAGTGATAGGTGTTGCTGTCGCACTCATCGCGGCCTTATTCCTGCGGGGCTGACCGTCGGCTCCTGACCAGCCGCACGACACGCTGTCCACCATACCATCCGGCGACCGCGAGGGCGGCGAGCGGCAGGATGATTCCAAGGGCCGCAATCAGCCCCGCAAGAAGCCCCACGAAGTTCCGCCACGCACGCTGCAGTGCGACAGCGAACGGGTTCTCGCCCGGCCTGCCGCCAAGCAGCGGCTCCGGTTCGTGGGCCGTCACGGTCAGCGTGCTCATCGCGGCGCGGGTTCGCAGATACCGCAATCGGCCTTCGATCCGCTCGATCTCGCCGCGCACGCGCGCGAGTTCGCGCTCAGCGGCGAGGACCTCCTCGAGCTTACCGGTTCGCGACATCAGCAGCGCCAGCAGCCGCTCCTCAAGGCGGCGCGCGTTTGCCAGCCGCGCCGAAGCATCAGCGTACTCCTCACCTGCATCTTCGGCCCGTGAATTCACATACTCCACGCGACCGACACGGTCCAGTGCGGCAACTGCCTCGTCGTAGCGCGCGGCCGGCACTTTCAGCTCCAGAGTCGCAGTCCTGATCTCTTCGCGACCGCCGTGATAACTCGAGCTCGCCACGTGTCCGCCGACCCGCTGCGCCAGCTCGCGCAGCTGTATCACGGCGGCACGGATGTCGCTGACCTCGATGCGTGCGTCACCAAAGCGGATGATCAGGGACACCACCGTATCGGCGAACTGCGCGGGAATGGCGGCAGTTCCAGCGGTGCTCTGCTCGACGGCGTCGGCGGCGTAGGGCGGCGCGGCCGAAGCGGGCGCCATGCCGTACTTCTGTCGCGCATCTGCCTCTGCAGCGACGCTTGCCTCGCGGTCCGCGCGCTCGCAGGAGAACCCTGACAGGATCATTGCCAAGGCGATCCATGCGGGCCGGCAGCGGGCGTACCAGGGGGAGAGCCTGCCGCTGTCGCGATGGACTGCTGGGTTACTCAGAGTCTGGTTCATGACTCTGAGACGCTGAGAAGCGGCGCGTTTGCACAGCTCCCCGGGGCGACGCCGGCGGCGGAGGCGCCGCGGGCTACGCCGTCGGCAGCTCTGCCGTGCTCTCGCCCACCCGGGCGAGCACCAGCCTCTCCAGCTCGGTACGCACAGGCTCGAGCTCGATCTCTTCGATCACCTCGGCCGCAAAGGCATAGGTGAGCAGGATCCTGGCCCGCGGCTCGGGTATGCCTCGGCTGCGGAAGTAGAAGAGAGCGTTCTCATCGAGGCGTCCGATCGTAGCGCCGTGCGTGCACTTCACGTCGTCGGCGAATATTTCCAGCTGCGGTTTGGTATCCACCCGCGCGTCGGGCGACAGCAGAAGGTTGTTGTTGCTCTGCTTGCCATCGGTCTTCTGCGCCTCTGGTCGAACGTAAACCTTGCCGTTGAATACGCCGTGTGACCGGCCGTCGAGGACGCCCTTGTAGACCTCATAGCTCGTGCAGTTCGGCTGCGCGTGCTCGATACAGGTCTGATGATCCACGTGCTGGCTGCCCTCCACCATGTACAGGCCGTGCAGCGTCGCATGCGCACCTTCGCCGTCGAGCACCGTGTAGATGTTCGTGCGGGAAAGCTCGGCGCCGGTGGCGTAACTGAAGGACTGGTAGGAGCTGTCACGCCCCTGCCGCGCGTCGCTGGTGCCGACGTGAAAAGCGGCCGTGGACTCGCGCTGCACCTTCACGTGATCGAGTCGTGCCCCGTCGCCGATCCGTATCTCGGTTACCGCATTCGTCAACGACGCTTCCTGACCGAACGACAGGTAGGTCTCGATGACCGCGGCCGCTGCACCCTGCTCCAGCACTATCAGGTTTCGCGGATGCGCTGCGACATCAGCTCCGGCCGAGATGAAGACCAGGTGAATCGGCTTATCGAGTGCCACGTTCTTCCCGACGTGGAGCATCGCACCATCGGTGAAGAAGGCGGTATTCAGCGCGGTGAACGCCGCGGATCGATGATCGGTGATCCGGCCGAGCCAGAGCTCGACCGTGTCGTCCCCGGCATCGATGGCCGCACGGAGAGACTGCAGGGTCGTGCCGGCAGGCAGCTGCGTGGCGGTTGAGAGATCCGGAGCCAGGCGACCGTTCACGAAGGCCAGGATCGGCCATTCCGGATGACCGAACTCGAAGACGTCGAGATCGGATTGCGTCACGACGGGTGCAGGTCCATCGGCCGGCATGTTGAAAGAGCGCGCCGAAACGGGGGCGACGCTTGTGAAGTGCCAGTCCTCGTTCTTCATCGTCGGGAATCCAAGCTCGCCGAACCGCGCGATCCCTTCCCGCCGCAATGCAGTGACGCGGGCCGGCTCGCCGCTCAGTGATGCAGCAAAGTCGGCGAACTCCCGCAGATAGTGCTCCACAGAAGAGTCACTCACGCGCGGCTGCTTCTCCACGGCGGTCTGCGGGTACGCCGTAATCTGCGGCGGACGGTCAGTCATCCCGGAGCGAATCCTGTCGCGGGTCGCCGATTCAGTCACGCTCGTGCGCCGGATGGTGGAACAGCGTCCGCAGCCGCCTGCGCCGCGGCACTGACACCGGCCAGCGAGCCGCGGGACTCGCCTTCAGGGTTCTCCAGCCAGTCGTACCCCTTCTCCTCGAGTTCCAGCGCGAGCTCCTTGCCGCCCGACTTCACGATCCGGCCGCGTGCGAGCACGTGCACGTAGTCCGGAACTATGTAGTTGAGAAGCCGTTGGTAGTGAGTGACGACGATCGTGGCGTTGTCGGGCCGGCGCAGACGGTTCACCCCATCCGCTACGATCCGCAGGGCGTCGATGTCCAAACCGCTGTCAGTCTCGTCCAGGATCGCCAGCCGCGGCTCCAGCACTGCCAGCTGCAGAATCTCGTTGCGCTTCTTCTCGCCGCCGGAGAAGCCCGTGTTCACGGACCGGTTCAGCATTGCCGGGTCCATGTCCACCATCCGCATCTTCTCTTCCATCAGATCCAGGAACTCGAGTGGATCGACCTCCGAGTCGCCCCGCGCCTTGCGGATCTCGTTGTACGCCGAGCGGAGGAAGTACGCGTTGCTGACGCCCGGTATCTCCACCGGGTACTGGAAGGCGAGGAAGATGCCGGCCTGCGCCCGCTCCTCTGGTTCCATCTCGAGCAGGTCCTGTCCGTCGTAGGTGATCGACCCGGCGGTCACTTCGTAGGCCGGATGCCCTGCGACGACCTGCGCCAGTGTGCTCTTCCCCGATCCGTTCGGGCCCATGACGGCGTGCACCTCGCCCGCGTTTACGCTAAGCGTTATGCCGCGAAGAATTTCATTCTCCGCGATGCTTGCCTTGAGGTTCTCTATGTGGAGCACAGTTCCGATGTCCTTGAGCGTTGTTTCGGCGACCAGCGACGTGAAGCGTTACCCAACCGAGCCCTCGAGCGATATCCCGAGGAGCTGCTGGGCTTCGACCGCGAACTCCATCGGCAGGTTCTGAAACACTTCCTTGCAGAACCCGCTCACGATCAGCGAGATGGCGTGCTCGGCGTTCAGCCCGCGCGACTTGCAGTAGAAGATCTGATCCTCGCCGATTTTCGACGTCGAAGCCTCGTGCTCGACCGTGGCACTCTCGTTCTGCACCTCGATGTACGGGAACGTGTGCGCGCCGCAGCGGTTGCCGATGAGCATGGAGTCGCACTGCGTGTAGTTGCGCGCATTCGCCGCCCTCGGCAGCACCTTCACCTGGCCGCGATAGCTGTTGTTCCCTTCGCCCGCCGAGATCCCCTTGGAGATGATCGTGCTCTTCGTGTTCTTCCCGATATGGATCATCTTCGTCCCGGTGTCGGCCTGCTGCCGGTTGTTCACGACCGCGACCGAGTAGAACTCACCGGTCGAGTTATCTCCCTGCAGAATGACACTTGGATACTTCCAGGTGATCGCGGAGCCGGTCTCGACCTGCGTCCACGAGATCTTGGAATTGACGCCCGCGGCCTTGCCGCGCTTGGTCACGAAGTTGTAGATGCCGCCCACACCGTGCTTGTCGCCAGCGTACCAGTTCTGCACCGTCGAGTACTTGATGCTCGCGTTGTCGAGCGCGATGAGCTCCACCACCGCGGCATGCAGCTGGTTCGTCGATCGCTTGGGGGCGGTGCAGCCCTCGAGATAACTCACCGAGGCGCCCTCGTCGGCAATGATCAGCGTGCGCTCGAACTGACCGGTGTCCGCCGCATTGATGCGGAAGTATGTGGACAGCTCCATCGGACACTTGACACCCTTCGGCACGTAACAGAAGGAGCCGTCGCTGAACACGGCGGAATTGAGCGCAGCGAAGAAGTTGTCGCTGTATGGAACGACCGAGCCGAGGTACTTCTTCACCAGCTCGGGATGCTCGTGCACGGCCTCGGTGAACGAGCAGAAGATCACTCCCTGCTCGGCCAGCGCTGCCTTGAACGTCGTTCCGACGGAAACGCTGTCGAAGATCGCATCCACTGCCACTCCGGCCAGCATCTTCTGCTCCGTGAGCGAGATGCCGAGCTTCTCGTAGGTGCGCAGGATCTCCGGATCCACCTCATCCAGCGACGCCAGCGGTTTTGCCTTCTTCGGCGCCGAGTAGTAGCTCAGATCCTGATAGTCGATCGCGGGATACACGACGTTGGACCAGTGCGGCTCCGTCATGCTCAACCAGCGGCGATATGCCTTCAGCCGCCATTCCAGCAACCACTCCGGTTCCTGCTTGCGCTCCGAGATGGCCCGGACGATGTCCTCATTGAGGCCACGCGGCAGCGAGTCCGTCTCGACATCCGTGACGAACCCGTACTGGTATTCTCTGTTGACTAGCGATTCGATCGCTGTGGTCATCTCTGGCTCCGTTCCGGCGCTCGCAGAAGGCCGCGCGGAGCCGCGGCGTGAGCCGCGGCGGTGGAGGCCAAGTTTCGGCGCGACAGTGACTTACGTCGCGGTGCAAACGAGGCCAACATTGAATCCTAAGTGAATTTGTCGGGAATTCAAGCAACCCTAATAGATTCAAGTGCATAGCCATGTCCCAATACGAGCTTGTGGCCACCCTGGACGACCTCCCGGAAGGGGAGCTTCTCGGGGTCGAGACCACGCGCGGAGAGCGAATCTGCCTCGTGAACGCTGCGGGAGAGATCCTGGCGGTGAGCAATGTGTGCACCCACCAGGAGTTCGCCATGGCCATCGGTACTCTGCATCCTGACTGCGTGATTGAGTGCGCCTGGCATGGCGCCCGGTTCGACCTCCGGACCGGAGCTGTCCGGCTCGGCCCTGCCACCGATCCTCTGCCAACGTACGAGGTGCACGTGGAGGGCCAGGACATTCTTGTGGGCGCGCGTCGAGCGTGAGCACCCGCGGCTCCCGTCTCTACCGGCGCAACGACTTTCCGTTGCTGGCGAGCCAGCCGGAGCTTCACTACCTGGACTCAGCGGCTACCTCACAGAAGCCGAAGGTCGTTCTGGACGCGATCCGTGAGTTCTATGAGACAGCCAATGCGAACCCTCACCGGGGGGCGTACTCGCTGTCGGTAAGGGCCACCGAGGCGTATCACGACGCACGTGCGCGGATCGCCCGCTTTTTCGGTGTGACGGATCCGGCCACAGTCATCTTCACGCGCGGTACCACCGAGTCGGTCAACCTGGTGGCCAGTTCCTGGGGTGGTGTGGCGGTGCAGCCGGGTGACGACGTCATTGTCACGGCGATGGACCATCACGGCAACTTCGTCCCCTGGCAGCAGCTCGCGATCCGCCAACGCGGCCACCTGCGGATATGGGAGATGGAGCCCGACGGCACGCTCGACCTGAACAAGCTCCGTGTGCTCCTCAGTAACCGCACGGCAGTGGTCGCATTCAATCACGTGTCCAATGCGCTCGGCACCGTGAATCCAGTGCGCGAGATCGCGGACCTTGCACGTGAGGCGGGAGCGACCTCGGTGTGCGACGGCGCCCAGAGCGCTCCACACATGAAGGTGGATTTCGCGGAGCTGGGTGTCGACTTCTATGCCTTCAGCGGCCACAAGATGTGTGGTCCGATGGGAATCGGTGCGCTGATCGGCCGGCGGGAGCTACTCGAGTCGATGCCCCCATATCAGATGGGGGGTGACATGATCGAGTTCGTGCGCGACGTGGATACAACCTGGAACGTCCTGCCGCACAAATTCGAAGCAGGAACGCCGAATGCGGCAGACGCGGTCGGCCTGGCGGCTGCGGTCGATTACCTGGACTCGATCGGCATGGATGAAGTCCAGGCGCACGAGCATGCACTCATGGAAATCGCGTACGAGCGGCTCTCGGAGATTGACGCCCTGACGATCTACGGACCGTCACCCGCACAGCGGAGCGGAGTCATCAGCTTCACTCTGGCCGACGTGCACCCGCACGATCTCGCGACCGTCCTCGACGGGGAAGGTGTCTGCATCCGCGCGGGTCATCACTGTGCCCAGCCGCTCATGCGACGGCTCGGCGTGGCGGCCACTGCCCGCGCATCGTTCTACCTGTACAACGACGAGTCTGATGTCGACGCGCTGGTCCGGGGACTTCACAAGGCGCGGGAGATCTTCGGAGTCGCGGGTGGGTCGGTGCCGGCGCCGACTCCGCTCGAAATCTCGGGATCTGCTGCCTCTTGAACAGCAGGCTGTCAGCTATCAGCTGGCAGCTGATAGCCTGCAGTTCGCCGTTGCAGTTGACAACTAGCTTGCCCTCATGACGGAAATCTCCGCCAACATCCAGGCGATGTACCAGGAGCTCATCCTGGATCACTACCGCCGTCCTCGGAACAAGGGCTCGCTGGAGAACGCCGATCGCGTCGTGCCGATGCGCAACCCGCTGTGCGGGGACGAGATCGACCTGCACGTGAAGTTCAACGGCGAGCGGGTGGCCGAGCTGAAGTTCACCGGCCGCGGATGCTCGATATCCCAGGCCGCGGCCTCGATGATGACCGAAGCGGTCAAAGGCAAGACGACTGCAGAAGCCACTGCGCTCTGGGATCGGTACCGCGCGATGATACTCGGCGACCAGACCGCAGCGGCTGACAAAGCTCTTGGCCAGCTACGCTCACTCTCTGGTGTGTCGAAGTTCCCCGCGCGCGTTCGATGTGCGCTGCTTGCCTGGAATGCACTCGAGGAAGCAATCGGGGGAAAGGTAGGCTAGGAGCCTCGCCGCACGGTCCCGTACCACATCGCTGTGCCGGCGACCATCGCGATCACGTAGCCGTAAGGAAGTAATGCCGCCAGCAGCGCGGTAAGTACTGCGACGGCGAAATCACCCCGTGCAGCCACCTGGTCGCGAACGAGCAGCATGAGGGCGACCGCCTCGAAGAGCAGGAGCACGCCGAGTATCGGCAGTGGGAACACCCGCACCAGCAGCGCGAACGATCCGGCAAAGAACAACCCTGCGATCAGATACAGCCCGCCGTAGATCACCAGCGAGCCGCCCGTCCGCGCGCCGAACGTGTAGTGGCCCGCCAGTCCGCCGGAGCCGTGGCAGACGGGAACTCCGCCAAGCCAGGGGCTCACGAGGTTCATGACGGAATAGGTGAAGCCCAGCTGACGCATCGACACCGGTCGCCCGGGAAAGAGGTCCGCAGCCACCTGCCTAGTCGCAAGCAGTGAGTTGCCGAGCGACAGGGGGATCTGTGGAAGTGCCAGAACCACGAACCCGGTGACAATCGCGTCTGGTGTCGGAATGCTGGCCGCCGGAAGACTGAAGCCGGCTCCCGCAGCCAGCTGGGAGGCGTCAACGTCGTACAGGAGGGCGTAAGCGACTCCGAGCGCAATGACGAGCAGCGCCGGTGGGAAACGACGGTTGCCGAGCAGCAGCAGGGTCACGACGAACCCCACCGCGGCGAGAATGAATCCCGGTCTCCCCTGGGCGGGGACGTACTCCCGCAGGGCGAGCAGCGCCAGCTGGAGACCCAGTCCGAGCTGCAGTCCGCGCACTACAGCTTTCGGGATCACGCGTGCGAGCCACGACAGCGCACCAGTAAGTGTCAGCAGAAGCATCGTCCCACCAATGGCCAGACCTGCGCCGTACAGCACCGGGCCGGCGATCTGCTGGGTGATGACGATCACGGCCATTGCCTTCAATGGCTGCACCGGCATGGGGATGCCGTAACGGAGAGCGGTGAACCACTGCATGGCGCCGAACAGGATGAGGACACCCGCCGCGTCGAGACCGGCGGCGAGTATCATTCCCGCGATCAGCGGCAGATCGGTGCCGATATCGCCGAACGCGCCGGCGAGCTCGTTGCGATCGAACCTGACATTGATACGGGCGCGCACTGCGGCAGCGGTCACGGGCTATATTCTACGCCCACGCAGCCACGGGTGAGACCATAGAGAACGCCCTCGAGATCCACGGTATCAGGAAGAGCTTCGCGGGCCACATCGCAGTACGCGATCTCTCGCTGACCGTGCCGCGTGGGGCCGTGTACGGGCTGCTGGGGCCTAACGGCGCCGGAAAGACCACGACCATCAGGATGATCCTGAACGTCATCATCCCCGATGGAGGCGTCATCACCATTCTGGGACACCCATCCACCGACGCGAAGGTCAACAACCGTGTCGGGTACCTCCCCGAAGAGCGCGGTCTGTACCGGAAGATGAAGGTACGCTCGGTGCTGCGGTTTCTAGGCGCACTGAAGGGCATCTCGCGGCGGGAGGCCGACCGCCGGATCGACGAGTGGCTCGACCGCCTCGCACTGCGCACGCCCGATAAGGACTGGGGCGATGCGAAGGTGGACGAGCTCTCGCGCGGGATGCAGCAGAAGGTCCAGTTCATCGGAACGATGCTGCACGATCCTGAGCTGGTCATACTCGATGAGCCGTTCAGCGGGCTCGACCCGGTTAACGCTCAGGCGATGAAAGACACCGTTGTTGAGCTGCGCCATCGCGGCCACACTGTGCTGTTCAGCACCCACCTGATGGATCAGGCCGAGCGGATGTGCGACAACGTCTGCATCATAGCCGACGGGGGTAAGGTGCTGGACGGCGAGATGAGCGAAGTAAAGGCCTCCCACGGATCTCAGACAATCGCGCTGGCTGTGGACGGCGATGACGGAGACATCCGCAGCGTCCTCCGTGACCCGCAGCTTGTCGCGAGAGCCGACGACCACACCCGTTTCTATGAGATCGAGCTTCATTCAGACGCCGACCCGCAGGATCTGCTGCGACGCGTGGTGAAGGCCGGAGTGCGGGTGACCAGGTTCGAGCTCGTCCAGCCGTCACTGCACCAGATCTTTCTCGAGCGCGTCGGAGCACGCGGCGTGGAGGAGGGCATGACCGGCCATGGATAAGACCTGGGCCGTAATCAAACGCGAGTATCTCGAGCGCGTCCGCAGCAAGTGGTTCGTCATTGCGACCCTGTTCGGGCCACTGCTCCTCGGCACGATGATGGTCGTACCGGCGTGGCTTTCGCTCCGCTCCGGCGGCATCGCAGACCTTTCCGAGACCGTGATCGTCGATGCATCGGGCGCGGGGCTCGGCAACCGTCTGGCCGATGCACTCTCCACCGGATCGGCGAGGATGCGGAGCCGGCCCGAAGTGCGCATCGTGGAGCCCGGCGAGGTCACCCAGGCGGAGTCGCTGCTCACGCGCGATGTGATGCTGCGGCGGCACAGCGGATACCTGGTCGTGGACCGCGAGACGATGGCCGGTGAGCGAGCCCGCTACGCAGGCAGAGCGGCGACCTCGCTGCCGGCGATCGACCGGCTCCGCACAACGGTTCGCAACGTGGTCATGGCCGCACGACTCGAGACTGCCGGAGTGGACCCCGAGGTCGCCCGCGACATGACCCTCCTGCCGCTCCGACTCGAGAGCGAACGGATAACTGAACGCGGGCGGGGCGGATCCGGTCGGGTGAATGCGATTTTCTCCTTTGGGCTCGCCTTCCTGCTGTACATGTCGATCCTGCTGTACGGGCAGGCGATAATGCGCGGAGTCATGGAGGAGAAGCAGAGCCGGGTTGCGGAGGTGATAGTCTCCAGCGTCAGGCCCGATGCGCTGCTTGCAGGGAAGATTCTCGGTGTCGGCGGAGTAGCCTTCACCCAGATCACCGTCTGGGTGCTCGCCGGCTGGCTCATGGCGACATTCCGTGCCCCGATCTTCGCCGCAATGGGGCTTCCGGCCACGCCGATGCGACTGCCTGAGCTGTCACTCACATTCGGCCTGCTGCTGCTCCTGTTGTTCGCGCTCGGATTCATCTTCTACTCGGCTCTGTTCGCCGCCGTCGGCTCCATGGTGAACACCGACCAGGAAGCGCAGCAGGCTGCCACGCCGCTCATGATGCTTGTAATCTTCGCGGCGCTGTTCATTCAGCCGGTGCTGTTCAACCCGTCGGGCGCGCTGGCACAGTGGGTGTCGCTGCTGCCGTTCTCGGCGCCGATACTGATGCCCGTCAGGCTCGCCACAGTCCAGGTACCGTGGGTGGAAATCATTGCGTGCCTGGTGATACTCGCTCTATCCTGCGCGATTGCTGTGTGGCTCGCCGCGCGGATTTATCGTGTCGGGCTGCTGATGTACGGGAAGAAGCCGACACTGAGAGAGGTGGCGCGCTGGGTGCGGTACGCGTGATGCCAGCTGCGAGCTGGCAGGCTTACTGTTCGCGATTGCCGGTCCGCTGCTAGCCGACTGCGGCCTCGCAGAATTTGTCGAACGCCCCCACCAGATCGGCCGCGATCTCTTCGGTGCTTCGGCCCTCGATCTGAAATCGCTCCAGCATGAACACGACCTTTCCGTTCCGCAGCAGAGCGATCTGTGGTGAAGAGGGTGCATAGCCGGCGAAGTAGCTGCGCGCCTGTCGCGTCGCGTCCGCATCCTGGCCCGCGAATACCGTGGTCAGCCGGTCGGGCTTCACTCCGTGCTGCAGAGCGCGAGCGACGGCAGGCCGTGCATTACGCGCAGCGCAGCCGCAAACCGAATTCACGACTACGAGGGCTGTTCCATCCTCCTTCAGCCGCGCATCGACTTCCTCCGGGGTTCGCATCTCCTCGATTCCAAGGCGCGTCAGCTCGGCACGCATCGGTGCAACAAGTCGCTCGTCGTACATCGTCACTAATCCTCTACGTTTGAATCGCGCACGAGCGCGAGAATGGCCGTCTGCGGGACGACAAGATACCGCTCGCTCTCGAACGTTATCTCGACAGCCGCTTTCCTGAAGAAGAGGGCGTAGTCACCGGCACGCGCCTGCATGGGAATGAATCGTGTCTCCCGCATGGCGACGCGCCATGGCTCCTCCGAGGAGTCGCCGAAGTCGGGCATGGGTAGCCCCGGGCCCGTAGCCATGATGCGCCCACCCTGGACTGCCTGCGAGTCCACCGCAGTTGGCGGAAGGTACAGGCCCACCTTGCTGCGGTCCTCGCCCTCCTCGGGCTTTACGAGAACACGGTCTCCGACGACGATCAGTCGCTTGGCCCTCTCCATCACCTGCGAATTATAACCGCTCCTCGCTGGTGAGTGTCACCACACGCACGCCCTGAACCACAAAAGCCAGTGCAGTCGAGTACGCGACGACCAGGGTGAATCGCCAGGGCACGATGGTGAGCGCCATCGACAGCCAGTCCGCAAACGCTGCCTGGCCACTGCCGTAGGGCTCGCGCCCGGCCGAGATCAGCAGCAGGCTGACCCCCGACTCCACTGCCCCGACCGCGAGGCCGAACACAGGCGCGCGCCATACCCAGTGCCGGATCGGGAAATTTCCGAGGTGGAGAGTCACCATCAGAAACAGAAAGAAGGTGCCCGCAAGCAGGCTCGTGGCGAACATCTCACTGTTGCCTTCTCCCGCATACGCCAGCAGCGCGGCACGGCCCAGGCGCATGGTCACACCGGTGAGCAGCGCCATGTCCAGCAATGAGAATGCGAGCTTGCGGAACGCCGACGGCCCGTGATGGTGCCAGTCGCGCTCACTAATGCGCCGCTGGTAAGGCTCCGTCTTGCGCGGGAAGTACCCCATTGGTGCAGCCTCGTCGCACAGGTGTCTGCGCCGCAGCACTGAACGGTGCTGTGGCGATTTCACACCTCTGACGACTACCTCCGGGGTGGAGGCAACAACCGCGGCGCTACCGGATCCAGTGCCCTATCCGGCCCCACCTGATGTCGGTAATGAATGGCACGGGGCGGTCGCTGTCGTCGGCGTTGTACGAGTAGTACACGAACATCGGCCTCCCCCGAACGTTCTCCCGCGGCACAATGCCCCAGTACCGGCTGTCCTTCGAGTTGTATCGGTTATCGCCCATCATGAAGTAGTGGCCCTGCGTTACGACCAGGGGGCCCCACTCGTCGTGTGTTATCTGGTCGGGAGGGTCACCGAACCGCGAGCCCGATATGGTAATCGCCTCCTGCCAGGTGAACAGCTCGCTCGGGGAGTCGTGCCCGGGCACCGCTCCGTCGCCCTGTCTCTGCGGAATGCCGTTCACGTACAGAACTCCACCACGCATGTACAGCGTGTCGCCAGGCATCCCGACTATCCGCTTGACGAGAGTCGGTGTCGGATCGTGAGGCTGGTCGAGCTGCGGCGGAGAGCGGAAAACGACGATTTCTCCGCGCTGCGGCTCAGCGTAGCCCGGAAGGTGCATGTCGGTGAACGGCACGTGCGGGCCGTACACCAGTTTGTTCACGAACAGCCAGTCGCCTATGAGCATGGCTGGAATCATGCTCCCCGACGGAATCCGGTACGCTTCCATGAAGAACGTCCGGATGACCAGAAAAAGCGCAACAGGAAGAGCAATTGCCCTCAGGTTGCGCCATAGCGCGGATCCCTTTCCGCGGGGCGAAAAGGGGCGCGTCGAGTCGACGCGCCCCTTGGTGCGTGCAGCCAAAAGATCCTGTTAGCTGAGGTGCTGATTCACCATTCGCGTCATGTCGAACATGGACACCTGACGCTTACCACCGAAGATCGGGCGCAGGTTGTCGTCCGCGTTGATCATGCGACGGTTCTTGTCGTCCTGCAGCCCGCGACGCTTAATGTAAGACCACAGGCGCTTCGTCACTTCCGTACGAGGCATTGGCGAACTGCCGACCACCGCCGCCAGCTCGGAGCTTGGCGACATCGGCTTCATGAACGCCGGATTTGGCGCACGCTTAGCGCCGCTCGAGCGACGCTTCGCCTTCCTGCGCGCCGGCGCCTTGCGCGCGGTGCTCTTGCGAGCCGTGGATTTCTTCCGGGCTGCGCCCCTCTTCTTCGCCGTGCTCTTCCGGGCCGTCTTCTTCCGGGCGCCGCTGGACTTCTTCGCGCGCGACCCACCCTTCGACGACTTTCTTCCCGACGATTTGCGAGCCGAGCTCTTCTTCCTAGTTGCCATCGATTCTCCTGGTGATTGTCAGGCCGGTGAGAACGCCTGTCCGTCGCGGTGCAAACTAAAGCGACAGCCATGGCGCGCAATAGGGAACGCGACCGGTTTTCAGAGGGGAAATCGCGTCAATCACCCTGCAGCACCTCCACCATGCGCACGTCGTAGGGGTCTGCTGACGGGTCGTCATCGGCAATGTCGTAGTTCAGCTGCGGTGTCTCCAGGATCAGCGGTATCCCTATGGAACGCGGGTCACGCAGCAGCCAGTGGAACGGTTCCACCCCTATGTGACCGTCGCCTATGAGCACATGCCTGTCCCTGTTCGAGCCAAGCGGAAACTCGCTGTCGTTCAGGTGAAAAAACGCAGGTGGCTCGCCGGTCTCGGACTCGAACTCGTCGAGCAGCGCGGAGAGAGCCGCTCGCGATTCCCGCAGGTCAAATCCAGAGGCGAAAAGGTGGCAGGTATCCAGCCCGTAGCCGGTACGCGAGCGCAGCGCGGGGGGCACGTGGGACAGAATCGCGCCGATCTCAGAGGGCGTGCGACCCATCGTCGTGCCAGCCCCCGCTGTGTTCTCCACGAGCACACGCGTGGCGGAATCCACCGCTTCCAGAGCGGCGACTATGGCACGGCCCACGCGCCCGGCCGCAGCAGAGCGGTCGCTGCCTCCAGCGGCTCCCGGATGAAAGCACAGAGCGCCGACGCCGAGGGCACTCGACCTCTCGAGCTCCTTCGCGAGTCCACCGCTCGCCCTCTGCCACTTCTCCGGATCCGGTGTGGCCACGCTCAGGACATACGGCGCATGCACCAGAACCATGGCCGGCGCAATCCCTGTTTCCGCCAGCGCTCTCCTGAACCGCTCCACCCGCTCAGGCCTTATCGACATGCGGTCGTTGTAGTACTTCGGCACGGCGGTGAAGATCTGCACGGCCGTCATCCCGGCGTTCGCCGCACGGCGCACGGCCATGTCGATTCCGCCATTGTACACTGTATGGGAACCGATGAAGTGGCGGGCGCGGGGGCCGGGCCCAGGACGCACCCGACGAGGGCCCGGCTTCGCCTTCCCGCGCATACCGCTTCGTTTCGCCGCAGTCAGCGAAAGCTCCCGCGCCTGCGGAGCAGGCGCGCAGCATCGGACGCCTCCCGCCACGTCACCAGCAGCTGCCCCGCGACAAGCTCGACCCGCGGCTCGCGCACCGCACCGGCTCCACCGGGGAGAACCGTACGTACATCGAACAAGTGGCCCGCTGTGCTCGAGATGGCCAGGTGAATCCCTCCCCTTGCCGAGTTCGGATCCTCGTACGCAACCACAACCGTATCGCCACGGGATGCAACGCTCGTGCGCACCGCACGCCGACCGAACGTGAGAGCGACCGGCTGCTCGAACATCCCGCCGCCGACCTGCACGAGACGAGACGCGTCCATGGAATGCACGTAGTAAATCCCCGCCCCGCCCGGCAGTTCGCTGAAATAGGCGATGTGCAGGAAGCCGTTCGCGCTGTCCGCGAACAGCGCGGGCGGCGTCCGATTGCAGGGGGGCTCCGGCGACTGCCGGGAGTCGGGAATCACCGGTGGCTCCCATGAGGCACCACCGTCGGGCGACCGCATCACAGTGAGAGCTCCAGTGCCGGCATCCCACCCGGCACGGAAGCGCTCGTCGCCGTGCTCCACTTCCACCGTCCCGCACAGCTGCTCCTGCTGCACCGCGCTCGTGCCGGCCACTGTTTCCACGTCGAGATACTCGACGGCTCCCCACGCGATCGGGTCGGCGGCGCAGGAGCCAGCGAGGACCGCCGCGCTCAGACTCACGCAGCAGCGCGCCAGTGATGATGGCCGGGGCACGCAATGAAATCGCATCTGCACCGGGTACTATACCCACTCGCACCGCCGCACCCCGCACCGCGGGTGGAAGGCTGGTATTTTCCCAACCGTAGCCCACGCCACTCGAGGATCACCGCATGAGCACCACCACCCGCCCGGAGCGCGCTGCTGCGTCACCCGCCTCAAACACAGCCGACGACTCAATGACGACGGACAGACTGCCGGCTGCCGGTGGGTTCAACGGAGTACGACGCCTGCCGCCGCCATTCAACGAGCCGGTCAGGTCCTACGCACCCGGCAGCCCGGAACGCGCCGCGCTGAAGGAGCGCCTGCGAACGATGGCCGATGAGCGCGTGGAGATCCCGCTCGTCATAGGCGGCGAGCGAGTGCGAACCGGTGAGACCGCCCACGCAGTGATGCCGCACCGGCACAGCCATGTGCTCGGGGACTGGCACAGGGCGCGACCCGCAGACGTCGATCGTGCAATAGGTGCCTCCCGTGAGGCGGCGCGCGAATGGGCGGCGTGGGCGTGGGAAGATCGCGCCGCCGTCTTCCTCAAGGCCGCAGAGCTGCTGTCTACCTCCTGGCGTGCCACTCTCAACGCCGCAACGATGCTCGGCCAGTCAAAAACCGCTTACCAGGCCGAGATTGACGCCGCATGCGAGCTCATCGACTTCTGGCGGTTCAATGTGCACTTCGCACAGCAGTTGTACGAGCAGCAGCCGCTGAGCGATCACGCCGCATGGAACCAGCTCGACTACAGGCCCCTCGAGGGCTTCGTGTACGCGGTTACTCCGTTCAACTTCACCGCCATCGCAGGCAATCTGCCGACAGCGCCCGCACTGATGGGCAACACGGTCGTCTGGAAGCCGGCCTCGAGCGCGATGCTCAGCGCGCACTATATCATGCGCCTGCTGGAGGAAGCTGGGTTGCCTCCGGGCGTGATCAATCTCGTCGCCGGCGATGCACGGATGATCTCCGACACTCTGCTCGCCCACCGCGACCTCGCCGGAGTCCACTTCACCGGAAGCACTACCGTCTTCAACTCCATGTGGAGGACGATCGGAGCGAGCATGAGCGGCTATCGCTCGTACCCCCGCATAGTCGGCGAGACCGGCGGTAAGGATTTCATCGTCGCCCATCCGTCTGCGGACCCGGTAGCACTCTCGGTGGCGATCGCGCGCGGCGCATTCGAGTACCAGGGACAGAAGTGCTCGGCTGCAAGCAGGATATACGTACCGGAATCGCTCTGGGACGAGGTCCGCGACAGGACGGTGGCACTCATGGAGGAGATCAGCGTCGGCGACGTGACTGATTTCCGCAACTTCATGGGCGCAGTGATAGATCAGGCCGCGTTCGAGAAGATCAGCCAGTACGTGGATGACGCGCGGGCGAATGCCACGATCCTCGCGGGGGGCACCGCCGCAGGTGAGGAGGGCTGGTTCATCCAACCGACCCTGATTGAGACACGCGATCCAGGGTATCGCCTGTTGTGCGAGGAGATCTTCGGCCCCGTCGTCACGGCCTACGTGTACCGTGACGGCGATTGGGCCGACACGCTGCGCCTGGTGGACGAGACTTCACCGTACGCGCTGACCGGCGCGGTGTTCGCCAACGACAGGAGCGCAGTGCGCGCGGCCACGGGCGCGCTGCGAAATGCCGCCGGAAACTTCTACATCAACGACAAGCCCACGGGTGCTGTCGTCGGACAGCAGCCGTTCGGTGGAGCGCGTGGATCCGGCACCAACGACAAAGCCGGTTCGATCCTCAATCTAGTGCGCTGGGTGAGTGCGCGGACCATCAAGGAGACGTTCACGCCGCCACGACACTACCGGTATCCGTTCATGGAAGAGCAATAGCGGCACTGCCGTCACCTACTCGCTCGTGAGCGTCGGCAGCTTGCGCCCCGTCACCGGCGCCGGAGCCGGGTCTTTCCTTTTCGGCCTCGTGCTCAACGCGATGTTGACCGCGAACGCGTAAGCACCCAGGCTGGCGAGCACGCCGCCGGTCGCAAGCACCAGTCCCGCCCCCGTGATCCCATGGATTCGGAGCGCGAGCCCGAGCGACAGTCCTGCCAGCCCCGCATTCGCGAGCCATACGTGAACACCCGCCCACGACGGTCGGTACAGGCGGTTCCCCGCCAGCCGCGGGACAACGTGATAGCCGAAACCGAAGATCATCATCGATATGAAACCGAGCAGCAGCATGTGCATGTGCGCTGCCCGGTACACGGTCAGCCGCGGCCAGACCGACATCGCCAGACCAAGCGTGACTCCTAAGGTCAGCCAGGTCACGCTCGACCTGATGAACGCTCTCACGTACCAGTCCATCAGTCGCCGCGTCGGAGAGTGCCGGTACCGATCACCTCAGAAATCACGTCGCTGAAAGCGACGTACCCCGAGAGCAAGCGGGATCGCGGTCCACGCCAGCAGCGCGGCGGCCGCAATGGCCGTTCCCGTACCACTGCCGAAGAATCTCCGCAGCACCGCACCGGTGTAGCCGAGTAGCGCTGCGACGTCCAGCTGCAGCATCAGCCACACTCGCGCCAGATCCACGGGGTTCAGCAGCATCGCCGTCAGCAGCGGCTTCTCCAGCGGGTAGTCACTGAAGACAGCCGCAATGAAGAGCACTGCTCCGTCGTACAGAAGCGACAGCACGAGCCAGGCGCCGATAGCCGTTGCCAGTCCGCGCAGACGGTCCTCGATGCATACACTGATCAGGAAGGCGAGCGACGCGAACGCGGTTGCGAGCAGCGCTCCCGAGCCGATGAGAGCGACGGCTGCCCTGGCCGTGTCGCCGCTGAACGCGCCATGAATCAGCAGCGGCGCACCCACGCCCACGACGAATCCACCAGCCAGCGGCAGCGCCGAGCCGATCAGCAGCCCGAGCGCCAGATCGCGCCGGGGCACGGGTTGCGCGAGCATCAATTCGGTGAACGGTCGTGAGCTGTAGAAGTACATCGTGCCCACCGTCAGTGAAACCAGCGGAATCACGAGCAGCACGAGATTGGACGCACCCAGCAGGGCAGCCGAGGTCGTGCCGCTGAACCTGATCAGCAGCTCCGTGGCCAGAGCCAGGCCAAGGGTATACGGCAGCAGCCAGCGGCTGCGCACCACATTGCTGAATTCGTACTTCGCGATCTTGAACAGCGTGCGATTCACGATCATGCTGCCTCCTCGCGGCGCATCATGGCAGCGACCGCCCGCTCGAGGTTTTTCTCGCGAGTCTGCTCCTTCATGGATCGGAGCGAACCCATGAACCTGATCGTCCCGTCGAGCATGAACGCGACATCGTCGGCGATCTCCTCCAGCTGGCTCATCACGTGCGATGTCACGATGAAAGTGCGTCCCTTCTCACGCTGATCGATGATCACGTCCTTGAGCAGGGCGCTCGCTGCTGGATCCAGACCCGCGGTCGGCTCGTCGAGTATCAGAACGTCTGGCCGAAAGAGGAACGCGGTAACCGCGTTCACCTTCTGCCTGTTCCCGCCCGAAAGCACCCTGAGCGGCTTGCTTAGCTCAGGCTCGAGCTTCCAGGCCCGTAGCAGCGAATCGTCCGTCTTCGCAGCTGGTCCCCGAAGGTCCCGCAGCATCGCTATAAGCTCGTTGCCCGTCAGGTTTTCGGGGAACCGGGGCGATTGCGGCATGTAGCCGATTCTTGAGCGGTATGCCGGGTCGTCAGTCAGTGGCACCCCGTCTACCGTGATCCTGCCACCACCGACGCGGGTGAGCCCGAGCAGGCACTTGATGAGCGTCGTCTTCCCCGCCCCGTTCGGTCCAACGATCGCCGTGACGCGGCCAGTTTGAACCTCCAGATCAACGCCGCGCAGTACATCGCGCCCGCTGAAGGATTTCGTCACCCCTCGGATGTCGATCATCGCCATCTCCGCATGGCCGGACTGGCGTCGGCCAGGTTGCTTGGTGTGACTCCGGGAATCATGCGCTCGGCAACGTCCAGGACGCCGACGAGGAAGCTCCGGAGCAGCAGGATTGCCTGAGGGCTACGCTCGACCAGCACTGCGAACAGCCGCACGGGACGGTGCGGAACATCGCCGAACCCATCGCGATCCAGATCGTACGCGCGGTAGCTGTCGAAGTAGTTCTGATGGAAGCGATTCTGAACGTTGAAGCTGTTGGTGGTCACGTCGAACGTGTTGCCGACGAAGTCGTTCCGCTCGAAATGGCCGTCGTAGGTGCTGGCCAGCAGCCGGATGCCCCACCCGTTCCGCTCGAACGTGTTCCCGGTCGCCTGGATCCGCACGGCACCATCAGCCACGATGCCGACGGTGTTGCGATAGAACGCGTTGCCCGTGATCGTGGCGTCTGAGATCTCCTTGAGAAGCAGGCCATAGGACGCTCCACCCCAGCTGTCCGCGAAGCGGTTGCCCTCCATCCGCACCCTGCGGCTGTACATGACCGCTACGCCGGCGAGGTTACCCTCGAATCTGTTCTCGAGGTAGGAGCAGTCATTCGAGTACATGAAGTGCAGGCCGTAGCGCAGATTTCGCACGCTCGTGTTCTGCCGAACGACCGCGTTTGTGGTGAACTCGAAGTAGATGCCGTCGCGATGCCCCTGAACGTGATTATCGGCGATCTCGACGCCATCTACGGCCCACAGGTGAATTCCGTTGCCCGCGGTGGTCTCGGACGCGGCGTCCGAGACGAGGACGTTCCCGCTGATCCGGCAATCGCTCGCGCGGCCGAGATAGATCCCAAAGAAGGCGTCCTCGATGCGGTTGTTCTCGACGACACACCCGGTGACGTCCATTGCCTTGATCGCGGCTCGATCCTGGACGTAGCTGTTCCCGGTGTTGCGGAACACCAGCCCCCGGACAGTGACACTGTCGGCAACGATATGCACGAGCTCCCGCTCATTGCCGCCGTCGAGCACCGGACTGCCGATGCCGACAAGCTCCATGCGCTTGTCGAGCACGACCGTCGGCTCCCGGTAGAGACCGGCAGCGACAAGCACGACTGCCCCTGGCTTCGCGGCGCGCGCCGCGTCCCCGACGCTGGTATACGGTCCCGCTGCAGACACTCTCAGAGTATCCTGCGCAGCGGCGGAGTTCGGCACGGCGCCAAACGCCACGAGTACGGCGAGCACGAGCATCCTGCCCCGCGCCATCACGGGCCCGCGCCCTGCGCTACGTGCGCAAGCTCGGGGTGGTGCGCAGGACCGGTCGTGCGGCCGGCGGCGACGAGTTCCAGCACAGTCGCCCAATCCATCGTGTCCTCGTCAGCTGCCATGGAAGCCGGTGCATGCGCACGCAGCCCCATGCCCATCGGACTCGACGGGCCATCGCTCATCTGAACGAAACGGGCCGTCTCGACCGGTATGAGTGTGCCAGGCTGGGAGTAGTCCGTCACCCATATCGAACGCGGACGCGTGCCCATGTCACCCTGGTTCACGAAGGAGGCAAGGCACTCGATCGAATCGAACTTGAGCGCGCGCCCGGAACGTGTGACGATCTCCGCTCCGAACCGACGGTCCGTAATCACCATACGGCAGTACTCGCAGCTTTCGCTCCCGTCGTAGGCGATGGGGTGTACCTCGCCAGTGGCGCATGCGCTGACCGCCAGAGCCGCTGCGGCAATGGCGCCCCGCCCCGCTCTGCCACGGCCACCGCGTGTGACGAATGCCGCTCCAGCCGCCATGAGAAACGCCACACCGGCCAGCAGTCCACCGGATGCGGGCCATGACGCTGCTCTGAAGTTCAATAGCTGCTTTGTGCCGATCAGGGGCGGCTGGTATGCCATCCCGGGGACCTTGATGATTGCCGTGTCGTCCAGGTTGTGTCCGTAGTCGTATCCCCATCTGTAGAAGTCGGCGAGTCCTGCCACGGCCGCGACGACGAGCACGACCATCCACGCGTGCAGCAGCCGCCGCCTGCCGAGTGCGGCAGCCACCAGCCCGAAGGCGATCAGTGCGCCCAGCACCCAAGGGAGGTAACGGAGTTCGGGGATGCTGGCGGGGTCGATCTCCTGCATCCCGATGTAGTGGTTGAGGCTGTTGATCTTCTGAAGGTCGAACTCTCCGAAGCCACGAATGTCGGAAACCCCGATATACATGCCGAGACCTTCGGGATACTGCGGCGCCAGCAGCTCGACCTTCCATATCGGAAGGAAGTAGAGGCCGATCAGCAGAATCGCGGCGATCGCAGTGAGAAATCGGGAGAGTCTGGTCATCGTTGGCTCATGAAGCGGAGAGCGGGATCCTTCCCGCTCTCCGCTTCACGTGGCTATCTGTCTCCGGCTTTGCCCGCGACTGGTATGTCGCGCGCTCTGGAAGTCTGTGATGCCGCACGATCACTGAGATTTGCCTTGAGTGTGACCGCCGATCCAGCCGGCGATACACGCACGTATCCCTGCATTTCCTGATGTAGCGCGGAACAGAAATCAGTGCAGTAGAAGGGAAATATTCCCGCTGCCCGGGGAATCCACCTCATCGTGCGGGTCTCACCTGGCCCGAGGATGAGCTCGGCGTTCTGCGCACCCATCACTGCGAATCCGTGCAGAATGTCCCAGTCCTGTTCGATATTGGTGACGTGGAACAACACGGTGTCTCCCACAAGGATTCCTTCGATGTTGTCCGGCGCGAAATGGCTGCGGATCGCGGCCATGTTCACGTGCACCCGCCTCCCCTCACGACGGATCCCGCCGCCATCGATGGTCCTCACCACCTCCGGGTGCGTGTTGTCCGAAAGCCTGTGGAACTTCAGTGACTTTTCCTGAATCAGCGAAGCCGGAAGCGCCTGCGCGTAGTGCGGTTCGCCCAGCGTCGGGAAGTCGAGCAGCATCGTCATCTTGTTGCCCGTGATGTCGATGAGCTGCGCCGAATGCGCGAGCTCCGGACCAGTCGGCAGGTACCGGTCCTTGGTGATCTTGTTCATCGCCAGGAGGTACTTGCCCCACGGCTGCCGGCTGTCACCGCCCGGAATCATCAGGTGACCGACCGAGTAGTACACCGGGATTCTGTCCAGCACTTCCCAGGTGCCCAGCTTCCACTTCACGACCTCAGACGAGATGAACATGGTCGTGTACGCGTTGCCATTGGCGTCGAATTCCGTGTGCAGCGGTCCGAGACCGGGGTTCTGCACCTCACCCGCGATCGTCGCCTCATATCTGATGATCGGGATGCCATCGACCTCGCCGTCGAACTGGCGCTCCTCGATCGCCCTGACCATGCGGCTGAATGCGTGCACCGGAATTACCGTTGCCAGCTTGCCGCCAGCCACGATGTACTCGCCCGTCGGATCCACATCCACGCCATGCGGCGACTTCGGCGTCGGAAGGAGGTAAACGACACCCGGGCAGTTCCGCGGATCCAGCAGTCGAACACTGTTTCGGGTGTGTGATACCGCGATCCGGGAGTGTGGGTCGGACACATTGTGGCGATAATTCGCCGGTACCGACCGCGCAGCGCCAGCAGTGATGCACTCTTCAGCACGGCGGTAATTCACCGCCGCAACGAAATCCTTGTCGTTCTGCGAGGCATTCACCTCCAGCTTGGTGTACGCCTGCTCAGTGTTGTACGTACTGAAGAAGAACCATCCGTCCGAGACTGCCTTGCCCGCACGGCCGAGATCGTAGTTGTAACCGGGCATCAGGATCTGGAAGGCTATCTCCATCCGACCCGGCTGATCGGCCGTTACAAATGACAGCGTGCCGCGGAAATTCTGCGCGTACGATTCGATCGGCACGTCCGTGTTCGGGACCGGCACGCTGAAGCGCGTGGCGGAGACCACGTACCTGCTGTCCGGGGTCGTGAACGGAGAGGCGTGGCCACCTGCGGCGTTCGGGATCTCCAGAATCTCCGTCGTCTCGAAGGTCGTCAGATCGATACGCGCGATTCGCGGGGTGTTGTTGCCGTTGATGAACAGCCAGCGACCGTCGGGTATGCCGTCTGTCTGTGACAGCGCGGGGTGATGCGTGTCGTCCCAGGGAACAAAGCCGTGGCTCGTCTCGAGCATCGGCTTTGTCTCTTCGTTGTAGCCCCACCCGTTCTCGGGATTCTGCGAGAAGACACTGATCATCTTCAGCAGACGTCCGGAGGGAAGTCCGTACACGAGCATCTGTCCATTGAACCCTCCGGACAGGAACGCGTAGAACTCGTCATACGATCCGGGCGCTACATACACCCGCGAAGCGGCATCGCCGCTCGCTAGACTGCCACCGCCCGGCGTCGTGCATGCAAAAGCGAGCGACCCGGCGAGCGCGGCACCGGCAATGCCAAGAACGAACCGGTGTCTGGTATTCACACTGCACCTCCTGCTGTGATGGATGAGGACCGGGCGAGCTGTGCGATCGTCGTGGTCCGGAGAAAACTCTGGAGCTGCTCGGCTACGGGTGCCCACAGCTCGTGAACCGCGCAGTCGTCCACCTCACCGCAGACGCCGGAGCCGAGAAGGCACCGGGCCCTGATCGCCGGGGCGAAAACAGCAGCGATGCGCTCGAGTGTCAGCTCGGCAGCGTTACCTGCGAGCCGGAATCCGCCACTGGGACCGCGGGAAGACTGCAGCATTCCGGCGCGGACCAGCTGCCCGAGAACCTTGGAGAGATAGTTCTCAGGAACCTCGGTCTCCCGGGCTATGTCGCTAACACCGACATAGTCCGAAGAGTCCAGCCGTGCGAGATACAACACGGCGCGTATGGCGTATTCCGCTGTCTGGGGAAGGAGCATTGGGCGGTGGTGATTTGCCCGATAAGGATGCGGATATCCGAAATGCAGCCATATCGGGCGCGCCCTGTTTTCTCGTAAGCGCAACGCGCAAGCTGGTGTCAGCTAAAGCCCTACATCGCAGCCCATGGCCGGGTAGGCTCGAACTTCTGAACACCGACGCCGGCGGCTGACAGCTGCCGGCTCACAACCGCCAGCTGAACTGCACAAACTGTCGGCCGTTGGTGATCAACTGTCGGCCGGCAGCTCTGCGGTTCTCGTGGTCATTCAGTGGCCAGCGGCTGCAACTAGAACCTGGCCTCCAGATACAGATACCCGCGCACGGTACGATCCGGCTGTATCCCTTTCGCCAGATCGAAGCGGATCATTCCGTCCAGGAACGACGCTCCCACGCCCGCGCCGCTGATCGGCTTTCCCGGATTGCCGAAGCTGGAGCGATCTCCGGCCCAGCCGATGTCAGCGAACACCACGGGTCGCGCGAGCACGAAGGACGTCCCTAACTCGGCACGACCGAGCCAGAAGGAGTTTCCGCTCAGTGCGCCCGCCGGTTGCCCGCGCACCGTGTGCGCTCCACCGAGAAACCACCACCGCTGCAATGGCGGCGTGCCTCCTGTCGTTCCTCCTGCCGCAGTGAGAGCGCCGTCGAATGAATTTCCGAGCCCACGCGACACCGTGAGATCAGCGGATGCGCGGGTGTAATCGAATGCACCCCCGGCGGCCTCGAGTCGGAAATCGCTGAGCGCGCGGAAGCCGCGGGGATCAAGGCCACGCGAGCCGAGCCAGCGCAATGAGCCCCCCGCGATCGTTCCTTCGCGCGCACTGATGTTGGGCGGGAAGCGGCGGCCGCTGATCGCGCGGGCAAGGGACGCGGACGCTTCGGCTCCCGCTGAATCATGGCGCTCCACGAACGCCCGTGCATACAACCCGCGACCTTCCAGGGGCTCACGCGTGAGCTCAGCGCCGAGAGTCCGGTAGTAGAAGCCTTCATCGCGTCCGAAGAGCACGGCTGACACGGAGCTGCCGAAACCGAGCGGATCCCCCCAATCATTGGCCACCGCGAGGCGACGGTATACCGCCACACCGAGTGCCCGCTGCCCGTCACTGCGGAGCACCCCCAGCTCTCCGTTCACCTGCCTGTCCGCCACGCTCAGTCGAAGCTCGCCGCCCGCGGTGTAGCCAGAGCCGAGCGCTTGCCGTGCGCCTATTCCGCCCGAGAGCCCTTCGACCCGATTGTACCGGAGGGTCTGAAGCCATGGCGTAAAGACCGGCCGTTGCGGCCCGCCGCGAACTTCATCGGCCAGCGCCCGGGCCATGCTGACCAGCTCGTCGCGCTCGGCAGAACCGAACAACGCCTCGCCCGCGTCGAACGCCGACGCAGGGAGGTCGGGAGAACGGGCGAGAGCGACCGTATCGCACGGCACGCGCACCGCAACGGGGAGCGTGTCGTCAAAGCGCATGAGCACGCGCTCCCGGAAGTCTCCCAGGTCACACTCAGTGCGCCGCGCTTGAACCCGGCGAGCGCGGGAGAGTGAATCGCGCGCAGTGTCCGCCGCCGCGAGAATGACCGGAGCGACAGGAATCTCCGCATTCACGGCGTCATACCGGTAGCTCTGCTCCAGCTTGAACGGCACCCTGAGGATCCCGACACGTGCGCTGCCCTCGATCATCTGGTTGCGCGGAAGCCAGAAGCGCCCCTCGTGCAACCCGTACTCGACCGTCACGACGGGCACGTTGGCAGTCATCGGCGTCATTGCTGCGCAGATCACGCGCGGTGCGTCGCAGGGATTGCCGTCCTCGTCCTCCGCGGCGACTTCCCAGATATCCATCGGCTCTGACATCCGATATACGGCGCGCACCAGGCGACCATTGGCCGTATCGAACCACAGCGAGGCGACCAGCACGCGCCACTCCGGCGAGCGCGGGCGAACCCGAAGCTCACGCAGCGTGATCGTCTGTCCGCCGGGAAGACGAAAGGAGGCCGAGTCACCGGCT
The DNA here is from genome assembly GCA_964577965.1 of uncultured Gemmatimonadaceae bacterium. GTDB lineage: Bacteria > Gemmatimonadota > Gemmatimonadetes > Gemmatimonadales > Gemmatimonadaceae > DASUUI01. The sequence goes on along the minus strand of CAZOAT010000005.1, from coordinate 27,162 downwards.
GCGTACGTGTAGTAAGCCTCGGCTCCGCCTGCCAGCGGATTGGCGATATCGCGATCGCTGACGTTGGCGCGAGCGAGGGCAGCGCCAAGAAGTGGCTCGCGACCCGGGAAATACGGGATCGGCGGTACGCTGCCGAGGTCAACGTTGGCGTTTCCGCGCCTGCCGAACATCGGTGCGGTAGTGCGCTCGCCTGTAATCTCGACGCGGGCACCCGCATCACGGTGCCACTGCACGCGGGCCGCGCGCTCATAGCGGAGAAAGATCCGCTCGCGCCCCAACCTGGTCAGCGCCATGCCGATCGTAAGGCGCTCGCTCGCAGCTGCGGAATAGCTGACAAGAGCCGAGTCCTGAGTCAGGCGAGCCACGCGCGCCTGCTCCACGAGCGACCGTGCCACAGGATCGGCAAATGCCGTCGCCACATGCTCCGGCGTCATCACCACCGCACGCGCCCGCCGGCGCTCAGCGTTCGCTGAATCGCGCGCCGCGCGCGCCGCCAGTGCAGAGTCCGAGATGACGCTGACCGGACGCGTTGCGGTGTCCCCGGAGGTCCCTACCTGGATGGTCACCCCCTGCGTCAGAGCCAGCACAGGCAGTATGACCACCAGACCGATCAAAACCCGCCTCCGGTGACCGTCCGCGGCAGCCGGAACGAGATCCCCAGCTGCCACTGGATAAAATCGGCCTTACTCCTGCTCGCCGGGAACGTGCTGCTGTCGAGAGGTGCGTCGCGCACGTCTTCCTCTCTCACGAACGTGGCCTCTCCGCCGAAGTGGTAGCGACCTCCGATATTCAACGCGAGCGGCGAGCGGAGGCCGAAAGGCACGTAGAACCCTGTGCCGAACACCCACCCGGTCGTGAAGTCGCTCGCATTGTCTTCGCGACCGAGTTCCTGATCCTCCAGGAACTGGCGCCTCGATACGACTGACGTAGTGCGGAACCGGGTGATCGAGAGGCCGGCATTCGCATAGGGGCGTATCCAGCCGCCGGGAGCCATCACCTGGGGACCGAAGCCGAACCAGTCGATGTTATTGGTGGTCGTGACAGTGTAGTCGCGTCCGCCGAAAGCGAACCGCTGCTCGTCACGGCCGTAACGGGCGCTTCCGCCGTCGAACCGAACATGAAGCAGTCCCTGCGGCTCCACCCGTATCATCGCGTTGAGGTTCCCGCCCCAGCCATTCGATATGTATTCGGCCAGCTCACGGCGCGGCTGAGCCATGATGAGATCGCCGCCGATTAAGAACCGCGGACGTTCGTACGTCTGTTGTGGCACAACGATCTGAGCGGTTGCCGGCAGCGGCACTGCCGCGAGCACAAACGCTATCCACGCCACCGCCGGGAAAATCCAACCACGCCTGCCGTTCATCGCGCCTCCGGGAGGGTTTACGCCGGCACGCGCAGTAACGACGCCCCGGCAACGCCTGCGATCCTACGGTTCTGAAGTGACAGCCGTTTCAATCGCCGCAGTGTCTAGCCACGACACCGCGCAGCGGCGATCTGTTCCGTCGATGCGTTCATGCCCCGGTCGCGTCCGGCATCGAGGGAGGGGCCGGGGCCCGGGCGGTTCGCTGCTTTCCAGCAGGATCACCAGCGACACCGAGTGCAGCGAGCACTACGGCCGCGTAGGCACGCGCGCGCTCCTCCACGCCTGGATGACCGGAGGCCAGAGGACCGCTGGTGGCATCCGCAAAGAGGATTGCGATCAGCATGGACGCAGCCGCGCTGATGTCAACCGACGATCGCGCGTGGCCGCGTGTCCTGAGTCGCTCCAAGTACACGGTAAGTTCGGCCAGCGCCATCTTCTGCAGCGTCACTGAGCCGTCTGCCAGCTCGGGGCGCTCCTCGATGTCTCCCATTGAAGCACGCAGCACCTGGCCCCGCGTTGCAAGCGACCTCAAATGAGCCTCAGTCCAGCCACTGAGCTCCCTGATCGGGTCACTGGGAACCGCCGGGAGGACGGCCACAGGCGCGCCGAGCGATTGGTCACGAAGCGCTTCGGCCAGAAGCGCCCGCTTCGATCCGAAATGGCGGAAGATCGTGACCTCGTTCACTCCGGCAAGTGAGGCGATGCTCCGGGTCGTCGCGCCGCGGAAACCTTTTTGCCCGTAAGCCTCTAGCGCGGCCTCAAGGATGCGTTGTCTCGTGTCCACGAAGGCCCTACAATAACCGCGCAGACAGGACTGCGCAAGCAAGTAGTTACTTGCTTACACGCCTCGGAACCTTCCCCCACTGATATGCCTCAAGGATCGAAGACCGTGTCGTCGCACGGGTCACACGGACCTCTCTTGCCGTCGTCTCCCCCGAGTGGTTCGATGACCACGTGGACTCGCAGCGCAGCCTGCTGGTGTCCTGCACCCACGACCTCGCTCATCGCGCTGATTCTCCCGGCGATCGCCTCGGCGTTTTCAGCGTCTGGTGAAGTGAGAAGGACCCGGAATGTTGAGCGTCCTTCCGAGGCTATCAGGTCAGAGTCGCGCAGCTCCTGACACAGTCGCCACCCTACCGAGCGCAGCAATGCCTCATCGTTGCACTCAGCGTTGATCGTGAGGACGCGCACGGAGTATGCTCTGCGTTTCGACCGCCGTTGCTCCCAGTCGAGGATGATCGAGAAGTATGGAAGATTCGGCAGGCCGGTCGCCGGATCCATCAGCGCACGTCCGAGAAAACCGCTGACGGCCATCATTGTTCGGCCCGCCGCACGATAGTGCTCGCGCCGATCCGTGGTCGCATCTCAGCGGTATTGGGGTTCGGAGATCGCATGCCCCTCACATGGTGCACGGTCCATGCGCAGAGGTGCCCACCAATGGCCCTGTTCTGACACGCCACGTGTTTACCGGGAGGACGTGGCTACCTGAGCCGGGCCTGAAGCGTCTGCGCCCTGTCCAGATGGTCCTCGAGCATCGGTGCCAGCTTCTGGATGAAGGCCCTTACCTCAGTCTCGGAAGCCACCTCCATCGCACCGGTGACCAGTTCGAGAAAATCGAGGTGAAAGGCAACCTCGTGGTCGATGTAGGCCTTGTCGAAGTCTCTGCCGCGTGTGGTTGCATTCAGCATCGTCAGGATCGCTGTCATGCCTGACTCATCGTCATTCCCTGCAGGAGGTTCCGCCGTCAACCGGAGCCGTCGCGCGACACGCTCGCCCTCGACTCGCATCGCATGGTGATCCCGTACCATCTGTGCAGCGAAGCCGCGCAGTTCAGCTCCTGTCGCCTTCGAGGCCGCAATTACACCTGCTGCGCTGTCGATGACGTTCGCACGATCGAACAGCGCAAGGATGTTGGCGTCACTCATCGAAGACGCGACTCCACCAGCTGTTCCTGCTACGGGCGCGCCCCGCGTCGTGTCTGCCGCGGCCCTCTCGTCTCCGCCGCCACAAGCGAGCAGAGCAGCGCTCACTGCTGAAACGAGGCAACGGTGGCCCGGGCGCTTGCGGACCGGGCTCGCGCGGGGCGATCGGCTCCCGCTCCCGAACGGTGTGAGGTGTGTCATTGCCATGTACACTACTGCAAGTCGCACGCGCCGGCGGCCCGGGCTGCTTCATCACTCCTGCTCGTACGGCTCGATATGGATGAGCACGCTTGTGACGGAGGGGACCGCAGCCAGGATCGCGGACTTGACGCGACCGCTCAGGATGTGCGCATTACGCAGCGGAAGCGTGGGATCTGTCTGTACGTGCAGATCAACGCTGCACGAGCCGGTCGTGCCGCGTACGCGCAGCTTCTCGATTGCCAGGACTCCCGGAACGTCCATGGCCGCGGCTGCGATTGCCTTCCTCACTTCCGGTGCCGGCGCAGTGTCCATGAGCTCGCGCACCGCCCGACCCAGCGTGCGGGCGCCATTCACCGCCACGACGCCTGCGGCCACTATTGCGGCCCAGTCGTCAGCGGTCTCCCAACCCGGGCCGCCGAGTAGCGCGAGTCCTATTCCCAGCACGGCCGCAGCCGACGTGATCGCATCCGCACGATGGTGCCACGCATCCGCGTACAGGGCGGCGCTGCCGACCGCGTCACCCACGCTGACCACCCGACGGTAAAGCAGCTCCTTGATTACAACCACGCCGATCGCGACGTACAGTGTGAACGGCGCCGGCATGCTGTGGGGCATCCGGATCTCGCGGATGGCGACGAGGCTGATTCCGACGGCTGCGCCGAGCAGAATGAGCGCAACAAGAGCCGCTGCGAGTGCGTCCGCCTTCCCGTGGCCATATGGGTGATCCTCGTCCGGCGGCCTCCCCGCGACCGCAACCCCTCGCCACACGATCAGCGAGGAGAACACATCGGTCGATGACTCGACTGCGTCAGCCACCAGGACGTATGCGTTGCCCACCACGCCCGCGACCGCCTTGCCGATGGCGAGCACCACGTTGACGGACAGGCCAAGCACCGCCGAGCGTATTGCCCGGTTGCGATCAGATATCACAAGGTGCTCAGAAAAACCCTTGGTTGCTGCTCACAGCAGCGTTCCCCTCAGGAGAACGGTCGCCACCGAGAAGTAGATCGCTATCCCGGTTACGTCGACCAGTGTCGCAACGAACGGCGCCGACGCGCTGGCGGGATCGAGGCCGAGCCGGCGAAGGAGAAACGGCAGCATCGAGCCCACCATTGATCCGAAGGTCACCACCCCAACGAGAGCAGTACCGATAGTGAACGCGATGGGCGTGTGATGGGGTCCGTAGTCGTACCACCCGGCGTGGTGCCAGACCAGTATTCGAAGCATCCCAAGCACCCCGAGTACTGACCCGAGTGTCAGCGCAGCGGGCAGCTCCCTCAGTGCGACCCGCCACCAGTCGTTCACATCGATTTCCCGCAGTGCCATCGCCCGGATGATGAGCGATGTTGCCTGCGATCCAGTGTTGCCGCCTGAGCTGATGATCAGCGGTATGAACAGCGCCAGCACTACTGTCCTTTCGATCTCGCTCTCGAAGGCACCCATTACGGAGGCCGTGAGCATCGCCCCGAAAAACAGCAGCACCAGCCAGACGCCACGCTTCTGCACCATCCGGACATAACTGATGTCCATGTACGGCTCATCGATCGCCTGAAGGCCACCGAATTTCTGCACGTCCTCAGTCTGCTCCCGGACCATCGCATCGATCACGTCATCGACCGTAACTATGCCAACGACCCGATTTCGGTCATCCACCACGGGAACAGCCAGCAGGTCGTACCGGGATATGAGGCGCGCAACGTCCTCCCGGTCTGTCTCCGGCGTCACCGAGAGCGGCGCACGCCTGTCGCCGATCTCCAGCACGCCCAGCGACCGATCCGCGAGAGTGAGATCCTGCAGCGACACGACATGGACAAGGTGTTGCGTGCCCGGATCCAGCACATAGATCGTATACACCGTCTCCTTGCCGTGCCCCACCCTGGCGATGTGTTCCAGCGTCTGCGCAACGGTCCAGTGGACTGGAACAGTGAGGAACTCGGTCGTCATTATCCCGCCGGCAGAATCGGGCGGATACTGCAGCAGCAGCTGCAGCGCCTCCCGGGTCTCCGCGCTCAGCTGCCGGAGCAGCCGGGAGCGTTGATCGTGGCCGACGTCCCTGATCAGGTCCGCCTGCTCGTCGGATGACATCGCGTCGATCAGGGCACCCGCAACGTCGCCGGACATTCTGTGCAGTATCTCCGCACGGTCCTGGCGCGATTCCGGTTCCTCCAGAACCTGCACAGCGAGATCGAACGGCAGCGCAGCCACGACTTTGGCCGCTGCATCGGGCCGCAATCGCCCCAGTGCTTCGGCCACATCCGCGGCGCGCATGTGGGCGACGGTCTCGGCGAGTTCCTGGGGATCCCCGTGCAGCAGGTACAGCAGCTCGGGAATACTGGCGCCCGGTTGCACCTGGTTCATGTCCGCCTCTCAGTGTGAGCGCTGTCGTCGGGACGCCTCAGCCCGTTCCCGCACCCGCAGGATTCAGGCGCGGGGAATCAGGTGTACATCACGCTGGAGAAACGGGATGGTGACCCCGACTCCCTTGAGCGCCCACCAGATGGCTTCGTGCTGTTCGGATCGCATGATCCGGGCACGCCATGCATCGCTGATCCAGACCGACACCTCGAAGAGCACCGCGGGAATCGCCGAACTCGGGGTCACTGCGGTAATCGTACCGGTGTTGGTCACGCCACGTCCGGCAAATGCGCGCTGTGCGCCGCTCTGTGCGGTACGCGCAACGACAATCGTCACCAGCAGAATGACGGCGACGGTCAGCACCGTCATCACCGTGACCGGAGTCTGCCCGATCGTGAAAAGCAGGACGTTCCAGAGCCTGTCGAGTGCCGATCGCGCCTCCGGCAACCGTTCCAGCTGGATCAGGAGCACGCGGAATTGTGGCAGCACGGTACCCTGCCGCGCTACCTCTGGCCGCGGATGCCAATGCCCGATGGGCGCTCAGGCCGCGTCCGCGAACACCCTCGCTTCCACCGCAGCCGTCAGGGTCCGTAGCGTGCGGATGGAGACAAACCGCTCGTCAGGGATGACGATGTCGAACTCCGCTTCGACATCGGCGATGACACGAAGCATCGAAAGAGAGTCGACACCGGAGCGCGACAGATCGTCGTCCGGCCCGATCGAATCAGCTCTTACCAGCGCGGCCGCCGCAATGATCTGCCGCAGGCGGGCTTCGGTTTCATGGTTCAGCATGGCTGTGGCTCCCTGGCCCGGGGTACGTCCTTCATAAGATTCACGTAGTGGCGCTTCCGCGCATTCACCGCCGGCTCGGCGTACAGCTCACGGAAGAGCCAGCGAATACCGCCTTCCAGCTCGTCCACTGTCATCTGCTTCGGCTGATAGTTCACGTCGAACAGCGTGCACCGCTCCCAGAACCTCTTCTGCAGCAGCCGTCCCTCATTCTTCAGGCGGTCATACAGTCTGGTGCCGGGGAACGGCGTCAGTGCGGTGACCTGCACCTCTATCAGTCCCGATTCACGCACAAAGTCCCGGACTTGCTCGAAGATCTCCGGAGTGTCGGCGTCGAGGCCGACTATGAAGCAGCCGTTCACGGTGACGCCGGCGGATTGCAGCCGGTCGATGCTGCGGAGATACTCGCCACGGCGCTTCGACTTCCAGTTGGACCTGTCGATCCCGGTAAGGCTCTCGCCTTTCGGACTCTCGAGGCCGATCAGCACCTGGTAGCACCCCGCCTCGTATAGCAGGCGCGGAATTCCCGGGTGGTCCGCGACACGCACGTCCGTTTCGGTGAACCAGCGCAGGCCGTAGGGCGCCAGCATGCGGAGAAACTCTTCTGACCACTTCCGGTTCACGAAGGTGTTGTCGTCGGCGAACTCGAGAAACGGCCGGTCGAACAGCGAAGCGACCCGCTGCAGCTCGCGCTCCACCGCGGCGACCGATTTCTGCTCGTACCGCGGTGTGAAGATCTTCGAGGCAGCACAGAACTCGCAGTCGAGAGGACAGCCGCGCGATGTCTGGATCGTGATTCTGTTGTACGGCCGGCCGACGAGAAGGTCGAAGCGCGGCATGACCGGTTCGCACTCGGAGTAGAAGCCGCGATTGCTGCCGCGGTAGATCTGCTTGAGCTTCCCAGCCTTCGCATCGTTCAGCAGTTGCGGCCACACTCCTTCGGCTGCGCCAGACACGACGGCATCGACGTGCTGCAACGCTTCGTACGGGAGGAGCGTGGCGTGCGTTCCACCCATCACGACCCTCGCACCGCGCGCGCGGTATCGGTCAGCCAGCTCGTACGCTTCCTCAGCCATCGCCGTGAAGGAGGAGATCCCCACGAGATCGAAATCGGGAAGCTCTGGCGACGTCTTGATGTCCGGTATCTCGATATACGTCACCTCGTGCTCGGGCGGAGTCAGTGCCGCGACCACCAGAAGTCCAAGGGACGGCAGCGAGGCGATCACCTTCCCGCGGTTCACGAAGCCGGGAAGCGTCACACCGATCGCGGCGAGTTCAGGGTTGAACACGCGCACACCGGACATCGCGATGAGTCCGATTCTCATGCCGTCGCCCTCGGCTGCCATATGCCGGCCACAATGATGGCGACGCCCGTCAGCGATGCCGTTGCAGGAACTGGCAGCGCGAACTTCCATCGCGTGTCGGCAAACGCCGCCAGCGTCAGGAAGAGCGGCATCAGCGTGCCGGCCGCGACCATGCTCCACGCTCCAAAATTGCGAGCCCGCTGCGACAGCCGCACCCGGGGAAGCTCCTGCCCATAGAGGATGTTGGTGATTCCGAGTGCCATCGCAGCGATGTGCGCCAGGCGCGTGAGGCGGCGCGGCAGCGAGGAATAGTCAGCGAGCGCGGCCGGTGCGGACACCGGTCCGTCGAATGACCACATGCCCATCACCATCCCGCCGATGATCCCAGCCAGGAACAGGATCCAGCCGACTGCACGGTTCAGATGACCGGTTTCGCTCTCAATCACGTGTACCTCCGTGGCTCACGCGGTCAAAGCTCGCGCGGCTGAACAACGCACTGGATACGATTCGTTACGTAGCCAGCCGGGGAAGTTGACGTAGGCCGTCTGCCTCGCCGACCAGCCGCGCGGCAGGTATCGTTGCACGACCCTACCCTTAAGGCCCTCATGAAGCCGCTAACGTGCTTTCTGCTCCCGGTGGCACTCGCTCTGAGCACCGCAACAATGCCGCTCCCTCTCCCAGCCGCTGCACAAGCGGCAACTGCCCGAGGGGGTACTCAGCTCGATACGATGGCACTGCGGGCCACGCTCGACTCCATAGCAAGCGCGCACCGGGGGGTTCTCGGCTATTCAGTCCTCGACCTGGGGACCGGAATGCATCTGAGCCATCGCGGTGATGAGACGTTTCCAACTGCGAGTCTCATCAAGATCCCGATCCTCGTCACCGTCTACGATCTGGTGGAGAGGGGCGAACTTTCACTCGCTGATCCGCTGACAGTTTTGCGGATAGACAAGGTGCCCGGGACGGGCGTGCTGCAGCATCTGCATGATGGGCTATCCGTCACCGTCGGTGACGCCGCATGGCTGATGGCGACGATCAGCGACAACACTGCGACCAATCTTCTGCTCGATCGCATCATCATTCGCCGGGTGTGGGACAAGATGGAGGCGCTCGGCCTTCGGAACACGAAGGTCCACTCCAAGTCCTTCCTCCGGAGCAGCAGCGTCGCGATGGACAGCTCCATCAAGTATGGCCTCGGAGTGACGACACCGAACGAGATGGCGCAACTGCTCGCGCTCATGGCCCGCGGACAGGCGGTGAGTCCGACCGCCGATTCAGCGATGCTGCGGATCCTCGAGCATGGCGACGACTACCGGATGCTGCAGCGCCATGCAGGCAACACGCGCTCGGCGCGGAAGACGGGGCTCGGGGAACGGATCAGGACTGAGTGCGCGCTGTTCTACCTGCGGACACGCGTGGTTGTCTGCGCCCTCACCAGGGATAACGAGGATACGCGCTGGATCTTCGACAACGAGCCGAACCTTGCGCTCGCCGCAATAGGACGTGCCATAGTGCGGACGTGGGCTCCTCCCACGTCCACACGTTAGTCCCGCTGAGTCACGTGTGCCTGCTGAGCCTCAGTGGGGCTGGAACGCTACGGGACGCGAACCGCGGACCAGTCGCCGGTGTGCAAAGCGTGTGAGGCGCTGTGCGAGACGAAGCTCCCGCTGATCATACGCCCCTTCTTGACCTCGCCAAAGAACGTCGTGAGATGCACGTTGCCGCAGTCCGGATCGACGTACGCTTCCAGCAGTCCGCTGACGAGTCCACTCTCCGTCCGCACAAAGCGGACGGTGAGGACCTCCGCCAGGTGCCGCGCCGAAGCGATCGTCACCTGATCCTCCCAGTTCACGACGGGCCCTCTGTTCGGGATCATCACGACCTCGCCTTCGGCCGCCTCGCTGCGCTCGCGCAAAGCAAGGTAGATGGTGCCCTTCCGACCGGTCATGGGGCTGGTGTATTCGCCCCGCCATTCTCCGACCAGAACGGCGACGTTGTCGCTGTTCCCAAGCACGGGTACCTGTCTCGATCCGCTGGCACACGCGCTCAGGATGGATACCGCCGCCGCCAGACCGATGAATCTCGCGATCCCCATAATCACCTCCGGGTAACACCTGGGTGGTTCGCTCCCATTACGTTCTACGTGCGGGCGCGGATCGGCAGTCAGGCGACTGCCGGAGATTCAGTAGGGAAATGGTTTACGCCTTCCGGGCAACCGCTCCCCCTCCGCCGACACGGTCGTCCGGCGCACACCTGCCACTGCCCGGCCTGCAAGCCGGGGATTTCAGCCATCAATGACAGTTCTGAGCGACATAGCGTCCGCGGTCGGGCGCCGGCGCACATTCGCCATCATAAGTCATCCGGATGCGGGCAAGACGACGCTCACGGAGAAGCTGCTGCTGTACGGCGGCGCCATTCATCTCGCGGGCTCCGTAAAGGCGCGCCGCGCACACCGCCATGCCACATCTGACTGGATGAAACTGGAGCAGGAACGCGGCATCTCGGTCACCTCGAGCGTGATGCAGTTCGAGTATGACGGCTACCAGGTCAACCTGCTCGACACACCTGGCCACGAGGATTTCTCGGAAGACACGTACCGCACGCTCGTCGCTGCCGACAGCGCGGTAATGCTTCTCGACAATCGCCGTGGCGTCGAAGAGCGCACGCGCCAGTTGTTCGAAGTTTGTAAGCGCCGCCGCACGCCTATTTTCACCTTCGTCAACAAGTGCGACCGCGTCGGTGAGGATCCGCTCAAGCTGGTGAGCGATGTGGAGGCGGATCTGGACATTGAATGCCATCCGATCACGTGGCCGATCCAGCGGGACGGTGCGTTCATCGGTGTTTACGACCGCCGCGAGCGACAGATCCACCTTTTCGCCAGAGGCGAGGACCACGGTGCGACCCGTGCCACGACTCGCGCCGGCGATCTCCGCGATGCGGCGCTGCATGACGTGCTCGGCGCGGAGACGCACGACCGCCTGCTGCACGATATCGCGCTGCTTGACGAAGCCGGCCACCCGTTCAGCCATGAGGCGGTCCTTGCAGGCGAGCTCTCCCCGGTGTTCTTCGGTAGTGCGCTCACGAACTTCGGCGTGGAGCCCTTTCTCCGTGAGTTCCTCGAGCTTGCTCCTCCGCCACTTTCCCGGGAATCCTCAGCCGGCGTCATCGAACCGACTGATCCGTCGTTCACGGGATTCGTCTTCAAGATCCAGGCGAACATGGATCCCAAGCACCGCGACCGGGTCGCATTCGTCCGCGTCTGCTCCGGTCAGTTTCAGGCTGGAATGGAGGTGACGCACGTTCGCACGCGGAAGACGATGCGGCTCACCGCGCCGCAGCAGTTTCTGGCACGGGAGCGCACCGCGATCGAGGAGGCCTGGCCCGGCGATGTCATCGGAGTACTGGACCGGGGGAACCTCCGCATCGGAGACACGCTGACGGAGGGTGAGCCGCTCGAGTTCAGCGGCATCCCGCGGTTCGCTCCCGAGCACTTCGCGCGTGTGATCCTCACCGACCCGATGCGCCGCAAGCAGCTCGACACGGGACTCCGACAGCTCACAGAAGAGGGCGCGGCCCAGGTCTTCTATACGTCACCCAGCGACATCGCGAGCCCGACTCCGATTGTCGGCGCAGTTGGACTGCTCCAGTTCGACGTGATGCTCCACCGGCTGGAGCATGAGTACGGAGTCCGCTGCCGTCTGGAGAAGATGGGCGGCCGGTTCCCGCGCTGGGTAACAGGACCGGAAGTCGAGATCGAGCGGATCGGGCGGGAGAGGGGGCGCACGTTGTTGTACGACGCGAAAGGGAGCCCGCTGGTGCTGTTCGATGATGCCTGGGGACTGCGCTGGGCGCTGGAGCGGGAGACCGCCGTCCAGTTCCACGACGTGGCGCCCTGAGCACTGAATTACACGCGCGCCGCCAGCCGCCGCTCGTAGATCCCGTGCTGCAGGCCGCGCAGCAGATATCTGGCGTTTCTCCCGAGCACCCGCGTGTCGTAGCCACCTTCCTGTACAGCCAGAGTGGTGATTCCCAGCCCCGCGATCGCACCACCGATGCGTTCGAGCCCCTGTGGCGAGATCGTCCACGCTCCGGTGGGGTCGCCTTTTGCGATGTCCAGCCCGACGGAGACAACAAGGAATCGCGGCGCGAACCTCTCGATCACGGCAAGGGCCTGTGCCAGCGTCTGCAGATACTCGTCGTCGCCGATGCCTTCGGGCAGTGGAAAGTTGTGATTGAAACCATCGCCCGCCCCCTCGCCCCGTTCATCGACGAAACCCGCGAAGTAAGGGTACGCGTAACTGGGGTCACCATGAATCGAGAGGGTGAGAACGTCCGAGCGGTCATAAAAGATGTCCTGCGTCCCGTTGCCGTGATGGAAGTCCACGTCGAGGACAGCGACGCTGCCGTACACGCTCAGAAAATGCGCCGCGATCGCGGCGTTGTTGAAATAGCAGAACCCGCCATACACCCGGCGCTCCGCGTGATGCCCGGGCGGACGACAGATCGCATACACCAGCTGCGGCCCCTGCCGCAGTAGATCCGCACCCGTCAGAGCACAGTCCACCGCCGCTCTCGCGGCCGTATACGCGTTTCGGGTCAGCGGCGTGAAAGTATCGATGCAGTAGTATCCTGCCTGTACCTCCTGATCCACCGGCTTTCGTTCTCTGAGCCGGATGGGAAATACGTACGGGTACACCGTCTCCTTCTCGTCCAGTCCCGCGCACACGACCTTGAGATAGTGCACGAAATCCGCATCGTGAAGAGCGGTTATGTGCGCCTCGCCGTGCTTGACCGCCTTCACGAAGTCGATGTCGGGGAGTGAGCTGATCGCCTGCACGATTTTCTCGACCCGCACCGGCCTCTCCACGTAGCCGCGTTCGCGGATATGGTGAATCTCATGGTGTTCGGTGACGACGACTTTGATCGGCCGGAAGACACCATGCTCCGGCTCCACTTTCTCCGGCGCCGTAGCCGTCCGCGGCTTCTGCAGTGCGACCGGGTCTTCGATTACGGAGCCTACAATCGCGTTCGCGTACGGGTCATCGCGCGAGTAGCGATACTTTCGGAACAGGATCGCGCTGATGATTCCGCGAACTTCCTTTGCGCTCGGCCGCCGCGTTTCGCCGAGGCCGTCGTACATCAGGTACGGCTCGCCCTCTTCGCGACCGGGGCGTTTCTTCTCATAGTCAGTCCCTGCGAGCACACGGGCGCCGTAACGCTCGTAGAACCTGATCCGCGCGCGGTTTTCTCTCCGGCGTCCGGCATCTGGCTCGAGCTCCGGATCGTCGGGACGCACCTCCAGATACAGGCCGCGTGATCCGAGCCGCCCGAGGTACTCGCGGAGCGCCTCGTACAGAGCGCCGCCGATACCACGCTGCCGGGCACTGGGATCGACAACAATGAAATCGAGCAGCGTCACACCGAGATCGGCATAATGGAAGGCAAGCGCGAACGCCCGTACCCTCCCGCGGGCGTCTTCCGCCACCAGCAGGATGGTGCGGTGGCCAAGCTCCGCCTGGCGGCTCAATAGTCCCGGAACTCGATCTGCGTAATCGCCGTACACTTCACCGAAGTAGCTGCGGAATATCCGCTGCACTTCGGCCACACGACGCGTGTCGCTCTCGGAGTCCGTGACGTGTGCGAAGCGGATTGCCATGCACCATTCTACGTTGTGCACCGGATGTGGCCACAGTGAGGCGAACACCTCTCACCGTTACGTGGTCGCTTACCTCGAGCTGTCGGCTGCCGGCTATCAGCTGTTAGCTGACGGCTGCGGGGGGGAGCGCCCGTTGGCGCCCCCCCCGGTGCTCAGACAGTCTTGCGCTGCCAGGGCCACCTGATCAGCCGGTCGAGACTGAGCGCACCCGCCCCGTTCGCAGCAAGGAATGCGAAGACTAGCAGGAACAGCAGTGCCGGTTCACCGCCGTTCTGAATCGGCCAGCCCCCCTGAGGCAGATGCGCGATGAAGTAAGCGGCGACCATCTGGAGCATAAGAACCAGCGCCACGGGGCGGGTGAAGAGCCCCAGGATGATCAGCGTCCCACCGACGACTTCCAGAACGCCCGCGAGGCCCATTTGCGACATCAGTGGTGCAGTCGCTCCCGGCGTCCCCATGAATCCACCGAGCAGCCCGAACATCTTCTGGAGCCCGTGCTGCAGAAAGAGGATCCCAGCGCCAGCCCGCAGCACAGTGTGGGCGGCGGAAGTGAGCGAGGCGGCTGCTGGCTCCGCTGTGACTGCGACTCTCCGGCGGAAGGCGCTCTTGCGATTGTGGGCTGGTACCTGGTACCGGACGGCGGGGGCTGAGCTTCTCGTTGCTTCAGTCATCTCTCTCTCCTTCTGCGGCGAATCCGCAGTATACCACTAAGTGTGATAACACATATTACCTGAAAAAAATCAGGTGCTCTTCCGTGCCTCTGCCAGGAGTGCCACGAGCCGCTTCAGATCCGCCTTGCTCATGTGCCCAAGCTGCCGCTGATGGATCTCTTCAATCGGGCCATCAAGCTTCGCGAGAACGCCCAGCGCCTGTTTCGTGATCCTGGTCCGGACGAGCCGCCGATCCTCTGAATCCCGCTCCCGCTCGATCAACCCAGCGCTCTCCATGCGATCCAGGAGCCGGGTGACGTCGGGAACGGGAGCGAGCAGCCGCGAGCGCACCTCGTGCCGGCACAAACCCGAGTCGCCCGCCCCCCGCAGGATGCGAAGCACGTTGTACTGGGTAGGCGTTAGATCGTACGCCTTCAGCTGCTCAGCGAAGGCGTAGCCGAGCACCGCAGCAGTGCGCTCGATACTGAGCAGCGCCTCCTGCTCCACGCTTCGAAATGGCCGGGTCTGCTTCAGTTCGTCCCTGAGGCTCATGCCGATAATCTGTGTTATAACACGGACTTTGTCAAGTGCGCAGCGATTGCGCTCCGAGGGCTGCACCGATGGGGAAGGTTCTCAACCGTCATCCGGTCGCACAAAACGCAGCTGCAGCAGCAGGGTGGACAGGTGCTCCTCACCGAGCCGGGACCACACGTTGTACAGACAGCTCTGCCCGGTAATGCGCACGTACGCCAGCTGGTTGGGACCCGATCCGCCCTCTGGGCCCCACCCCGCACTGCTGCCGTCAGCCCACTGCCTCCGGTTGGGCCATGCGTCGAACGTGGTCGCGTCCGGCGACGTGCCCGTACCTGCAACGCCGAAAGCGCTCCTCACTGAGGGCGTGTCGTATGCTACGGCCCAGCCACCGGCGAACTGAGCGATTCTCGGCCGCGCAATACTCGCTCGAAGATTCGACGGCGCGATGAGAGCGCACGAGGAGCGGTTCTCCGCTGCACGCCATGCCTGCAGATACTCGACCGGCACCCGATCGGATGCCAGAGTATCCCGCGACCACGGCGCGGCGAATCGCTCAGGTGGGTGAGTCGCGACCTGATCCGTGCGAACAGAACGGCTCGTGAGCGAAGGCAGCCACCGATCGAGTGCATAGTTGGCGTCGGAAACGAGGCGCGCTGCTCCCGGTCGCTCGTACCTCACGACGACGGCGCGTGAATGCTGCGGCGTCCGCTCGACGATGAGGACGTCCCGGCCGCCATCGGAGTCCACCGCTCCAACCGCTACTTCAGCGATTCCGTGCGGAAGAAACTTCGAGTAGAGGAGCGTCCGTTGCGTCATCGCCTCGGCGTACACGGCCCAGCGGTGGCCATCTTCCCAGAGTGGCTCCCCATCGTCCATGAGGGTGACGTCCGACGCGACTACCAGCCGTTCTGCGGTCCCGTCACCGTTCAGATCCACTTCGAGTTCAGAACGGTGCGGCCAGCCGATGACAGCGTCCAGACCCGCATGGACGGTGTCCACCGGCAACGTCTCGGCGGCGTGATCGCCCGGTTCGGGCGCACGGGGCGAGCACGAAAGCGCGGTGGCCGCAGCCGCTGACATCAGCAGTCGTCGGGAGAGCATCATGGCCACGCTGCGCATCCCCGATGCCAGCAGAAGTCACGGACCGGCATTTGCGCAGACACGCACCGCTATGTCACGCCTTCACAGCACTCTGATTGCTGCCGGCGCGGCCGTGGTGCTGTGGGCCGCGGCAGGCTGCGACGTCGGAGCCCCGGCACGGGTCGTGACCCCGGCCGACAGTGCCGCCGGCGAAGTGCCATTCCGGCTCGCGGGCCCCGGGGGCGCGATGCTCCTGGTGTCAGTGTTCATCAACGGCGAAGGTCCGTACGATCTGGTGCTCGACACCGGAGCAACGCTCACCTGCGTTGACGAGCGCGTTGCCCGCGAACTCGCTCTCCCGAGGGCGGCCGTGGGAGTGGGCTATGGTGCCGGCGTCGGCGGTTCCGGCAGCGTCAGCCTCGTACGCGTGGATTCGCTCCGATTCGGGGAGGCGCGCGCGGAACGGATGACAGCATGCGTGCTCGATCTCCAGCATCTGCAGCAACTGCACGGGATCGGGAGCGCAGGCTCGAACGTCCACGGACTCCTCGGACTCAATTTCCTCAAGAACTTCCGGGTCACGCTCGACTTCGAGCGCAACGTAGTTTCATTGCGCTGAGCCGCGCACCAGATTCAGCGCAGTGTCAGACGTTATCCCACGGGAGGCATTCGATGCGGTTCGCGGTCCTTGCGGTCATCGGTACCTGCACGATGTGGTCGACTCCCGGACAGTCCCAGGCACACGAAGGTCATTCCCATGACCACGCCGGGCGCGGAGCCGCAGTACTCGGCAAGGTCGCATTCGAGAACTCCGGCAACGCCGCGGCGCAGGCGCCCTTCCATCACGGACTCGCACTGCTGCACAGTTTCGAGTACACGGACGCCGGAGACGCATTCAGGGAAGCTCAGCAGGCCGATCGAGATCTCGCGATCGCGTACTGGATGGAAGCGCTAACCACTGAGCATCCGCTGTGGGGGGAGTACGACCTGGTGAAGGCTCGCGCAATTCTCGCCCGCCTTGGACCCAGCAGCGAAGCCAGGCTGGAAAGGGCGGCTACTCCGCGCGAGCGGATGTACGGGGCGGCCATCGAGGCGCTTTTCCAGGGCGAGTCTCAGGAAACGCGGCTGGTTGCGTTCGCCGACTCGATCAGGTCGCTGGCCGCCGCCTATCCCGATGATCTCGAAGCCGTGGCCTTCGCCTCCGTCTCGGGCCTCGCCGCAGCCCGGTTCAGACCTCCAGCCGAACGGGCGCGCATAACCGACGAGGCCATCGCAGGCAGCGAGAGGGTGTTCGCGCTCAATCCGCAGCATCCCGGCGCCGCTCACTACCTGATCCATGCGTACGACACCCCGTCACGCGCCGCTCAGGGCCTTCCATTCGCTCGCGCCTACGCAGGGATAGCCCCTGATGCCGAGCATGCCCTGCATATGCCGTCGCACATCTTCATGCAACTTGGCCTGTGGGAGGATGCGGCAGCATCCAACGAGCGGGCGTGGGCCGCATCACGCGCGTGGGTGCAGCGACGTGGTCTTTCAGGAGCGCACCTCGATTTTCACAGCCTGTCGTGGCTGCAGTACGCCTACCTGCAGCAGGGGCGTCACCTCGCGGCGCGCGCAGTAATCGACACGGCGCGTCTGGTTCTGCGTGATGCCCTGCAGGACGGAACTGCTGGGCCCGACCCCTTCACCGTGATCACGCGGCTCGCCTTCCAGTATGCCGCCGAGACAGGCGACTGGAACGCTGTCGAGCTGGACCCGCGCGCTGACGGTATCGACTCAGGCACGACCCCGCGATACGAGTTCTTTGCCCGCCTCGACGCTTACCAGCGGGCCGTGTTCAGCATGATGCGGCGGACCGCAGTGGACATCGGCGTTGCAGCCGATACTGGTCGCGGATTGATCGGCCTGCAGTTACGGGCCATTCGCGCGCGCGCCGCGGGCGATACGGCGGAGTGGCACGCCCTTCTCCATCGTGCCGTCGAGCTCGAAAGCCAGGGAGACGCGGTGGGGCCTCCGCTCCTGCTGGTGTCGCACGACCTGCTCGCCGGATCGCTGCTGGAGACAGGTGCTGCGGCGGAAGCCGTGAAGCTGTATGAAGCGTCGCTCGAGCGGCGTCCCCGGCGACCTGTAGCCCTGCTCGGACTCGTGCTCGCAAGAGCGGCCGCAGGTGACGAAGCAGGCTCTGCGGCTGCACGTGCCGCCCTGCAGGATGTGTTGCAGAATGCGGACCCCGACCTGCCGGCACTTTCAGCGGTACGCAGCGCCCCGGGAGGCTGAAGCTGCCGGAGGGGTACGGCTACATCTCCATCACCAGCCTTACGTCTTCATCGATCTCCGGGCCGCCGCGTGGAGCAGTAGCCCAGGAGACAACGAAGAACGCGAGGAAGGACAGAACGAGCGCCATTCCCGACGCGGACACTCCCGCGGGGAACGAGTACACCCTGAACCATGCCATCGTCTCGAGCACGAGCGTCACTACGAGCCCCGTGCCGATCGATGCAAGCGCCCCGGCGCGAGTCGCGCCTGTCCAGTTGAGTCCGATGGCGAGCGCTGGAACCAGCGTCGATGCGAATAGCCCCCACCCGAAGATCCCGAGGAACGCGACGAGCAGACCTGAGCTGTGAGCGAGCGCTGCGGCCAGAACCGAGATCACCACGGTGGAGATCCTCCCCCACAGGAGCTCGTTGCCGACCTGTCGCCCGAAGGCGCGCGGCAGGTCGTGCGTGACGGCCGCTGCACCGATGTTCATGAACGAGTTGACCGTACTCATGATCGCAGCGGCCACACCGGAGAACACCAGCGCAGCAAGCAGCACAGGAGTGAAGCGCAGCAGGAACAGCGGAGTTGCCTGATCGGGGTTCACGAGTGGGGGAATGCTCCCGCGCACGGACAGCGCCTTCATCGCCACTCCAACCGCGAAGTACAGCAGCAGCGTCGTCACAAGGGCGACCGACATGGCGAGCGGATACCACTTGAGTTTCCGCGGGTCCCGCAGCATGTAGAACTTGTGCACCACGTGCGGTTGTGCGAGCGAGCCCATGCCGAAGACGAAGAACAACGAGAGCGCGGCTATCGGCGCGAGCTTCCCCCAGGGGCCGAAGAATTCAGGGTCAACCGCTCTGACCGTCTCGCTTATCCCCGCTAGACCCTCACCGGCTCCCCCAACCTGTAGCGCGAAGAGAAAGACGAGCACTGAGGCGACAGCCATCAGCGAACCCTGCAGCACATCCGTGTACACTCCAGCCAGAATTCCCCCGGCCACGGAGTACGCGAGCGTCACGCCCATCCCGAGCCAGATCCCGGTTCCGAGTCCCGTTCCGAATACCGCATCGATGACAAGACCGAGTGCGAGGATGTTGGTCGCCATGTAGCCAACGACACCGACGAGGATTGCAATCGCGGCGAGTCCCTGCGCGGCTGGTGAGCGGTAGCGGACGCGGATGGCGTCCGGCAGCGTGATGAGGCCACGCACCTCGCCGAGAAGACGCAGCCTCGTCGCGAGAATCCAGGCTGTCATAGAGCTCGTGATGGACGCCGAGAGGACGAGGAACAGCGCTCCGACGCCAGCTGTGTACACGAACCCGGGTCCGCCGATGAACGCAAAACCGGAAACCGTTGCGGACATGGCTGCCAGAGCGAGAGGCAGCAGCCCTATGCCGCGTCCCGCCACGAAGAAATCGCTCGCCGTGCGTGTCCGGCGCGCTGCCCACGCGCCGATCAGCGCAACGCCAGCGAAATACAGGACGGCGACCGCGAGCACCGCGGGCTGAGTCAGCCGTGGCAGCGCGGTCGTCTGCAACGCCAGCGACAGCGTGATCACACGCGGGACTCCCGCTCATGCGCTTCGTTCTGGGCGGCCAGCGCGGCCCTGCGCACACGTTCGAGGTCCTCTTCGCTCAGCGTCATTTCATCGAACGTGAGTGCGTACGCTACCGGCAGGACGACCAGCGGCAGGAGGCCGATCCCGTACAGAACGACGGCCGCCCGCCGCGGCAGCCCGAGCACGAGCGGCTCACCGGCCGCCGGAAGGACGAGGGCCAGGACGAAGCCTCCGGCGACGAGCAGAAACGTCACGAGAAAAGGAATAGCGAGACCGCCCAGACCGGCATTGCGGCGGCCGGCGCGCGTTGCCCCCAGCACCATTGTGGCGAGCATCGCAACCGCCGTGGCCAGCGCCACGACCCAGGGTGCCCATCCGGGGGGTGCGCCCACCAGCAGCACCCGGATATAGGCGCCGAAGATGGCTGCAATGGATAGAAAGAGCGCGTAAAGGGCGAGCCTTTTCACGCGCTGATAACTACAGGCTTGTACCGAGGCTCAACAGGGAGGCGGGATTCTCTTTCACGACAATTGCGCATCGCTTCCACCCTGCGCACGTTCATAATGCGAACATTCGCCCGGAAGCAGTTCAGCTCTAATAGCGGAGGCAACATGCAGGGGAGGAGTCTTCACAGCGTCGCCAGGTGGACAGTCACTCTGTCAGCAATGGCTCTCGTTCCCGCACTCATCGCCTGTGGGGGCGCGGAGCGTCAACCGGGAGATGCGGAGCCCGCCGGTACACCCGCGGTAGCAGCCGCAGGGAGCGGGGAGCAGCTGTATCAGCAGCGGTGCGTGAGCTGCCACCAGGCGGATGGTCAGGGTCTCGCGGGTGCCTTCCCGCCCCTGGTCGGCTCGGAATACGCACTCGCGGACAACAAGGCTGTGCCGATCCGCGTCGTGCTGAACGGTATGCAGGGACCGGTGACGGTGAAGGGGGTGCAATACAACGGTGTGATGCCACCGGGCGGGATGGGGATCGCGATGTCCGACGACGAGACAGCCGCCGTGCTGACTTACGTGCGCAGCGCATGGGGTAACAACGCGAGCGCCGTGACTCCGCAGGAGGTCGCCGCAGAGCGCGCCGCCCCGCGCGACGCCACGGGTCCGACGACCGCCGCGGAGCTGGAGCCGCTGTTGCGCTAGGCGTGACCGGCCTGTTACCGCCGCGGTGAACGATCAGTCGGACGCGGAGTAGCAGGTAGGTGTGCGAAGGCTGAGGCGCGATGGGGTGTAGGTCAACTGGCAGACCGCCTGACTGTTAATCAGGAAGTTGGAGGTTCGAGTCCTCCCGCCCCAGCTTTTGTAAGTGGTAAGGGCGGCAGCAAGAACGGCTACCTACGGTCCGTCTTTCAGCCATGCCGGGAAGGACACGCCCTGGCGGCGCCACCGCACAAGGCGCTCGAAATCGACTTCGTCAGCCCGCATCGGCACGACTACGATGTAGCCTTCCTCCCAGATCGCCTGATCGGAGTCGGCTGGCTTCGGCGGGCCGACCTCGTCCGTACCAACCACGCGCCAGGTTGTCGGACCCTCCGCCCTGAGTCTCGGGACGACCCTGAGCGGAGCCCGGTCCGTCACGCGCACCCCGCGAATCTGATGAGGCGATAGACGTGGCAAGCTGATCGTGAGGTAATCCGGCGGATCGACGAACTGAATCACGGGACTTCCAACGAGGCGAACAACCCAATCGACCGCCGCCTCCACTGCGCCGGGCAGATCGTCGTCGAGACCTGAAACAGCGATTGCCGGTATCCCGGCCAGGGCGGCAATCCGCGCAGCACCAACGGTCCCGGAACCAAACCAGTCTGCGCCGAGATTAGCCCCGCCATTGATCCCGGAAATCACGATGTCTGGCAGGCTCTCCTTCATGAGACCCAGCAGCGCGAGGACCACACAGTCAGCCGGATAGCCATCCACGGCGAAAGCCTGGATTCCGTGCCCGAGATCGCGACGCTCCGCGGTGAGTGCACCGGTCCTCGTCACGGTCAGATAACCCCCGCTGCCGCTGCGGTCCATGGCTGGCGCGACCACCCACGTTTCCGCGTGCCGAGCGAAGGCCCGGGCCAGCGCTACAATCTTCGGATCCTCGATACCGTTGTCGTTCGTGATGAGCACACGAGCAGGGAAGCCGGAGCGTGCGGACTGGGGACCGGCAGGCGCTGCCGTGATCAGAAGGCTGGCTACAACGATTGCGAGCGGTAGCCGCCCGGGACGAATTGTCACACTGCCTCCATGCAAGGAGATGTCTTTGCAGATCCACGCATGGACAGTGGGGGGTGCGGCGACAGCTGACAATCGCCCGTTGGGATGATTCTACTCACCCCATTGGTTCAATCTGGCTCCGATACGCTCAGATCGCGACAGCTGAGTCCGAAGGGCGGGCCAGCGACTTCGGTGCGGGTACTCTGGCAATCAAACCGATGCGGGTACGAATGCCGCTCTTGTCGAAAATCGCCCGCAGATGAGTCTTGACCGTGTTGGTCGAGATGCTGAGTGCGTCAGCAATCTCGCGGTTACTGAGTCCCTGTCGAACGAGGAGGACCACCTCCTCCTCCCGCTGGCTCAGGCCCCACTCTACCGGAACGACGTGGTCCACGGAGAACCGTCTGCCGACCAACGCGCTGGTGAGGACGACCCCCATCACGCAGTACCAGAGAGGGTAGAACCGCCATTCAGTCCCCTCGCTCAGGAACAGGTCGTGCACGATCCCTGGGAGGCCCATCACAAGCAGCAGGAGAAAGCGATCCGCAAAGGGACGGTATACGCCACCCTCGTTGAGATGGCGGGCACCCAACAGGAGTGTGTACGCCACCACTCCCGCGAACAACGCGTCTTCGGCCACATCACCGGCCCGATCATACCGCCCGCCAATGCCAAATTCGGTAAGGTGCTGACCAGCCGCTGCAAGAAGTGTGATTGCGAGAACGATCTGATTACGCCGACGGCTCGAGACACCGAACACCTGATGTGCGAGATAGGGCAGCGCGAACATCACTCCATAGCGCCCGACGAAGCTCTCCACGTACTCCATTGCGAACCGCGTTGAAGCCGATTCGCCGGGGACTGTCAGCACGAAGGTGAGAAGCAGCCTTCCCGTTACGAGAATGCTCAGTGCGCCATAGAAAAGCAGAAAAGCGCGCTCGAGGTGGTCGAGCCGCCGTTGAGCCAGGACGAGCACCGCGCCGAAGCAGGCGAAGCCGACGAGGAACGTCACCGAAACGTACACGAGAAGTGAGATGTCGCTCATCCAACGTCCTTGCCTGCCGGAGCGTCCAACTTCACACTCACGCCCTGACCAGCTTCCGATAGGCGATCCGATGCGGCTGCTCGGCGTCCACTCCCTTGCGCCGCTTGAAGTCCTCCTTGTACGCCTGGTAGTTCCCCTCGAACCAGACCACCTCGCTGTCGCCTTCGAATGCGAGGATGTGCGTCGCGAGGCGGTCGAGGAACCACCGGTCATGCGAGATGACGACCGCGCACCCGGGGAAATCCACCAGGGCATCTTCGAGGGCGCGCAGCGTGTCAACGTCGAGATCGTTGGTCGGCTCGTCGAGCAGCAGCAGGTTGCCTCCACTCTTTAGGAGTTTGGCCAGGTGCAGCCGGTTTCGTTCGCCGCCCGAAAGCTTGCCGACCTTCTTCTGCTGGTCGGTGCCGCGGAATCCGAACGTCGAGAGATAGGCGCGTGCATTCATTTCGCGCTTGCCGACATCGATCAGATCCTGTCCGCCACTGACTTCGTCGTACACGGTCTTCGTGGCATCCAGCTCGCGGGACTGATCCACGTAAGCCGCGGTCACGGTCTCGCCGATCTCCAGCTCGCCGTCATCCTGCCGCTCCTGTCCCGCAATGATGCGGAACAGCGTCGTCTTGCCCGCGCCGTTGGGCCCGATCACTCCAACAATCCCGCCACGCGGCAGCGAGAACGTCAGATCGTCAAAGAGCAGCTTTTCGCCATAGGCTTTACGCAATCCGCGCGCGTTGACGACCTCGTTGCCCAACCGCGGCGGCGGCGGAATGACAATTTCGTGCTGGTACAGCTTGTCGCTGCGCGCCTCCTTCTCCAGCTCCTCGAAACGCTGCAGTCGTGCCCTGCCCTTGGCTTGCCTCGCCCTTGGCGCCATACGCACCCACTCCAGCTCCCGCTGCAGGGTGCGTTGCCGTGCCGACTCCTGCTTCTCCTCCGTTGCAAGCCGGTTCTTCTTCTGTTCAAGCCAGCTCGTGTAGTTCCCCTCGTACGGCATACCGAAACCGCGATCGAGCTCGAGGATCCACTTGGCAACGTTGTCGAGGAAATACCTGTCGTGCGTCACCGCAACGATCGTCCCGGGGAATTCAGCGAGGTGGCGCTCCAGCCACGCAACGGATTCCGCATCCAGGTGATTTGTCGGCTCATCCAGCAGCAGCAGGTCCGGCTGCTCCAGCAGAACTCTGCACAACGCAACGCGACGCTTTTCGCCTCCTGAGAGCGTCGTCACGTCAGCATCGGGCGGTGGCAGGCGCAGCGCGTCCATCGCGATCTCGATCTTCCTGTCCAGCTCCCACGCGTTCTTCGCTTCGATCTCGTCCTGCACGCGCGCCTGCTCATCGAGGAGCTTCTGCATCGCCGCGTCATCCATCGGCTCGGCGAATTTCATGGAGATCGCTTCAAAGCGCTGGAGAAGGCCGCGCGTCTCCCTCACCGCTTCCTCCACGTTGCCGCGCACGTCCTTCGACTCGTCGAGCCGCGGTTCCTGTGGCAGGTAACCGACGCGCATGCCGTCAGCGAGCCACGCTTCGCCCTGATAGTCGTGGTCCTCCCCTGCCATGATGCGCAGCAGTGAGGACTTGCCCGCGCCATTGGCGCCGAGAACCCCTATCTTCGCGCCGTAGTAGAAGGACAGCCAGATGCCGCGAAGGATCTCCCGGGAAGGCGGTACGACCTTGCGCAGGTCCTTCATCACGTAGATAAACGTCTGTGGAGGCATGGCCGAAAGCTATCAGCCTGCAGCATCGCAGCAGCCACCGGAATTCGGAAGCGGCGATCGGGTGGCGTATGTGGACTGGCTCCGCGTACTTGCCCTCCTCGGTGTTTTCGTGATTCACGTGTTCTCCCCGTTCAACCCGTGGGATCACTGGCACATCCGTAGCCCGGAGCGAAGCCGGGTCCTCGGTGCCGTTGTCGTGTTCATGGCCCCGTGGATCATGCCCCTGTTCATGATGCTCGCCGGCACCAGCGCGTGGTACTCGCTGCGACGACGCAGCAACGCTGAGTACGTCCGCGATCGCGTCACGCGCATTCTGATTCCGCTGATTATCGGCATTCTGGTGCTCGTTCCCCCTCAGGTATACGCCGAGCGGAGACTGTACGGGCAGTTTGCCGGCAACTTCCTGGAGTTCTACCCGCGCTTCTTCGAAGGTGGGATATATCCCGTCGGCAATTTCTCGTGGCATCACCTGTGGTTCCTCGGCTACCTGGTCGCTTACTCGCTGCTTGCGCTCCCGCTGTTCCGTTTCTGGCGCGGTGAGCGCGGCCGGGGGCAGCTTGAGTGGCTCGCGCGGATTTCGAGTGGCCCAATGGGACTCTTATGGCTTGCGATCCCAATTCTCGTGGAGCGGTACCTTTTCTGGTTCGCGTTCGGCAGGCGGAATCTTCTCCTGGCGGACTGGTCGGGCCGGTCGATTCTGTTCGTTCTCTACGCCTATGGGTTCGTGCTCGCAGCCGAGCCGGGCTTCGGTCGCAACGTGGACCGGCAGTGGCGGCACTTCCTCGCACTCGGCGTCGTGGGAATCTCCGGGTTGATCACCCTGGCCTGGATTGGTGCGGTTCCCTCCCGGCTTCCCCCCACTTCTGAGTGGTGGGCGCTGGCGTTCTGGACTGTGTATGCCGTGGGTGCATGGAGCTGCGTCGTCGGGGTGCTCGGACTGGGGCGCCGCTACCTGAACAGCAACACGGCGGCGCTCGAGCAAGGTCGGCGCGCGGGGCTCACGTGGTATCTGGTGCACCAGACGGTGATCGTCCTGCTCGCTGCCTGGGTGGTCACGTGGGGGACCGGCGTCGGAGCCAGGGCGGTTACCCTGCTGCTGCTATCGCTGGCCGGTACGGTTCTGGTCATCGTCCTCGTGCACACTGCGAAACCACTCCTTCGGCGTGCACGCGCAGGCGGGGCATCGAGCGCCTGAAGCTGGTGCCGATTCCGAGAACGATACCTTGATACAACGCGGCCCGGCTTGTGCCGGGCCGCGGGCCGTTCAGCATCGAGTGTGACGGTCAGTCCCTGCCGTTTACGTCGGGTACGATCGGCTCGTGCGACCAGTCAGACTCGAACTCCCGTACACGGGAGTACACGATCTGAGGTGCGGGGATCTCGTGCTTCGCCACCGCGTCCACGATGTCCATGCTGGACACGATGCCGTCCAAATGGCTGTCGGTCATCACGAGCACCCGATGTATTCCGGACGCGTTCATGAACTCTGCGGCTGCGGCGACCTCTGTGAGCGGTGGCAGTGACTTGACGTCACGCGACATCACATCCGCGGCCGTATACTCGTGCATCGCGTTGCGGCCGTCCGATGCGACCTCCTCCCACTCAACATCGAGCGCCTCGGGAGTTTCCTCCCACAGATGCGTGAAGTATCGGGACGACGGCTCTTCCGCGTCAAAGGTCTCAACCTCGCCGTCATCCTCCCACCGCTCAGGTGTGTCGCCGCTGTCGGGTCCCTCTCGTTTTGCGGTGAGCGTCGCAGCGAACGAGAGCAGGTCGGTTGCGGAAACGACACCGACCACCTTTCCGCCCGAGACCACCGGCGCGCCACCGATGTGTCGACTGGAGAGCAGCTCCAGCAGATCGGCAAGAGAGAGATCTGGCGATACCGTGAAGACGTCGCGTGTCATGATGTCCTGGAGCGTAAGCATCGGGTTTCTCCTGTGGTGGTGCCGTGCGCTGGAAAGATGTTACGGCCCGGGGAAACTCCCGTCTGTCAGGCGAGTTGACCGAAAAAACTACCCCGATTCCCTACGCGGAATGCGCCTCCCCGCCGACAGATAACGCTTCCGGGATGCATTCATCTCGACTTCGAGGGCGGCATTCTGAACATCCGCGGGGAAAAGGAGATGCGCGAAGGCACCCCATCCACCACGGGAAGTCCGGTAGTCATACCCCCTACCAAACGGGTACTGAACCCTCATCCATAATCGGCACGATCCTGACTGCCCTCGCACGCTGGATCCGCGACCTTCAGATGTGGACTCAGATGGAAAACCACAACAGAGGACAGGACCATGACACGCCCGATCCTTGTTCCACTAGACGGCTCGCAGTTCAGTGAGGGTGCCATTCACGCCGCAATTGGCGTAGCCAGGCGCAATCAGACACGAGTGGAGCTCGTACTCGTTCACGAACTCTTCGTCCCGCCGCCCGAAGGGCCGCGTGAGATGATGTTCGTCAGTCCGATCATGGACAGCGAATGGCGGAGCCGGCAGGGCGCCTACATGCGGGATCTGGTTGCGCGC